>QIBC01000215.1 GCA_003225215.1 Acidobacteriota bacterium
AAGCACCGTCCAAGCGCGATGAATAGCTGCTGGGGCTCGAAGTCAGCCATTTGCGGAGGGCAGCCGCCGATGTGGGTTCAACTCGCGTGAAACGAAGTCCTGCTCTTCCGTGGTCGTCACTCCAGGCGACTACGCCAGCCGCATCGATTACAGAGTCAGTCGCAGGCAGCTCAAACCTGAGAGTGGCAGAGGACCCCATTGCCACCGGCGAACTGCTCGAAACACTAAGACCACCCTCTCCCAAGTCGCGTATCCAAGCCTCTTGGCCAGGCTGCAATTCGACAGCGATGGGTGCGGAGATGACCTTGCGAGCAGACTGCCGCTGATCGGATCCAGCTTCTTCATCTCGCCCAATTGGGCTGGCGGAAGTACCCATGAACGGAAATCCTCAGCGAACCTTATGGAAATTGCTTGGCGGATGCCCATGCGGCGGGGGTAGCAACAGGCTGTGCAGGATGAGACTTCGCCGCGGGGTGATATACCGTCGTCGCAGCCGATGCTGCCGCAACCGAGGGAGCAGGAGTACGGCCGGTTTCCTCCAGCAGTTTGGCGCTAAGCCGTAATGCATCAACCTCACGCTGGATGCGCTCTAGATCAGCTTCCTTTTGACGAATAAGCTCGTAGATATCCTTCATTTGCTTCGATTACTCACTAGTTAATGATTTTTAGGGGGTGTAATGCGCATCATTACCCAGCATTCTGAGAAAAGCAATAAGGATTTCGCAGCCGATGTGAAGCGATGAAACGCCATTTTCCCTAGTCACCTCTGTGGGTTACTGGTCTCGGAAAAGCGCATAAGTTCCCGTGATAGAACTAACTGCGTGAGTTTCTTCCTGGGAATCGACGGTGGTGGAACCAAGACCGAGTGCGTGGTTGGGGATGAGTTTCGTGTCTTGGGAAGCAGCGTTGGAGGAACGATCAAGATCAAGAAAGTGGGAGAAGACGCAGCTGGAGAGGCCCTCGAAATTGCGGTCGGTGAGGCGTGCCGGTCGGCAGGAGTGGCTCCCTTGCAGATCGCGCGCACTTGTATTGGCATCGCCGGGTCCAGCATTCCCGAGGTCACCAAATGGACTTATAGCGTCCTAAAGCAGCTTGTTGCGGGAGACGTGCAAGTGGTTAATGACGCCCTTGTCGCTCACCGCGCCGCGTTTTGTGGGGGCGCAGGAGTTCTGGTAATCGCGGGAACCGGGTCGAATGTTCTCGGAATCAACGAGCGCGGCGAATCCGGTCGCGCCGGAGGATGGGGACCAATGATTTCTGACGAAGGCTCTGGCTTCTGGATTGGTCGCAAAGCCGTGGCTTACGCCATGCGTGCGTACGACGGCAAGCACTCTAGCGGTCTGCTGGATGCTGTGATGAAGGCTTGGGATCTGAAGACAATTGAGGAGCTAGTCTCAACAGCCAATTCGAATCCGCCCCCGGATTTTTCGTCACTCTTGCCGGCGGTTGTTCGCTGCGCCAATTCCGGGGATAAATCAGCTTGCGAGATCCTGATTTCAGCAGGGAACGAGTTGGCGCAGCTCACGGGTATTGTCATAGGCAAACTCTGGCCTAAGTTTTCGAAGATTGCTGTTGCCGTCACAGGCGGTGTATTTGTTCATTCTTCCCAAACCCGTCAGAGATTCGCTGAGCTGGTGCGCGCCGAACATTCCGGCGTTACAGCCAATCTGAGCCCTGTACATCCCGTTATGGGAGCGCTTTCAATGGCGCGGCAGGAAACAAGGAGTATTTTGACATCTTGATGCTTCCTATATGAACATCATGATGTACGAACCACATTGACGGTAGATGACGATGTCATGCGCCTTCTAAGGAAGGAGATGCGACAATCGGGGGTTTCATTCAAGGCCGCTGTTAACCACTTCCTGCGACTCGGGTTGACGAACTCAAAGCCGCGCGCGAGAAAGCCGTTTCGCGTGACTCCTCACAAATTGGAGCTGCCTGCTGGTCTGAGCTATGACAATGTGGAGCAGCTCCTTGAGTCGATAGAAGGCGCCGCACACGGTGATCATCATCGACATCGACGTGAATATCCTCCCTGTACGCCTATGACAGCGCATCGCCGCATCATGGGAAAGCCAGGCAATGGGTGGAACAAACGTTTTCCTCCGAAACGCCAGTGGGCCTTCCGTGGCAAACGGTGACGGGTTCTTGCGGATAATGACCAACTCCAGGCTTCCGGGAGAGCGATTCACGCCTGAGGAAACCATCAACGTTGTCGAACAATGGTTTTCCCAGCCAAATATTCAGCTAATCCCTCCGAGTAACGACCACTGGCCGCTGTTTCGGGAGATGATTATTGAAGGGCAAGCGCAAGGCCCGCTGGTTACCGACGCACAGACTGCGGCTCTCGTAGTGGAGTTTGGCGGTGTGCTACACACTGTCGACCGCGATTTTGCTCGCTTCCCCAAGCTTCGCTGGAAGAATCCGTTGACAGTAGCATTTTTCGATCATTCATCCGCTAGTTGCGCAAGAAGCTAATCGGGCCAGGAAAGATGAACAATTCTCGCTCAGGTTCCGGAAACAGAGATGCCCTATCTGTCACGCGCGCTGAAGCCGGTGTCGAAAAGTTAATTGCCAGCCCGTTTGTCGAGGATGTTTTAGTAGCCGCGAACCACGCCGCGTTGACGGAAGATCTTGCGCTGACGATTCTTCGCCGCCGCGATTTACAAGCTGCGGTTCTCGAGGCGATTGCTCGAAATCACTCGGTGATTAAGCAGCGCAAGGTGCTCGTGGGAGTCGTGGGACACCGGCACACTCCACGGCACGTCTCCTTGCCGCTGTTGAGACGCCTATTCACATTTGAACTTATGCAGGTTGCGTTGACGCCTTCCGTGCTTCCCGATTTGAAATTGGCGGCCGAGGAAATCCTCGCCGGCAAATTGAAAACGCTGGCATTGGGAGAACGGATTGCCCTTGCACGTCGCGGTTCGGCTAAGTTAGCCGGAGCGCTCCTGTTCGATGCTGAGGCAACTGTCATCGAGGCAGCACTGCAAAATCCGCGAACGACGGAGGCCAGCATCGTCAAGGCACTCGGCAGGCCGAACACTCCGATCGCATTGCTGAGAATGCTCGTCCATCATTCAAAATGGTCTCTGCGGCGCGAGATCCAAATTGGAATCTTGCGCCGTCCAGAGACCGCCGATGCATTAGTTCTGAAAGTAGCAGCCAAGTTGCCCAAGCCTGTGATTCAACAAGTGCTCACACACTCGAAGCTACCGACCGGCAGAAAGGAATTGTTGCAAACGGCGCTACTTCGATTGTAATTGCGGTTCACGCATCCGCACAGTTCCGTTGTTTTTCCAGGACTTCAAGCCGCACGCCTTGAGGCCGACGGTTCAAGTTTCACTTTGACCCAGCCCGGTTGACGCGTATCGAATGCTTTATAAGCATCGATTACGTTGGTCAATGGCTCCACATTGGTGAGCACTTTCTCGGGATCGAGCACGCCGCTCACTATCTTGTCCAGCAACATCGGGATGTATTTACGGTGATTGCAGTTTCCCATCTTCAACGTCAGGTTCTTTTCCATCGCTTGCCCGATCGGAAAACTTTGGGCTGTCTCCGGATACACGCCGATGATGGACATTGTTCCCGCTTTGGCTACAGCCTCCACCGCCCATGAGAGCGCCTGCGAGGGAGCATCGCCGGGATGCCAATTACTGCCGTGCAAGCTGGTTTTTGGCGCAACCAGCTTGCGTTCTTCACGATCTTTGGAACTCTGCAGCCATGACTTCTTCGCAGGGCCGTGATGCGGATGCGTCGCATCTACTCCAACCGCATCGATCACACGATCCACTCCAATGCCGCCGGTGAAACCCTTGAGCGCTTCAATCGGATCCTCGCGATTGAAATCGATGATCTCGGCGCCCTGGTCCTGCGCCATTTCCAAGCGGGACGGGATCGTATCGATGGCGAAGATGCGTCCGGCATTCAACAGCTTTGCACATGCAATTACGAACTGCCCGACCGGACCACATCCGAATACGGCTACTGTGCTGCCTGCATGTATGCATGCGATCTCCGCGGCCATCCACGCTGTGGGAACAATGTCGGAGGCGAGGATCGCCTGGTCATCGGCGACTCCCTCGGGAACTCGCACCATGCCAATGTTCGCGAACGGGATGCGCGCAAACTCAGCCTGCAGGCCGTCGAATGGTCCGCTGGAGGCAGGGCCGCCGAAGAATGCGGTGCCTGCATCGGGACCATTTGGGTTCGCCTTGTCACACTGCGAGTAGTAGCCGGCACGGCAATAGGAGCAGTTTCCGCAGGCGATGGTGGAGGCAATCACTACGCGATCGCCGAGTTTAAAGTTGCGCACGGCGCTTCCGACCTCCTCGACGATGCCAAGACCTTCATGTCCCAAAATGGTTCCAGGTTTCATTCCCGCCATGGTGCCGCGGACCATGTGGAGGTCAGTGCCGCAAATCGCGCTGGCCGTCAGCCGGACAATCGCGTCATTTGGCTTCTGAATCTTAGGGTCAGGAACGTTTTCCAACTGAATGTTGCCGATACCGCGAAACACTACCGCTTTCATGAGAGCTCCCTTTGGTTATTTAGTTTCAAAACGTTGCGAGCTGTGGCAAGCCACAATCGCGTATCGCTGGATTCACGGGTTTCATTGGATTGGAGGCCAAGGAGAATTTCCAGGTTGACCCTGGTAGTCACATATCGAGAACAGGGCAGCCGCAGCACGTCTTTTGCGACGCGCTGCTCTGTTCGTCGCCGTTCATCTCGCGCACTGAGACGAATCTTCTGGAAAGTAACTTGGGCGAATAGAGAAGGAAGAACGCCAGAACCGTGCGAGTGATCCCGGTCACCGTGGCTGTGGAAATGCGTCCGTCAAAAGTTCTGTATTTTGAGCGGTATGCAGGACGCCGCTCTGAATTTGCGCGATGCATTACCAAGCTGTGCCTTTAGTAATCTTCGGAGAAAGCTGGACCGTCGCTATTATCACGGCATGGCCACTGCCTTCTCCTCTCCTCAACCTTCCATTGGCTTCGCGCGCAAGCGACGGTGGGAGCGGCACAAGATCGACATTCCGATTCGCTTAATCTTCTGGAACTCTTTGCACACAGCCAAGATCGTGGAGGCGCGTGGTCGTGACATGAGCGACGGAGGCCTGGCCGTTTTCGCCGGAGTCGAGCTGCGCATCGGTGACATTGTCGAAATCGAATTCACTCCGGCATACTCCGGACAGCCGTTGCGCGTAAAAGCAGAAGTGCGCAATCGCCGCGGATACTCTTACGGTATCGAGTACCTGAACGACACGACAACAGAGCAGACGCAAGCTGCTCGTCTTCGCGAGTTGCTGATCTCCGCCAGCGGCCACACAAACGCCTAAATTCCAACATCCGGATAAGCCACTAATTTGAGTGGCTTTTTCTGTTATGCTGCCGCCTCTACACCGGGGAGGTACGCCATGCTGCAGGGCTTCAAGAAATTTCTTTTGCGCGGAAATGTTGTCGATCTGGCAGTTGCGGTGGTGATCGGCGCAGCTTTTGGCGCGGTCATTACATCGCTGGTGACGAATGTTTTCACCCCTCTGATTGCCGCGATTGGTGGTAAACGAGACTTTTCCGATCTGAGCGTCACGATCAACAACAGCAAGATCATGTACGGAGCGTTCCTGAATGCCGTGATTGCGTTCGTCATGATCGCGGCGGCCGTGTACTTCTTCGTGGTAGCGCCAGTGAATGCCTACACGGAACGCAAGAACCGGGGACTGGCGCCGCCAGATCCTACGACAAAGAAGTGCCCGGAGTGTCTGAGCGAAATTCCCATTGCCGCCAAGCGCTGCGCGTTTTGCACTAGCGCCGTGGGTTCGGCGGTTGGTGCGGGCAAGTGAGATACAGAGGCCTCACCGCTGCAACCGAAGAACAGAGGGAGCAAGGAATTTCTGCAAAGCGATAGCGCTATTTCTTCCGCAGATTCGAAAAAAATAACAGAGAAGAGAACTTCTACTCGTATGGCGACATTTTTCCGCGGCTCGTTACTGGTTGGTCTAGTCGTTGCGTTATCGGTGAACAGCTCTTTTGCCGCAGAGCAGAAGCCGCAGGATCTATACAAAGCGAACTGTCAGGGATGTCATGGCGCGTCGGGTCGCCCGTCCCCTGTCGGAAAGGGGCTCGGAGCCAAAAGCTTTCAGGATCCCGCAGTCATGAAGACTTCCCTTTCTGAGATGGCCAGAGTGATCGCCAAGGGAAGAAACAAAATGCCTCCTTACGAGGCAACGCTGACGCCCAAGGAGATCAAAGACTTGACGAAGTACATCAAGGAGATGAAGTAGCGATCTTCTGGTTGTTCTTGGTCCTGGCTGCGAATTTGCATTTGCGCTCCTCAGGCTGCATGATCTTCACACGTGTTGCAAGTTCGCTCCATGGCGGTCATCGGACTCATCTTTGTCGGTCTGGCGTTTCTGAGCGCTGCCATGTTGTTGCCTGCCTCTGCGGCGATCTCAAGCGAGACCGCGCCTTGCCACCAGGACAGCTCGATGCCCCTACCTATTGGCCATCATCCCTCCAATCACGACTGCTGCACAGTGGGTCATGATCGCGCTCTACCGTCTCACTCAATGTGCGCATTGCCAGTTGTGTCAATCGAGCAGATCCGTCCA
>QIBC01000045.1 GCA_003225215.1 Acidobacteriota bacterium
AACCTGAAGAATCTTGCCGCGCTCGACTCCCTCGACCAGCACTTTGATATTGCCGTCGGGCAGCTTAAGACTCTGAACGATATTGACGATGGTGCCGACCTGGTAGATTTCGTTCGGCTTGGGTTCGTCTACGCTGGCGTCGTGCTGCGTGGCGAGAAAGATCTTGCGATCGCCGGCAAGCGCCTCTTCCAACGCGTGGACACTCGATTCGCGTCCGACAACAAACGGGGTCATCATATGCGGGAAGATGACGACGTCCCGGATGGGCATCATGGGCAGCTTGCGCGTTTCGAACTTTTCCCTGGCTTGGGTCACTCGGGTCCCCTTTGTACCTCTGAAGCTTGAGCTTATAGGCCTGAAACCTAGCTTATACAACTGATGCTGGAATCGCCAATTTTCTTCAACTCACCCGGCCAAATCAAGCTCTGAGACGCGTTTTACCCGGCTTTTTCCATCATTGGGATGGATACATCGCGTTTTTCGACCATTTCACGGCTTACCTCAAACTCCTTAAGCCTCTTCTGGCTGGGGAGGTGGTACATCAAGTCGAGCATCAAGTCTTCGAGAATCATGCGCAGACCGCGGGCGCCAACCTTCCTTTGGAGGGCTTCGCGGGCAACGGCTCGAGTCGCATCTTCGCTGAACTTCAGCCGGACATTCTCGAATTCAAACAGCCGCTGATATTGCTTGATGATGGCATTGCGCGGCTTGGTCAGGATCTCGACCAGCGCATTCTCGTCGAGTTCGTCGAGTACGCCAACCACGGGCAGCCTGCCGACAAATTCTGGGATCAAGCCGAACTTGATGAGATCCGTCGGCTCAACCCTGCCCAGCATCTCGGTGTCGCGTTTGGGAATCGCCGGAACCGGCGCTTCGCCTTCTTTCGGCTCAGCCTTGAAGCCCAGCGCTTTCTTCCCGATTCGCCGCCCAATCACCTTCTCAAGGCCAACGAATGCTCCGCCACAAATAAAGAGGATGTTGGTCGTGTCGACCGGAGTGAATTCTTGATGCGGGTGCTTGCGTCCGCCCTGGGGAGGAACGTTCGCGACTGTCCCTTCCAGGATCTTCAGCAGTGCCTGCTGAACACCTTCACCCGAGACGTCCCGAGTGATCGAAGGATTTTCGTCCTTACGACCGATCTTGTCGATTTCATCGATGTAGATGATGCCTGTCTGGGCGCGTCCTACGTCGCCGTCAGCTGCTTGGAGCAGCTTGAGGATGATGTTCTCGACATCCTCGCCCACATACCCGGCTTCGGTGAGAGTCGTTGCGTCGACGATTGCGAACGGAACGTCGAGCATCTTGGCCAGTGTCTGCGCCAGCAGAGTTTTGCCGCTGCCGGTGGGGCCGATCAACATGATGTTCGACTTCGTCAGCTCCACTTCACCGTTGCGGTTGCGGTTCATGTGGATACGTTTGTAGTGGTTGTACACCGCTACTGCGAGCTTCTTCTTCGTCTGGTCCTGGCCAATCACGTACTCGTCGAGGAATGTCTTTACCTCGGTAGGCTTCGGCAGATGATTGGGAGCAGCGGCGGAATGGGTCTCGGTTCTGTCATCTTCAAGAATGGAATTGCAAACCGCAACGCACTCGTCGCAGATGTAAGCGCGCGGATAGTCACTTGGTGAGGAGATCAGTTTGGCGACGGCGTCCTGAGACTTGTGGCAGAACGAACAACGTAGGCTATCTTCAGATCCGGAACGCGTTTTCACGATGCACTCCTGTCTACCCTAACCACTGTCTACCCTATCGACTGCGACCAATCAATACTGGAAAGAACCGATTACCTTCGGACTAAGGCTTGCGAACACGTTTTTTCCATGGAGCAAACCAAGCTGGGGGACCTGGAGTTCTTATCGCAATGCCACATTCTAACGTGATTTCAAGCGCAAAAGTGTTCACCACCCCGGTTCAAAAGTAACGAATGCCTGTGACTTTTGTGCAATACACGTAAGAAACTCGGGAAATCCCGTTCCACAGTTGCAGCACTACTTGTGCTTGTAGATGATGTCGTCGACGATCCCGTAATCCTTGCTCTGTTGCGCGTTCATGATGAAGTCGCGCTCCACGTCTTTTTCGACTCTTTCCATCTTCTGGCCGGTGTGCTTGGCCATGATGTTGTTCATGATTTCGCGCATGCGCAGAATCTCGCGCGCATGGATGTCGATGTCCGTTGCCTGGCCGGAGATGCCGCCGCCCATGATGTGAGGCTGGTGGATCAGAATTCGTGAATTTGGTAGAGCGAAGCGCTTTTTGGCGGTGCCCGCCGCGAGCAGCACAGCAGCCATGCTGGCCGCTTGCCCAATACAGATCGTCATAATGTCGTTCTTGACGAACTGCATAGTGTCGTAAATAGCCATGCCAGAGGTAATCGATCCGCCGGGAGAGTTGATGTAAAGCTGAATATCCTTTTCGGGATCCTCTGCAGCCAGGAAGAGCATTTGCGCGATAACGAGATTTGCGATCGTGTCATCGATTGGTGTGCCGATAAAAACTATGTTGTCCCGCAGCAGGCGCGAGTAGATGTCGTATGCGCGCTCTCCGCGGCTGGTCTGCTCCACTACCATTGGAACCAGGGCCATTACGGGTAATCCTTTCTTTCCTCACATACACCTGCGCCCGGAACTATGTCCGGGCGAGGGTTGGTGTTTGCACCTGTCGGCTCGAGCCGGGGCTCAAGGCCTCAGGCAGAGCGTTGATACAAAAAGTCCAGAGTCTTCTCGTTGCGGATCCGTTCGCGCATGCGCTCGAGCGTGCCTTCATCGGTCAACTTCTTGCGCACCGCTTCCACCGGCTGCCGCGATTGTTGAGCGAAGCGTTCCACTTCCAGATCGAGATCGGCATCGCTCGCCTGAATGTTTTCTTTGTCGGCGATCTTTTCCAGGATCAGAGATGCCTTTACTTCGCGGACTGCCGCCTCGCGCTGGGCTTGCCGCAATCGGCCAAAGTCCATCTTACGCATGTCCTCGGGACGCATCCCTTGTGCAGCCAGAGCTCGGAAGCCGCGCTCGAGGCGGGAGGTTACTTGCTGATCCACGAGCGATTCCGGAACGGGAAAGTTATTGCGGCTCACCAGCTCTTGCACCAGCTTGTCTTTTGCTGTGTGCTCGATCTCGTGACGTTTCTGCGATTCAAGCTGCTCGCGAATCCGTTTGCGCAGATCTTCGAAGCTCTTGAAGTCCCCGAGCTCCTTAGCGAAGTCGTCGTTCAATTCGGGAATTTGCTTTTTCTTGATGGCTTTGATCTGGACTTTGTATTCCAGAGTCTTGCCTGCGAGGCGCTTGTCCTGTGCGTCTTCAGGATAGGTGATGACGAACGAACGCTCTTCCCCTGCTTTAGCCCCGCGCAGGTTCTCACTAAACTCACGGACAGTGTTGGCTCCTCCGATGTCGACCAGCACATCGTCCATATGGACCGGCTGCGACCCAGTGGACTTTACTTCTTGCTGGCCGGAGCTGACAGGATTTCCGGAGGAATCGACCAGACCTGACTCCTGCTTTTCGATTGGCGTACCAGTGAAGCTGGCCTGGGCAAAGTCGCCATCCTGAAGACCACGATCTTCGTCTACGGGGTTGTAGGTCGCCTGGTTCTCGCGAAGAGCCTGCAATTCACGCTCGATTTCGTCTTCGTTCACCGAAACGTCGCCCTTCTCAGCCTTTAAGTCTGAATATGGCGCGACCTCGACGTTCGGCATTACCTCGAAGACCGCCTTGAAGCGCAGAGGCTCGCCATCTTCAAAATGGAAGTCCGTAATTTTGGGTTGAGATATGGGGGCAAAGCCGAGTTTCTGAACTTCTTCGCGGAAGTACTTGGGCACCAGAGACTCGACAACTTCTTGCTTCAACTCGTCGGCAAAGCGGCGGCGAACCAGACTTGCCGGCGTCTTTCCCCGGCGGAATCCAGGTACTCGCGCCATCTTTTGGTAACGCACAACCAACGATTCAAGTTCGCGAGAGACACTGTCGGCAGGAATGTTAACGGAGATCTCGCGCTCGCATTCACCCAACGGACGCGGCTCGTGCCCGTGCTCGTGTTCGTGAGTTTCGCCTGTATTTTGTTCGGTCGTGGTGCTCTCTGCTTCGGTCAATTTCCGTATTCCTAGCGCTTTCGAAGTGGCCGGAGCACCCTGTGAGGCGCAGCAATCGACGGCCGAACCTCAAGTGTAAGACCCGCGAAACAATGCGGTCAAACGCAGAAGAAGCTGCTGGCTACTCACTGCTGGCTGCTCGCTCAGGCGTGAGCCTCAATCGTCGCCTGCGCTAACCTGCATGCATGCTGATTCTCATGGTAGGTCTACCCGGAACAGGGAAGAGCACCCTCTGTCGTGCCCTCGTGCAACGCTTTGGTGGATTCGTCATCGATAAAGATGTGGTCAGGCCGGCTCTCTTCGGTCCATCCCAAATTGAATACACGGTGGAGCAGGATGACTTCTGCCAGGAGGTAATGCTCCAGACCGCGGAGTATCTGCTCAGGGCCAAGCCTAAGCTGCGTGTCTTTGTCGATGGTCGGCCATTCTCGCGTGAATATCAGCGGGAGAGCGTGCAGGCCGCGGCGCAACGGGTCGGTACTCCACTGGCGATCATCGAGTGCGTTGCCGAGGAGGCAACTGCCCTTGCTCGTATCCGTCGAGATCTCGAATCCGGAAGTCACCTCGCTGCCAATCGCACCGTTGAGTTATATCTCGCGAAGAAAGAGGACTTCGAGCGCGAGCCGCTTAGCGGGCAACGTGTAACCATCAGCTCAGACCAGGATCTGGAGGCTTCGATTCTCCAAGCCGAGCGCTACCTTACGCACATCAATCGCTAGTTGTGATCGACCGCCTCCGTTACGGTCTTATTCGGGCATCTTTCAGCCACGTGTAGTTGCGGATGGATGAAGAGTTCAACCTGCAGCGGTCTCCTAGCCCATGCTGGTTACTTGGATTACTTAGGTAAGCTTTACTGCACGAAGGTGGGAGCGTCATACTGCCGGGGCCATGTCCCGACGCCGAGAGAAGCGGAATTTTCTTGCCTTGCCGGTGCGCGCTCTGGGCATCGATGCCGGCGGCAACGACGTACGCCATGTCGTTTGCACGCTTGATCTTAGTGCAAAAGGCGCCCGCATCATAGGACTGCCGGAAGTCCAAGTCGGACAAGAAATCATTCTCGAGCATAAAAAGAACCGCGTTCGGTTTCAGGCGGTTTGGGTGGGAGAGCCGGGAACGGCGCGCCAGGGCCAAGTTGGGCTGCATTCGCTGGATCCTGGCAAGAAGCTGGCCGATATCGATGAATTCATCGGCGGCGAATATGTAGATAACTGGTCCCCAGCGACCCTCGCGCCTGCCGAAATGGCTGCTGATCGCCGTCAAGTTCAGCGGTACGACTGCGACCGCAGCGTAGAGTATTGGACCGATGGGGGCAGCCCGGTCACCGGTCGGCTCGACAACATCAGCCTCACCGGATGTTTTGTAAACACGCGTTTCCCCCTACCTCGTCGCACCCGTCTGCAGACGACACTTTCTCTTTATGGGATGAAGATCTCTGCCAAAGGAGAGGTTCGTGCCGCCTGGAATGGTGAAGGGATGGGGATCCTGTTCACATCGCTTGATCGGGACAGCGAAGTGCGATTAAAGAAGGCTGTTCAATGTCTCAAGCAGAGTAGCCAGTCGGCGGATTCCGCTAGAAATCTCTCACCTGAGCACGGCATCAACGAACACATTCTGGAGCTTGTACGAGCCTGGTTCGACCGCAATCTGACGATGTCCTGGGACGATTTTTTTGATATTCAAGTCCGCGCCAAGGGCAATCTCGTTAATGTCGGCCCAGACCGAGAATAAGCACAGCTGAGATCAATCCCAGCCTGTCAAGTCACGAATTCAAGTTTGTTTCTGCTACGAAGTCTCGTTCCAACTGGCTCACTCACAACATAGCGGTGTATATTGCCGTGCCGAGGTGCGGGTGATGCGAGCAGATCGTGTAGAAGCCTCCTGGGATAAAGACAAAAAGAAATGGCTGGTGCGAATTCAGGCAGGCGAGGAAATAATTCGCCGTTATTGTGACGCGCCGAAAGATGCCGATGAGCAGAAGATCCGTGCTGCCGCGCAGAAGACGCTTGTTGATGAAGGGTATGAGTCCAACGGCGTTAACGTGGCGGTGAAGCGCTAGCCAAGCCAGCGCGAAGCGCTGAGCCTGGAATAGCCTGGCGATTCCGTCGCTAGGCCGCCGGTGCAGCACAAGATTGAGTCGCTTGTGATCTATATTCTCTGGGAATTCACCGTCCCCCAACCGCATCTTGCAGCCTTTGAGCGCGAATACGGCGGCGATGGTACGTGGGCTCGTCTCTTCCGGCGCGATTCTGCCTATCGCGAAACGATCCTTGTTAAAGACAACGCACAATCCGGCCGCTATCTGACCATTGACGTGTGGGATGATAAAGATTCCTATCTCCGCTTCAAGGATCGTTTTGCTGACGACTACCAGACAATTGATAAAGAGTGCGAGCGGCTCACAAACGGCGAACGCCAGATCGGCATCTTTGAACGGCTCCCGTAACTCCTCTCTCAAAGTCATCAACTCATCAATTGTTGAATTGAGTCAGGCGGTAGTCAGTTGCACACTCTGTCCGCGACTGGTTGCCTACCGCCAGGAAATTGGCCGCGTCAAGCGACGCGCTTACATGGCGTGGGAGTACTGGGCTAAGCCGGTGCCGGGATTCGGTGATCCGAAAGCGCGCGTACTGATTCTCGGTCTTGCTCCAGGAGCGCACGGATCGAATCGAACTGGGCGTCCATTTACCGGTGATGGTTCAGGAGACTTCATGTACCCCGTGCTGCATGAAACCGGGTTCGCCTCCCAGCCGCAGGCCACAAATCGCGATGATGGTATGAAATTGACCGACGCCTACATCACTGCCGCTGTGCGCTGCGCCCCACCCGCCAACAAACCGAATCCCGAAGAAATCGCGAATTGCGCCCACTTCCTCGATGTCGAGATCGCACTGCTGCCGAACGTGAGAGTAGTAGTTGCCCTCGGAAAGATCGGCTTCGACGCTTACCTCAATCACCTGCGGCGGAGCGGAGTCATTACTTCACGCGCGCCCTATGAGTTTCGTCATGGAGTGGAGTACCGGATGCCTAAGGGCATGGTGTTGCTGGGGACCTATCATCCCTCACTTCAAAATACCAACACGGGCAAGCTCACGACTGAGATGTTTCGGCGCATCTTCGAACGCGCTAAAGAGCTGATTCACCAGGGAGACACGGAGTCACGGAGAAAGACGGAATCGGGTCCAAGGCGTCGTAACGATGTTCTCTAGCTGTCTCCGTGCCGCATGCTCCAATTGACTACTTGTGAGCTTTGTACGCTGTCTGTTTTGCTCCCCAAGTTTTTCTCCGTGCCTCCGTGTCTCTGTGGTGAAATGGCCGTCCGCTTATCCCGGCGATAAACGAATTCGTTGGGTTCAACCAAAGCATCTGAATATAATGTGATGTTTGCGCGGCCCTAATCTCTGTAAGGAGCATTCATGGCGATACCCAAGACGGAAAAAATCTGGCATAACGGCAAGCTGATCAATTGGGATGATGCCCAGCTGCACGTAATGTCGCATGTCGTGAATTATGGTTCGTCAGTATTTGAGGGCGTCCGTTGCTACAAGCACCCTCAAGGTGCGGCGATTTTCCGGGCGCAGGAACACGCCGAACGCCTCCTGCAGTCGGCCAAGGTTTATCGGATGGAAGTGCCCTTTACTGAAGAAGAGATCGTCCAGGCGATGGTCGATGTCGTGGCCCACAATGGCGTTTATCCCTGCTATATCCGCCCAATCGTGCTGCGCGGATACGGCGAAGCTGGAGTGAATCCATTCAATTCTCCGATCGAGGTTTACATCTGCAATTACGCTTGGGGGAAATACCTCGGCCATGACTCGCCCGATGATGGCGTTGACGTATGCGTCTCATCGTGGACGCGCATTGCTCCAAATACCTTACCAGCCATGGCGAAGTCTGGCGCCAACTACATGAACTCGCAGCTCATCAAGATGGAAGCCATTCTTAATGGATACGTTGAGGGTATTGCGCTCGACGTGAGCGGGTATGTGAGCGAAGGCTCGGGGGAGAATCTGTTTGTAGTGCGCAAGGGAACGGTGTTTACGGCTCCCCTCGGAAATTCCGTTTTACCGGGCATCACGCGTGCGACAGCGATCGACTTGATCCGCGAACTAGGCTTCCCGGTGGTCGAGCAGATGATTCCGCGCGAGATGCTCTACATCGCGGACGAAGTCTTCTTTACCGGCACCGCCGCGGAGATCACGCCAATCCGCACCGTCGATAAGATTGCAGTCGGTGACGGCAAGACCGGCCCAATCACTCGCGCGCTGCATAAAGAATTCTTCAATATCGTCGAAGGGCGAGTGCCCGACAGACATGGTTGGTTCACCCAGGTACCGGTGAAGCAAGCAGTGAGTGTCTAGAAATATTGGCCGCTTTTGCGATCGGGTGATCGGGCGAATATCGCAGTCCCGATTCACCCGGTTTGTGTTTTTCCCTGCGTGGTCCTGCAGTGTTCGCGTAAATCCCTCTCGCATTTATCATCAAGGATTACCTTCAACCTCAAGGACGCCACATTGCCCGACACTCAGCTCGATCTGCTTGGCAGTTTGCAACGTAGCCAGATGTGCGGCACGCTGCGCGCCAGCGATGCCGGTAAAACCGTCACTCTCATGGGATGGGTGAACCGCCGCCGCGATCTCGGCAACCTGATCTTCGTGGATTTGCGTGATCGCACCGGTCTTGTCCAGATTGTCATCGACAAAGAGAGCAATCCGGCGCTGCATGAAAAGGCGAGCCGAGTCAGGTCGGAGTATGTCTTAGCTATTGTGGGCAATGTCAAGAAACGCGATGACTCCACCATCAACAAGAACGTTCCCACAGGCGAGGTCGAAATCATCGCGCACGAATTGCGCGTCCTGAACGATTCGAAGACGCCGCCCTTTGCCCCTTCGGACCAGGCCATCGGCAACGAAGAGGTGCGGCTGAAGTATCGCTACATCGACATGAGGCGCCCGGAGATGCAGGCAAACATCGAGCTGCGTTCCAAAGTGTCATTGGCGATTCGCAAGGAACTCTCCAGCCATGGATTTCTGGAGATTGAGACGCCGTTCATGACTCGCAGCACGCCGGAAGGGGCGCGCGATTATCTGGTGCCGAGCCGTGTCTATCCCGGATCCTTTTATGCTCTGCCGCAATCGCCGCAATTGTTCAAGCAGATCTTGATGATCTCCGGGTTCGACAAGTATTTTCAAATCGTGCGCTGCTTTCGCGACGAAGACTTGCGTGCCGATCGTCAGCCGGAGTTCACGCAGGTTGATCTTGAAACTTCGTTTCCTACGCAGGATCGAGTTTTCGAAGTAGTCGAGGCATTTCTGGTTGCCGCATTTCGGGAGGCGGGTATCGAGCTGAAGCCGCCGTTTCCTCGCATGAAGTATGACGATGCCATCCGCAAGTATGGGATCGACAAGCCCGACATGCGCTTGCCCGAAATCACCGACGTTCGCGAGGTCTTCACCGAGGAGAACCTGAATGCTCTGAGTCTTGATCCGCTGCTGCCGGTGGTTGCAGTCCGTATTCCAAAGGTGGGCGAGCTCTCGCGCAAGGAACGGGACGACAACAAACAGCTCGTCGCGTCCAAACCAGGGGTCAAAGTCATCGACGACTTGAAGCGTCTGGAGAAGAGCTTTCCCGATGCAGTGACCAAACTCCGCGCGACTGTCGAGGCCGATGCCGATGATCTGCTGGTGATCGTCGCCGGCGCACCGACTGAGGAGCGCACAGGGCTCGCCATGCGCAAGGCAGCTGAGGCCGTCTACACCTCGGCGGGTGCAATGCGGCTCGCGCTCACCCAGAAGTATAAAGACAAGCACGGGGCCTTCAACAAGACCGGCACCGCGAACGACTATCGCTTCCTTTGGGTCACGGATTTTCCGATGTTCGAATATGACGATAAGGATGGTCGCTGGAACGCTGCGCATCATCCGTTCACATCGCCGCATGAGGAGGACTTTGGCAAGCTCCTCTCGGATCCCGGGGCAGTGCGAGCACTCGCGTATGACATCGTGCTGAACGGAACTGAGTTGGGTTCAGGGTCCATTCGTATTCATCGTCAGGACATTCAGAAGCAGATATTTAATGCGCTCGGCATGACCGACGAAGAAGCGCGGTCTCGTTTTGGCTTCTTCCTGGAGGCCTTGGAGTATGGTACGCCTCCACATGGAGGTATTGCTTTAGGTCTCGATCGTATCATCATGATTCTCGCGGGGGCTGACAGTCTTCGCGAAGTGATTCCGTTCCCAAAAACTGCAAAGGCCGTGGACCTGATGGTGGATGCTCCAACTCCGGTAAGCGCGACACAGTTGAAAGAGTTGGGAATTGCTGTGAAGGGATAATTCACCACGGAGACACGGAGAAAGGCGAGCTAGAGTCAGTGGTGATCCGCAAACTCAGGTCGAATCGATGCGGTGAGCTCATTCGCAAGCAAAAAATTCCCCTATCTTTTCCGTGACTCCGTGACTCCGTGTCTCCGTGGTGAAAGGTTTTGCGCGATTCTCTCTGCAACTCCGTGATAGCCTGACGCGGATGGGCCGCATTCGCGTACTCTCGGACAATGTCGCCAACAAAATTGCTGCAGGCGAGGTTGTCGAGCGGCCGGCATCGGTGGTCAAGGAGCTTCTCGAGAATTCTCTCGACGCTGGTGCAACCCGCATTCGCATCGACGTAGAGGCCGGCGGCAGGAAGCTGATCGCCATCACCGACAATGGCTGCGGCATGGGACAAGACGACGCCATGCTTGCCTTCGAACGGCATGCAACCTCGAAGATCCACGATGCCGACGACCTGCTGAACATCGATACGCTTGGCTTTCGTGGCGAGGCTCTGCCATCGATCGCGTCAGTCTCCAGACTCGCGCTGGAAACGAGACAGGCTAACGACGTGTCCGGCACATGCATCGAGATCGCCGGCGGCAAACTGTTGAAAGTGGAAGAAAGAGGAGCGCCGGCGGGAACTGCGATCACCGTCCGTGATCTCTTCTTCAATACTCCAGCCCGCAAGAAATTCCTGAAGGCTGAATCCACCGAGCTTTCCCACATCGCTTCGCTGGTAACACACTACGCACTGGCTCATCCCGACAAACATTTTGAGCTACACTCGGCGACGCACAACATGCTGACCGCGTCGCCTGTAGCTACGCACGCGGAGCGGTTGTACCAGATTTTTGGTCACGACACGCTCGATCAGTTGATTTCGGTTGTCGCCGAGTCTGACCTAGAGCGCGTGGGAGTTCCCGAGCCTCCACCCTGGCGGCGGAGCGAGGACTATGAGCCACCAACCCCGGGCAAGGTACGGCTCCGTGGCTTCGTCTCGAAGCCCGAGCTGCAGAAGCTCAATCGCAATTCCATTTTTGTATTCGTAAACCAACGGTTAGTACGCGACCGCCTGGTACAGCACGCGCTCACGGAGGCCTATCGCAACATCATCCCGCCAACTGTATTTCCCGTGGTGCTGCTGTTCCTGGAGATGCCGGCAACTGAAGTGGATGCCAATGTGCATCCGGCAAAAACTGAAGTTCGCTTCCGCCAGCACGGGTTTGTGCATGATTTTGTGCGGGAGTCGGTTCGCGCAGCGCTAATGAAAGCGCGTCCGGTGCCGCAGTTCACACGAGAGATTTCGGCTCAGCCGACGGCTGCAGCCGCACTGTCTCCCGGAGCCTCTCTGCGGGAAGAAGTACAGGACGAAGCTGCGGGATTCGTGCTCACAGCGACTGCTCTTCCACCCCAAACTGCGCCTCTGGCATTCGAGGAGTCTCTCCTCATTGGGCCGTCGGTGGCATCGAGCGCAGATGCTGCTGCGATCCTAGCGGCAGTGCCGAATTGGGAGCCAGTTTCCGGGGCCAGTGCCTGCAGCGCGGTAATCGATGACTTCGTCGAAGTCGAAGATGGTATCGCTCCGCAACTCGCCTCTCTACGACCGCTGGGGCAGATACGTGAGTCGTTCATTCTCGCGGTCAATCAGGAGGGGCTCTGGATCATCGATCAGCATGTAGCTCATGAACGCGTGCTCTTCGAGCGCGTGTTGAAACAGAGGCACACCGAATCCATCCCAGTGCAGAAGATGTTGATGCCGATCGTCGTACAGCTCACTCCGGGGCAGCAGGCTGTCTTCGCCGAGATCTCCGATGAGCTCGGGCGTAATGGCTTTGAGGTGGAGCTGTTTGGATCGCGTACTGTCGTCGTAAAGGCTGTACCTGCAGGCATAGAAAGCTGCGATATGGAACAGATGCTCGGCGAACTGCTCGGAGATTTTGAGCGCGAGCAACAGACGCTGAACCTCGATGCTATTCGCCGTCGCATTGCGGCATCGATTGCTTGTCACGCGGCGATTAAGGTGAACATGCCTCTGGAGCAGAACAAAATGGAATGGCTGCTCCGGGAGCTCGCCCAAACTGAATGTCCAATGTCGTGCCCTCATGGTCGTCCTGTCGTGCTGCGGTATTCTGTGAAGGACATACAAAGAGCATTTAAACGGATCTGACAGTATTCATTGTCAGCCCGAACGTCAGTGAGGAAGGGTTCCTGTCGCGCCAATACCGCGCGGGTACAGTAGGAATTCCTCATCCGTTACGACGAATTTCGGAATGAAAGAAGCCGTATGACTGAGCTAGAACTCCAACATCTTCGGCGTGAGAAATGGCGGCTGGATGGAGAACCAATTCGCACCTTGGAAGAGGCTGGCGAGTTCGTCGACTCCGTCGGCATGTGCCTTCTCTATCCTGTACGCCCGACAACGCTATTGCCGACGTTAATCGGCGCGACTCTCGGAAGCGATCAGAAACTTCCGACTCGCCAGAATGCGTTCAACGATCCGCGAGCGAAGAGAGCCGAAGAGCTGTTGCCGAAGCTGGTGAGGAACAAGGTTGCTTTCGAGGCGCAACTGCATGACGAGAGCTTGTTGCTCTCGCCCGCGGCGTTTCCCTACTACTACGCACTTGCCAGTGATCGCAAGCCTAGGCAACTCGTCCGCAGCCGTGCCCGCGGACAGGCGTCGCTGCTATCCGAGCACGTATTCGCGAAGCTGGATGCGAGCGGTCCGCTCACAGGAGCCCAACTTCAAGAACAACTGAGAGGCGGCCTCTCTCAACCCGTACTTGCCAGCGCGCTGCAAGAGCTCTCGGCGGCATTGAAGATTACTCGCGTCGATCACGATGCAAAAGTTGGAGACATCTGGGAGGTCTATTACCGCTGGGCTCCTGAGGCTGTGAATGAAGGCGTTCGGATGTCGGATGCGGAGGCGCTCTCCGCACTGATTTCCAAATATCTCGATTGCACCGTTGCGGCGACGCAAGAGGAGATCGAGACCTTTTTCTCGGCGTTCACATCGCGTGCCAGAGTCGCAGAAGTGGTAAAAGCCCTTCAGGCCGCGCGCGAGTTCTCGTACACTCCCAGTGAGTCGCGAACTTTGATTACCGTGGCCCATAGCAACGTCGGTTCTGAAATGTCGCGAGCTAGTCGCGAGCAGCACACCGCAACGCTCCAGCCGAGGAGACGCAATGGTTGATGCGCCGGGCAGGCGTGGACTGGTGATCGCAATTGATGGACCTGCCGGAGCGGGAAAGAGCACGTTGGCTTCGCGCCTGGCGCGCAAACTTAATTACCTCAACATCGAAACCGGCGCGATGTATCGCGCCCTGGCGCTCAAGGCAATAGAAAACGATGTCGACGTTGACGATCAGAACGCGTTGGTGGATCTCGCCTTGGGATCGAAGATCACTCTCGAGCCGCTAATCGATGGCAATCGTGTGAAGCTGGACAACGCTGATGTTTCTACTCGGATTCGCGAAAAAGATGTGACTGAGGCCGCCTCGCGCGTCTCCGTACATCCCAAAGTGCGAGAGTGGATGGTTAATAAACAGCGCGAGCTTGGTTCGAAAGGCGGCGTCGTAATGGAGGGCCGCGACATCGGCACCGCCGTGTTTCCTAACGCTGACGTCAAAATCTTCCTCGACGCCGCACCCGAAGTTCGCGGCAATCGCCGCTTTTACCAGAACCCGGTGGCTGAGCCTTCAGAAGCAGTGCTTGCAGAATTGCGCGCCCGAGATGAGCGCGACCGCACGCGCTCCGTGTCTCCTCTCGTAGCCGCCAATGACGCGGTCGTGATTGACTCGACACATATGACGCTCGATGAAGTGATTCAGCGCGCTGAGCAAATCGTGGGAACGAAGTCGAGGGAAGAATCGGGCGCTCGGGCCAGCAAGGAATCGGGCGATCGGGTGATCGGGTGATCGGGCGAAGTAAAGACAGGGTTGTCAGCGCTCGGCTGTCGGCCTGTAACGGATTTCGTGTACCCACCTAAACGTTTGGCGGCTGAACGCCGAGTGCTGGCTGCCGAATGCCCTGCGCCACTTCACCCGATCACCCGATGGCCGCTCACTCGATCCTCTCATCCCTTCCGAATTTCAATCGTGCCATGATCGGTAGTGAGCTGTAGCTTCTTGCCACCCTTGCCCAAGTTGCCTTCGGCTACATGGTCGTCGCCATTCCTGGTGACGTTCAGTGGGAAGTCGCTCTCCAACTCACCGCGGCTGCTACGAGCCTCTACAGTGAATCCGCCGCTCTCTGGCAGCACGATGTGGATGGCTCCCTGATGATTGTTTAGGGTGACATCGCCGAACGGAGCCTTGGGACGAACGTCGATCTCTCCGTGGCTGTTCTCAACCGTGATTGGTCCCGAGATGTCCTCCAGGCGGATGTCTTTGGCTTTGGTCCGAACCTCGAATGGGCCAGCGACCGAGCTCGCGCGCAGATCGCCCGAATCCATGCTCAAATCGCCGTCCAGTTTTCCCAGTTCCATATCGGTACGCGTGCTGTGGAACTTCACCGATTTGCCGATGTGGGAGAGTTTGGTGTCGCCGAAGAATTCGCCTTCGAGCAAAGCCACTCCTGAGATCTCGCTCAGCGTAACGTCGTCGGCTCGGCCTTCCACATGCACATCCCCTGTCACTTGGCCGATTCGGACGTTGCCTCGCTGACAGGTAATCTCCACATTGCCCTTAATCTGTTCCGCCTGGACATCGCCGTGCGTGGTGCTGATCTTTACATCGGCATCGCGCTGCGAAACAGTCACGTCTCCCCGCCCGGCATTGACCTGCAGGGGAGCCTTACGCGGCGCCCAGATTTCAAGGTCGGTGACGATTCGCGGTCCCATTCCGAATCCAACCTGAACGTGTGCCACGTGTTCTCCGGAACTGATGCGGAGAATGTTTCCGTCCACGCTCATCGTGGGCTTCTGTTGATCGTTGAATTTACTAGCCGACTCCTGCGAGTCGGCAGAGATGTGGCGATGGACGACCATCTTCACTGGCGAATCGCCATTTTCGGCAACATGGACCGTGACCGAGCCGCGGTCGGTATCGAGCTGGATTCTCCCGTCGCCGGGAAGCGGCTGCGAGAGTTCCTGCGTGAACTCATACTTCTCGCCAAACATGCCATCCCAGCCGGGATTCACATCGACGTTGTCGCCGAACGCCTGCCAGTTCACATGCCGGGCCGACGAAGCCGAGAGTCCCATCACAATAAACAGGATCAGGAGAAAAAGGGCGCCGCCCCCAAGCCGTGGGGCAGGGCCTCCCTGGCTCCGCGCGATCGTGTACTCGGCAATGCGAATTACCCCGAAGAGGATGAGCAGCAGCGGCCACCATGTGGCGAAGAACCATCCCATTCTGGGCCAGCTCACGACATGCATGTTCATCAACAGGAACATCACGCCGACTGCAATCAGGATGATCGGCCCAGCCGTCGAGCGTGGCCGACGATGCCGGTAATAGCGCGGATCGTAGGGCATCTGCGGAGGACTAGCCACGATTCACCTCCGAGTCAGAGGGATTGCCGGAAGCTGCCGGTGGAACTGGTGGAACTTGCATTCCAGGCGGATAGTACGGAGGCGGTTGAATGTGTCCCGTGTCTGGCGCCGACCGCTGCGCGATCTTCACCAAGCCAATCACGATCAGCAGTACTGGAAATGTCTGTCCGAAATGGAAGATGTGAAGCTGCTGGAGCAGGAAGAGTACGCCCACGGTAATCAGCACTGCTGGGCCCATAAGCCACCGCGAAGAGCAGCGCAAACAATGGCAGGCGCGGTTGGGAACATAATCGTCGTAATCGTAGAAGGCCACGACTAATTCCTTCCCTGCGCCATTCCCATGCGGCGGAATGCGAGCCAGATTCCCAATACGATCAAGACGATTGGCCAGAACTGCGCCGTCCAGCGGAACGACAGGACGCCGAGGTTGTCGAGCAGCAACAGTACACCCAGCCCAATCAAAATGACGGCTCCCAAAGGGGTGCCTCCGGGACCAAAGACGCGTTGCGATGCGATTGGATCAGCAACGTAGGGTTGAGCCGATCCAAATGTCGAAGCGCCAGCCGGATCCAGCGGCGCAACACTTGCAACCTGACTCGGAGGAACATCGGTTGGATTCGAGGCAGCCGAAACCGGAGCGCCCGCATGAGCCGGCTGAGGCTGAGCAACCGTTGTTCCCAATCCAAAACTGGCGAGAAGTGCGTTGAGTCCGAGATGATCAGGTATAGGCTGACCGAGTTGCCGGGCCTTGGCTGTGGTGTACGCGTCGAACACCATGTAAAAGAGCCAGGCCATTACGAGCAGACCCAGAAAGTCTGCACTATTCGCAAGATGAACGAGCACTGCGAAGATGAATACGTGTACGAATCCCTTAGCAAACTGACCGTTGTAAAAGGCGCCGACGCCGGGTATGAAACCGAGCACGGCAGCAAGGCCCGGGCTGGCAGAACTCGAAGGAGCCACGTAGACGGCGGTCGGAGCATTCGCTGCCGCCGGAGGGACGGTGCCCTCAAGCCGAGCCGCAAGACAATCCTGGCAATAAATGACGCCGCGGACATCGCGCTGGCAATTCTGGCAAAGGGCTTTTCCGCAGGTGCGGCAGTAAGACGTTGCCGGTTGATCGGGGTGAACAGCGCAAGTCATGCGAGTAAGCTCCTGGCCGATTCGTAGCGTTGCTGCAAACCCTGGGAGAGTACCGATACCGCAAAAGCGCTGCTGTTGATGCTGGCTTCTGAACCGCATTCCTCCGCGGCAAAGCCTGGTTCAAAGTTGCTGCACAAATTCAATTCGTTTGTACTCCATTTCGCAAGCTGAATGTGTTGCCGGTCCATACTGTAGTAATTCTGCTTGCGTTCCTTGTCCTGTTTGTTGTTTTCCGTCTTCTTGCGATCAGGGGGGCGTTGCTCCGGTTCCTGCTCGGTAGTCGTAGCACGCTTCAGCTCCTGCAGCCTTGATTCGACCTCATAGACCAGCCGAATATTCTCGTAGTACTTCACGATTCGCGCGGTGGTCTCGTAGTACTTCATGGTGGCCTGTTCTCGAAGAGCGCTCGGCCGCAGATCCATATGACGAAGATCGCCGAGCTTCACTCCCGCCAGATTCAATGAAAGCGAAACTGAGAAAAGAGCCATTGCCCCGGTCATGGCCATGCGCGGCTGAGCTATCAGACCTCGGAATGGCGCCAGCACATCGGCCCACACGACTGAGAGCCGCTGTTTCCAGTCCATTTTGGGAGCGGCTGCGAGTGCCGCGCTGGTCTGAACCGTTGTTGCCGCGAGAATGTTGTGTACTAGATTGGCAGGCGGCTCTACTTCTTCGAGCGTGCGCAGCCAAGCCATTCCCGCTTCGGCTTCGCGGAAGAGAGGACCGCACGTGGCACACTGCTGGCGATGAGCGTCAAAGCCCCGCTGCGAGGCCGGGCTGAGGAGACCGTCAAAAGCGTCGGTCATCAAGCCGTCGAACTCGGCGCAGGTGAGCCCTGACGTGCCTTCCTTTCTGTCGAATTGGCTATGGTTTTCCACGTCAAACTGCCTGTCTATTAATACGCGATAACAGTCTTGCCAGTTCCGCTCGGCCACGATTGATCCGGGATTTCACGGTACCCTCCGGAACTTTCAGGGCCGCGGCAATTTCTTTATAGTCCATGTCCTGCAAATCGCGCAGAATCACCGCCTCCCGCAGGTCTGGGGAGACCTTCTGCAGGGCCTGATGCACTATTTTCTGGGTTTCTTTGCTGGCCAGCCGGGCTTGGGGAGAGGGTGCCTGGTCTTCGACGCGTTCGGCCAGAGTTGGAGCGTTCTCGTCCGATA
>QIBC01000408.1 GCA_003225215.1 Acidobacteriota bacterium
ATTATGCTGAACCAACGCCGATCGTGACCAAGTTGGTCGGGCCTGATGACCAGTGGGACCATAACCTGCGACTCAAAACGATCAGGCATGCCGCTGGCTAAGACTCCGACCACGGTATAAGGCTCGCCGTCCATCCGGATCTGCTTGCCGAGAATCTGCGGATCGCTGCCGAAACGCCGTTGCCACAAGAGGTGACTGATCACGACAACGTGGTCTTTGCCCGCCTGCCCCTCTTCCGGCAAAAAATCACGGCCCATGGCGAACGGTATCCCTTGCAGGTCCAGCAGGCCGGGCGCGCAGATTCTGGCGCGAACCATTTCCGGACGGCCGGAGGCGGATAGATTGAATCTGCCGCCAATCCAGGGCAGCACATTCTGGAACACCGTGTTTTGGCGCTTCCAGTCCAGATAGTCGCCCGCGGAAACGATCTGACGGTGCCCGTTCACCGTGGACCATACCATTACGAGCTGCTCAGGATGCGGATACGGCAACGGCTCGAGGAGCACGGCATAGACAACGCTGAATATGGCCGTATTCGCGCCGATGCCCAGCACCAGCGCCAGCAGAGCGACGGCGGTAAAAGCAGGAGTGCGACGGAAACTCCGCAGCGCGTAGCAAAAATCTCGCCACAGCGTCTCAATGAGGTTGATGCCCCGAGCATCGCGGCACTCCTCCTTCGCTCGCTCCACTCCACCAAACTGCAGTCGAGCCTCGCGCTTCGCTGCGTGCGCCGAGAGTCCACCAGCCAAGTTCTTCCTGGCCTGCATCTCCAGGTGGAACTGCAATTCCTCATCGAGCTCTGCATCCATCTGACGAGGCAAGAGCAGCGCGCGCAAACGAAGAAAGAGGTCAGTCACCCCATATCAGGCCATCCTTAAAACTCTTGAAATGGCGTCGGTCAGCCGGTTCCAATTCTCGGCTTCGATATCGAGCTGTTTACGGCCCGCGACGCTGAGCGAATAGAACTTCGCACGACGTCCCAGTTCGGAAATTCCCCATTCGGCTTTAATCCAGCCCCGGTGCTCAAGCCGGTGTAGCGCGGGATATAACGAACCCTGATTTACCTGCAGCACATCTCGGGAGATTTGCTGAATGCGCTCAGAAATCGCCCACCCGTGCATTGGTTCGGCGCGGAGAGCCCGCAAGATCAGCAGATCGAGCGTGCCTTGCAACAAATCGAGTCGGGATTGATCGGCAGGCATTGCTGTCGACATCCTACATTAACATGGGCATTGATGTCGAATGCCAACAACAAGGTTGTATCCGAAACCGAGTCGATGCCGGCAGTCGCTGAAACGCAACCCCAAACAAGGCGCGATCAAAGATGATCGCCGGGTGACGGGCCACTCTTCCAGAACTCGATAAGGGACGAATAGCCGGCAATCCGTCCAGTTCGCAAGTCCCCACAATCAAGACCGGAACCGTTGGACACACTTGCGTAAACCGCAAGAACGGATCACCGGCAGCGCTTCGTTTGACCAATTCACCCCTATTCGCTTCGCAGGGCGTCAAGCGGATCTATTGATGTGGCTCGGCGGGCTGGAAGATAGCTGGCCAGCATGGCCACACAGACCAGAATCGTCGAGACCGCGGCGAGGGTAGCCGGGTTTGCGGGGCTTACGTTATAGAGCAATCCGGCTACAGCGCGTGCAAGACTTAACGTCGCTACCAGACCTAAAACGAGTCCGACCATAATGGTTCTGAGTGCCTGGCCGAGGATCATCTGCATCACGCTCTCCCGGGTTGCTCCCAGCGCCATGCGGACTCCGATTTCCTTCGTGCGACGCACGACCGACTGCAGCAGCACTCCGTAGATTCCCAGGGCTGCAAGGACCAACGCCAGCGCAGCGAACGCAGTAAGCAGAAATGTGCGGAAGCGCGGCTGCGATTGGAGCTCTGAGAGCCGCTCCTCCATCGTCTTCACGTTGGCAAGAGTCTGGGTCTTCACGTTTCCGACTACCCCAACAATTGTGAGCCACGGTTTGGAGTCGTCCGGCAAGCCGAGCTTGATTTGATGTCCCAGGGCGTCCTGACTTGGGAAGTATCTGCAGGCAAGGGCCTGGTTGATGATTGCGACCGATTGGGTGTTTCCTCGATCGCGGGTGTCGAAGCTTCGGCCCTGCAGAAGCGGCATTCCCATCACCTGCAGAAAATTGTCGTCCACGGTTTCGCCTGCGATGTTGTGCGGAGCGCTTTCGCGCGAGAATCCTCTGCCCGCGACAGCCAGCGTATTGCTGCCGCTTAGATAGAAACTGGATGCCATCGAGACTCCCTGCACACCGGCGATCGAGCCGATCTGTTCTGTCAGTCGCTCGAAGAATTGCACCGTCTCGCTCCGAGCGTTGTACCTGTTCTTCGGCAGGCGAACCGAGGCGGTAAGCAGATGGTCGGTGCGGAATCCAAGCGGCGTTGCTGCCAGCCGGGCCAGACTTTGAATGAGCAAACCTGCGCCCGCCAGGAGAACAAGCGACAACCCAACCTCGCCGGCGATCACCAGGGATGCGCTGCGACGCATGGTCCCGCTTTGCGACGCACTTTGCCCGGAGCCTTTCAGCGCTTCGTTCAAATCCAGGCGCGTAGCCCTCCACGCCGGGACTAGTCCAAAGAGCATAGCGGAGGCGATCGCCAACAGAGCAGTGAAGGCCAGCACCTGCCAATCGAGGCGGACAGGATTGCCAGGAGGAAGCTCGATGGGATTCTTTGCGCGAAACAGCTGCAGCGCAGCAAAAGCGAAGAAAGTTCCCAGCAGCGCTCCGGCCGACGACAACAAGATGCTCTCTACCAGCAACTGTCGAATGATGCGGAGGCGTGCTGCGCCAAGCGAGGCGCGAATGGCGAGCTCTCTCCGCCGGTCGGCCGACTGCGCCAGCAGCAGGTTTGCCACGTCGATGCAGGCGATCAGCAGCACGAAAAATACGGCGCCAAAGAGCAGTGTCAGCGCCGTTCGTAGGTTGCGTCCGGCGAGCCAAGTGAACTCCGATTGTAGGTTGAGTACGACCGGCACGGCTTGAGGCAGCGCAAGATCCTTCGAGGCTTCAGGCAGAATGTTCTGCTCGAGTGTTGACAGCTCCGCTTCGGCGGCAGCCCGGCTTACGCCTGGTTTCAGTCGTCCGAAGACGCCGGTTACAGATCTCCACGGATCCCTTGCGAATTCGCTATTGGGAGTGATGAGCGTCCAGAGAGCGGTTTGCGTCGGATAAAACGAGAAATCCTTCGGCATGATGCCGGCGATCCT
>QIBC01000216.1 GCA_003225215.1 Acidobacteriota bacterium
GATGCGATTCAGAGGAGCAACCGTCGCCTCGATGCCCACCGCCTGACTGATCCTCTGCCATGCGTTCGCGGTCGCAGTATCAATAGTCTGAGTATCGGGCTGATCGTCGCGAACTGCCGCGATCGCCTTATCAAGAATGAAATTCGGATTGTTATGATTGCCCTTCATTTGTTGCCTTCCATATAGGCACGGAAGTCTTTCTTCAGCAGAGAGCGGGTACGGTGGAGGGTGACTGCAACGGTTGCCCGCGACGTCTTGAGAATCTTGGCGATCTCGCTGTTGTCGCGTCCTTCGATGTAGCGAAGGACGAACATCTCAGCCGATCGCGTTCCCAATTTAGGCATCGCCTGACGGAGCCAGCGCCGCAGTTCGAGCGGACTGTACTCACCTTCACCGCGCGACGCCAGCTCCAGAGGACGCGATACTTCTGCATCCTCCAGTGGCATGTTCTGCGCATCGCGGCGCTGGCGAATCATGTCTAGCGCGGCATTCACGGCGGCTCGATGCAGATATCCGCCGATGTTCTGAATGTCATCGCCGACCTCGCCAAGTTCACGTCGCGCGAGCTTCAGGAAGACGCTTTGAACCACATCCTCCGAGTCGCTTACGGTGCCGGTAACGCGATACGCCGCCCGAAACACGCGTTCTTTATGCTCCACAAACACGCGCTCGAGCGACACACGTTCCAGCACACTCGGATCTGCTTGCGCAGGCCGCGCGCCGGTCACGCTTCTGTCAACAGCCGCTGGCAATACTGCCTCCACGTGCCCTTCTCCTCTGCCGGTCCCGCAGGCCGCCCTTGAGTCGGCAAGCAGGTTTCCATGCAGTTGGGAGACGGGGCTAAACGGAATTTATTAACAATCCATTGAAAATCAGATACGGGTTCCGACGACCCGACGTTCACTTTCAGCCCTAAGTTGCTGGAAAGCAAGGGCAATCGCTCAGGCCCTCTGACGACGCGATTCCGCACTTGACCGTTCCGGCCAGTATTTGGAAGATGGTATAACAGTTATATCCGGTGCGATTTCACTTTGATGCGACCAAGAGCGAACGATTACGCGCGAACCCTAAGCGTGGAATCGGCTTCGAGGAAGCTCAAGAGATATTTTCTAAACCTTACTATCTCGATCATCGCTCAGATGTGCCGGAGCAATACCGCGCCATTGGTTGGGTAAAAGGGAAACTCTACACTCTGATCTTCGAGGCCAGATCGGATGAAGAGGGCGAATATTACCATCTAGTCACTCTTTGGAAGGCAACAAGGGAGGAAAGGCAGCTCTATGAAAGCCACTCGTAGTCGGCGAAAAGTTCCCCTGGCAGAATCGATAGCCCGGCTGGCGGATCGGGACGAAGACATTTCGAAGTTCTTTACGAACAAGGGACGAATGATGCAGCCCATTCAGCGCGTCAATGTTGATTTCGCTGCGCCAATGCTGAATGAATTGGACACTGCTGCCGACGAACTAAACGTCAGCCGGCAAGCCGTAATCAAGACTTTAATCAGGCAAGCCCTTGACCAGCGATATCTCGCGCGAAACGCTCGCCGTAAATCTAGATGATCGGCGACAGCGGCATTTTTCGGGACGACTGAGAGTCGCCCTTTAGGGCGTCTTAAGTTCTCGCAAAAGCCCAGCAATAGAATTCCGCGCCTGCGCTTCTTCTTCCAACCCTCTTTTCCCACATTTCATACCAGCGATGAAAGTTCATGAAACTCAGGACACTTTCTCGTCGTTTCACCGTCTATAGCTCGTAGCCAAGAGTGTCGATTGGAATGGGAGAGACGAATCGATGGAAAGCATGAGTTGGTTCTGGCAGGACCTGCGTTATGGAGTTCGATCCTTGCGCAAGGATCGAGGTTTTTCCCTGCTGGCGATGTTTGCACTCGCTTTGGGAATTGGCGCCACTACGGTGATTTTCAGCGTTCTCGACAATGTTCTGCTGGAGCCCTTTGCTTACCGGGATTCCGATCGCCTAACCGGATTCTTCATCCACGACAGCTCGCACGCCGATCAGGAAGGACGCGGCGGTTTCTTCATTGCCGAGTACCTCGACTTCAAAGAGCAGAACCATGTCTTCGAGAACATGATTGCCAACCGGAATATGGATGTTCTCTACACCGACAAAGAGGGCACGAAGCAATTCCAGGGAGGCGAAACGACAGCCGACGCCTTCGAGTTTCTGGGCATGCAAGCGCTGCTGGGTCGTGGGCTTGTGCCTGACGACGCGAGAGCGGGCGCTCCTCCGGTTGCGGTGATGAGCTATCGCATTTGGCAGAAGGACTTCAATGCCGATCGCTCAATCGTTGGCAGCGTTCTCACACTCAACGGAAAGCAGGCAACGTTGATCGGCGTAATGCCTCCGCGATTTCTGTTCGGCGGCGAGGACTTCTGGCTGCCGATGACTCTCGATCGCGGCGATACGCTTCCGTTTCATCGCGTGTGGACTCTATCTCGTCTGAAACCTGGTGTGAGCCTGCAAGCAGCAGCGTCCGATCTGGACGTTGTGGCCCATCGATTGTCCAAGGCATATCCCAAAGAGTATCCCGCCAACTTCAGCATTAAGACGATGACGTTGGCCGACCAGGTCGTCGGTCAATTCCGCGTGATGCTCTTCGCCTTGATGGGAGCCGTGAGCATGCTGCTGCTAATCGCGTGCAGCAACGTTGCCAACCTCTTGCTTGCGCGCGCCACGGCACGCGAAAAAGAGATCGCGATTCGTGCCTCGATGGGCGCGAGCCGCTCGCGACTGATGCTGCAACTCATGGTCGAGAGCTTCATCCTGGCTGCAGGTGGCTGCTTCGCGGGATGTCTTCTCGCTTACGCCGGTATAAAGGGAGTACTCGCGGCCCTACCGCCAGACTTGATCCCCTCAGAAACGGTTATCACTCTCAATCTGCGCGTCCTGCTCTTCTCGGTTGGCGTAACCCTTGTTACAACGCTGCTGTGCGGTTTGGCGCCTGCTTTTCACGCTGTTCGCGGTGAACTTCACAATCGCCTAAAAGATACTGGGAAAGGAACGCAGACGGGATTCCGTCACGGGCGCTTCCGCTCCGGACTGGTGGTTTCTCAGGTAGCGCTCTCGATCGTGCTCCTTGTGGGCGCGGGACTGATGATGCGCAGTCTCTTCGCACTGCAAAACGTCGATCTCGGCCTCAAGCCCGACCACATCCTGGTGGCGCGCACGCCATTACCGAAGGGCCGCTACGAGACGGCGGAGCAGAAGCGCATTTTCTTCCGCCAGGTGTTGCAAAAGATCTCGGCATTACCTGGAGTTGTTGCTGCAACCGAGACGAGCACCTTGCCTCCGTACGGTGGCATTCCCAGCGAGGTTACAGTCCCGGGTACGACGCACACTGAAACCTGGCGTTCGATTTTTCAGCTCTGCAGCGAGGGTTACTTCCCAACACTTGGCCTTCGGTTAGAGCGCGGACGATTACTCAGCGAGAGCGACGTCGAAGCTGCTCGGCACGTGATAGTGGTGAACCAGACGCTCGTCCGAAATTTCTTCGGCAAAGAAGACCCCCTAGGCAAGTCAATCAAGTTCAACCTGCTCGACACGATCCCCGAGTCGCCGAAGGATGCGTACTTTGAAATTATCGGCGTCGTGGCAGATGCGAAGAATCGTGGACCTCAAGAAAGTCCGCAGCCGGAAGCCTTCATGCCCTACAGTGTCTCCGGGGCGTTCGAGCGCGGAGTCCTGGTGCGCACCGCAGTCGAACCGATGTCGATGCTGTTGAACGTGCGCCGGGAAATCTGGTCTGTCGATCGCGGAGTCGCACTCACGCTGACTGGCACACTCGAAGGCTACTTACAACAATTTTCTTATTCGCAGCCGCGTTTCGGTTTGATCCTGTTTGGCGTATTCGCGACCATCGGGCTCGCCCTGGTAGCAATTGGCGTCTTCAGCGTGATGGCATATTCCGTATCTCTTCAGACTCATGAGATCGGCATCCGTATGGCTTTGGGTGCTCAACAGAGCACAGTTCTCAATATGATTCTGCGGAAGGGGTTGATGATCATCGCCATCGGCATCGTGATCGGCGAAATCGCAAGCCTGCTGCTTACGCGGGTGATCAAGAGCCAGATCTGGGGAGTCTCGGTTCATGATCCGGTGACATTCGGTGCAGTGCTTGCCGTCTTGATCGCTGTGGGAATTTCGGCCTGCCTCGTACCGGCGCGGAGGGCAACACAAGTGGACCCGCTGGTTGCGCTGCGCTACGAGTAGAGGTGATTGGATTGTTCATCATCCAGTAGTGCCCATCGACATCGTAGAGACGCAGCATGCTGCGTCTCTACCATACAGTCTGGAGTATCGAGGACTCCCCTAGAAATGGAATCCAAGCTGAGCCGTAAGCGCGCGCGGAGTCACGTAATGCGTTCCGCTGAAGGTTGAGAGAAAGTTGTACAGCGCATAGTTGTTGGTGATGTTGATCGCAGTAAGTTGCAGACTCCACTTGTATTTGTCGCCACGGAACAAATTGTCATCGCCAACCGAGAGATCGAATAGATGCCTGGCAGCGATACGTGGCGGGTTCTTGTCGTCGTTCTCCGTTCCCGGTGCTGGAATCGAAATGAGCGTTGATCCGAACTGGGATGGCGCGCAAGTCGTCAGCGGACTAGCCAAAGTTGCCCGCTGATTTCCGCAGAAGAAACCTGCCTGGAATTGCTGATCGGCGCTGAATCCCGTCAAGTCGATAGGCGACGTCGGATCTGAGGAAGGAGCAAACGGTACCGCTCCAGCCACCAACCCGCTGTCGTAACGCCAGTTGAAACCAAGCCATGGACCAGTCTTCCCAATCTGGTATTGAAGATGGGTAGTCTGATTGAATTTCTCGTCGTGATCGATCCGAAAAACTCCCGTGGGCGCAGCCGGCGTTGCACCAGCTCCGCTCACCTGCGGAGTAAAGAATCGCGCCGCCACGGTGGACATCACAACGAGTGCGGAGAATCCATGGAAATTGGGCACACTCACTCGCCCGGCGTACGCGGGAATCTTGGACCTCTGCCAACCAATAGGGAAGAATATCGGCGAGTTGCCCAGCACGCTGAAGTCGTAGGCGTTGTGCGTGTATTTGGTGATGTACTCACCTGAAGCAACGAGATACTTGCCGAATGCCTGTTCCAGGCCGACGTGAAACTCATTGCGCCAGCCCGTTCTTAATGGCGTCAGGTCCGATGACGAGCAGCCGAGAAGCGGATTCAAGACTTCGTTAGCGCATCCCACGCTCGACACGATCAGATTCTCGTTAAACGGAGTCTCCAGCACGCGTGCGTAAGAAGCGCGAAGCACAGTGTTAGTTCGCCTGATGTTGTAAGCGATGCCAAGGCGCGGCTCAGCTTCGTTATGGGTTGTAAGGCCGTTGTAAAAGTCGCCACGTATGCCAAGGTTCAGTGTCCAGTTACCCTTGCTGATTGCGTCTTGCGCGTAAAGGGCAAGCTCCTTTACGTCGGTATGTCCTTTGAACCTGAAGGGCGTTCCTCCGGTGGTCAAGTCAAAAGGCGGAAGGACGGCACACGGATCCGGCGCGGGGTTGCCGTTAGGGCAGCCAAACGACGCCACAAAGTTCGGGTCGACGATGCCCATCGTGTCATTTTCATTAAGGAAGGTTTGCTGATAAGTGGCTCCAATCTTCACATTGTGGATGCCTTTTGTGTAGTTGACATCCGAACGCAGGCCCGCATTGGTGAGGCTTCGATCCTGCGCAATTGTCAAAGATTGAATGGGACTGAAATCAGCAAAAGCGTTTTTGCTCGGGTAGTAGTTGAATTGATCGCGCCGCACGAATGCCCCCAGCGTGAACACGGAGTTCGGGCTGAGTATGTGAGTCCAGGATGGGGCGATGTTGAAGGTCTTAA
>QIBC01000046.1 GCA_003225215.1 Acidobacteriota bacterium
CAGCCGGGCGAGTCTCCAGTTCCATCCATCGGTTCAATGACACCGTTTTCGAGTAGGTAGCCGGTATTTATTTCGTATTCCAGAATCTGAGAATCTTTACGTTCTAAGAAAAAGACATATTGGCTACCAACTTCAGGGAAGCCCCTGCCAGATATGAGGTAATGCACGACATGGCCTGAGGAAAAGCGGATCGTACCGCCCGGCATGTAAGCAACAATCTGCTTGCCCGTGACAATCGGCAGTTGAGAGTCTTGCTTCAGTGTTTCATCTACCGTGACTTGATAATCCGAATAAACGTTCGTCCTGTCCTGCTTCGCAAACGCTTTGGCGCTCTTTACTGTACCGATCACGATAGCGGTGGAGGACACCGGTAATCCGTTGGGGTCTGGTTTCTGCCCACGCTCTAAAACATTGACTGAATCGACGAAGGCAAACTCTACGGTTTCCTGCTCTGCCGGGTCAGAGACATTGAACTTAGTTGACGGCTTCCAACGAGTCTCTCTGGTCTCTCGCCTCATCTGCATCGCGGCAGATTCCGGGAGACCATTTAGGTCTCCGGATGGCATGGAAGAGTGCCGGGTGAGCTTTTGGAGTAATTCTTGAGAACCCGATTTCGGAGTTTGTCCACTGATATGCAAGCCAAGGGCGCTGATAATAAGAAGGGAAAAAGCCAGAGAGTGCTTCATCGTAAAAGTTCCTGATGCAAACGCGACGTCTACGCAGGTTTTCTGACTGGCTCGTTGTGTGTAAGGGAGTGCTCTAAGCGCGAGCACTACGATCGGCTGAGAAAATAGTGCCTAAGAATCATAGCCGAGTAGAACGCATGGTTGCTAATGGGCGGGTGGCCGACCCTTGATTTTCTTTTGCTTCCGCCGCCCGAACAGCGGGTGGCGGGGGACCCATCCTGCGCGGTGTGAGGCTGTTACGAAACTCGAAATTCCTCTTTTGAAACCACAACATATTGCGCTTCGCCGACTGCGACCACCATAGGTAACAAAATTATTGAGTTTCATAACAGCCTCTACCGCGGACGGTTCTGATTACCCAGGGTTCCGCGGGCCCGGTCCGCTGCGGCGTTTGCCGGACTCGCTCTCCACCCTGGGCTGCCTTTTGTTCGTGCCTGCGGCACTAGCTTGTGGCTTCGCGGCTCTTCTTCGCTAATTGCTAATTGCTAATTGCATTCGTCATGTACCAGCCGCTGTAGACTTCGAAGGTGTCCATCACAATCCCGGCGCTTCTGGCGAAGCACTGTGCAAAAACAGTGGAACGGAGTGCCTGGCTGGCGGCACTCCCGGATACGATTCGCGATCTCGAGTCGCGTTGGGGAATTTCGCTTGCGGCGCCATTCGATCATCCCTAGTAAGCTGCTCCTGGGTTGCTTCCGCCACGCTGGCCGACGGGACGGCGGGTGGCCCAGCCTTCCCGTTTTGGTGTTTGCGTCAGACTCCCAGATAAAGGGTGCCCCATCCTCGCGGTGTTTGTCTAGTCCCACGACATCGGTTCCATTTTGTCTCGGGACATCTTTTACTTCTGTGACAGTTTTTTCACTTCCCTTCTCTTTGTATCTCGTGGTAGCACAGCAGCAGCTGTGTCGAACATGAATGCCAAGTCGGGAATTAAACTGTTGACGGCTGGCTACTTGCTGCCGGCTGTTCGCGGCGGCAGGATAGCCCAAGGCGAATCCCACGCCGATCCCACCGTGATCCCAGCGGGATCCCACCGACAACTTGTGGGATATCCCACTGTGATCCCAGAGACGCTCTGGGATCGATCCCACCGTCCTGGTGGGATTCCGCTGGGATCTCGGCGGCTAAGTCCTTTAGATATTGGGATCACGCAAAAAACGTGGGCAGCGCTTGGGGCTTCGGCTGTCCGGTCATTTGCAAGTGGGCGGGTGGCCGAGCCTTCGCTGTGTCTTGATTTTCTTGCTTGCGATACCGAAGAAGTGGGTGCCGCATCCTTTTGCGGTTTTCAAAAGGGTGCGCTGACGACGCATGTTATCGATCCGACTCGCCGTCGAAGCGTGATGCAAGACTCGGCCCAGGAACAAAATCAAAGCCAGAGTAGTTCCAACGGTTCCAGTTTGCTCACGCGCGATGTGTGGTTCCCTTACGTGGCACCCCGGAAATCATAGAAGACACGAATGAGGTTGCCATCAAGATCGGCGGCCATAAACTCGTGCAGCTTCCACGGTTTGTCCTCGGGTTCGGAGACAATCTTCGCTTCGGCGGCCTTCCACTGGGCGAAGAGTGCGTCCACTTCAGCCTTGCTGTTGAGATTGAGCCAGAAAAGGATCGGGCCTAGGTTGCCGTGGGGCTCGCGGAAGGAGCGATTGGTGATAAACAGTCTGCAATTCCCCCTGGAGATGCCGGCGATGCCGCCTTGGTCGTCCCCCCAATCTAGGGTGAAGCCCAGCGTGTTGACATAGTAGGCTGCGGCCTGGTCGACGTTGGCCGCGGGGATTTCCGGGACGGGAGCGGGGAACGTCATGGGGTTGTAGGGATCATCGTAGCATGAGCCATACGCTCTGACGGAAGTTCCATTATGGAACGAAAATTCCCTGCACAATCCCTGATCTTTTTTCGCATTCGCCGGGAAAGAGCGCTAAACCGAGAAGAATGTAGAGGTTTCGCGGAAATCGAGGGAGATCCCTGTTAAATCCCTGCCTGGGAACGAATTTTGCAACTTTTGGGCAAGATTCAGCGCT
>QIBC01000047.1 GCA_003225215.1 Acidobacteriota bacterium
CAGATTGCCGGCAAGCAACGACTGCGAGGCACAACTGCGGTAATTGTGTTTCAGGCATTGACGCGGATCCTGCTTGGACAGGGATTCGGTTGATGCTGAGCCTCGTTCGAGTGTCTAGCCGAACCCGAGCGAGGCTTAACTTTGCTTGCTCGGGCACGTCGAGAGAGAAGTCCAATATCCGGTGAGTCGGTCCCGCGAGCC
>QIBC01000048.1 GCA_003225215.1 Acidobacteriota bacterium
TAGTCTACGTGGCGCCTACGAAGGAAGTCTGGGTCACCGCCCCGCGCGACAAGTCTGTGCGCATTCTGGATAGCCAGACTTTGACGCAAAAAGAAAAGCTGACGTTCGAAGGCCAGCCCGAGGGATACGCAGTCGACGCCAAGCGCGGCCGGCTCTACATGAACTACGAGGACAAGGACCTGACCACCGCCATCGATCTGAAGACGCGTAAGACTGTCGCGAAGTGGCCGTCATCATGCGGCGCGGACGGTCCGCACGGCATATCGGTAGATCAGGACACCGGCTTCCTGTTCGTGGCCTGCAGCACGCAGGCGGAGGTTCTGGATGCGGGACACAATGGAGAGAAGTTATCGTCGATCGACACCGGCAACGGCGTCGATGACCTCACCTACTCGCCTGCCACGCACACACTCTATATAGGCGCTGCCAGGGACGCGCGCCTCACGGTGGCCCGAGTTGACGCCGGAGGGAAGCTCAGCTTGATTGCACAAGTACCAACTCACGAGGGCGCTCGCAATGGAGTCGTCGCGAAGGACGGCTCGGTGTATCTGGCGCACTCGAGTCTCGGTCAACTGCCAGGATTAATCGTGGCGTCCCCAGCTGGGAATAGCCCGCACTAAAGAGCTTTCAGAATTCACGTAGCCGCGAAAGCGCAATTTATGTTGGCACATTGCGGGTCGCCAAAGGAAGGCCTCAGGATGACGGGCTTACGCAGTGGTGCAACGGACAAAGAGTAGTGCATGAGAAAGGAAAAAGGCGCGCCCTGTCGGTCGCGCCTTTTGATGCTCAGAAGCTGACTTACTCTCTCACTCCATCCATAAACGCTCGCAACTTCCTCGAGCGCGATGGATGACGCAGTTTCCTCAGCGCTTTGGCTTCGATTTGGCGAATGCGTTCGCGTGTGACCGCGAACGACTGTCCGACTTCTTCGAGCGTATGCTCGGAGCCGTCTTCCAGCCCGAAGCGCATTTTGATCACCTTTTCCTCGCGAGGAGTAAGCGTACGCAGAACGTGCGCCGTCTGCTCCTTGAGGTTTACGTTAATCACGGCTTCTGCGGGCGAAACTACGCCGCGATCTTCGATGAAGTCGCCAAGATGCGAATCTTCTTCCTCGCCGATCGGAGTTTCAAGCGAGATTGGCTCCTGCGCGATCTTCAGCACCTTGCGGACTTTCGCTACAGGGATGTCCATCCGCTTGGCGATCTCTTCCGACGTAGGCTCACGACCGAGTTCCTGTACCAACTGACGCGAGGTGCGAATCAGCTTATTGATGGTCTCGATCATGTGCACCGGAATACGGATGGTGCGGGCCTGGTCAGCGATCGCGCGCGTGATTGCCTGCCGAATCCACCACGTCGCGTAGGTCGAGAACTTGTAGCCACGACGATACTCGAACTTGTCCACCGCCTTCATCAGACCAATGTTGCCTTCCTGAATCAGGTCGAGGAACTGCAGTCCGCGATTGGTGTACTTTTTGGCGATCGAAACCACGAGTCGCAGGTTGGCTTCGATGAGTTCGCGCTTGGCGTACTCGGCATCGATGTCGCCCTGCGTAATTTCACGCTGCGTGCGCTTCAGCTCGATGAAGGTAAGCCCGGCTTCCTGCTCCATCTTCTCGAGATCGGCTTTGCAATTGCGCTGTTGCCGGCGGTATTCCTTCTTGAGTTCTTCGGAACGCGTGGAATCGACCTTCTTTTCAAGATTGTGGAATTGGCGATCGAGCGAACGCATCTGCTCGGCCACGTGTCCCACACGATCGATTAGCTTCTTGCGTTGCGAGTTGGTGTAGCGCAGTTCGCGAATGATCCGCGATACCATCACCTTCTCGCGACCCAGTGACCAGCGCGTTCGACGGAATTCGCCGGGACGCTTCTTCTTATCTACATTCGCGAGCTTCTCTTCGAGCTGCTCGCCCTTCTTGAAATGCTTGTGCATCTCGTCGATGCGGTGCGTGGTCGCCTTGATGCGAGCCTCGACGATCTCGTCAGTGATCTCCTCCTCGTCGAAGATCACGACTTCCTTGATCGAGCGAACGCCGCGCTTCAGGTCTTCGCCGATAGCCAGCACTTCATTAATAACGATAGGAGAGCGCGAAATCGCCTTCAGGACGCGGAGCTGTCCGCGCTCGATGCGCTTCGCAATCTCAACTTCGCCTTCGCGGGTAAGCAGAGGAACGGTTCCCATCTCGCGCAGATACATGCGGACGGGGTCGTTAGTTTTTTCCAGAGTGCCGGGAGTAAGGTCGAGTTCTACGTCCTCGCCGGCCTCCATGTCTTCGAATTTGTCTTTGAGATCGGAGCTTGGCATCTTCGATCCGTCGAGGACGTCGATACCTTGCGTTCCAATCGTAGTAAGCAGATCATCCAGATCATCAGGCGAATGGACGTCGTGGGGAATGAGATCGTTAACCTCTCCGTAGGTGAGGTACCCCTTCTCCTTGCCTGCGTCGATCAGTTTTTGAATGTCGTCGAATTTGTCGTTAAGCGCCAAATGCACTCATCTCCAGTTCAGCAAAAGACTTGCGTGGCCTATGGGACCAAACGAGCCTGAGCACACCAAGTGCTGAGCTCGATTTTTGTTCGGGAGAGCGCCTTAAGTTCTTCAGAATGAATAGCTGGTAGGCACACCTATCCGGGAGAATTCAGGATAACACAGCCCGATGACCGGCGTGAACCTAGCCCAGTTGTCGTTTTATGTGCGCTTTTTGCGCCTCGTAGACACTCCGCCCTAGAAGCTTAGATGCCGTTTAGGGCTACTGGGTTCAGCAGAATGTTGAGGAAAACAGGTGCGGTTCTCGCTTCCCAGTGGTATGGGAGGACGGCAAGTGATCCGTAGAGAGATGCAGCATGGCGTCTTCGACGACGGGTGTCTGGGAGGACGATACAGAACGGCGCTGACAGAGAGATGGAGAAGACGCAGCGTGCTGCGTCTCTACCTGAGATTGAAAAACCCAGGGCAAGTCAACCCATTCTCCCCCGAGATTTCGGGTCAGACCTGCCCCTCGTTTTCTCCTGCTAAGGAGAGCTCGACGCGAGCGTCTGAAAGTGCGCTCGCAAAGGACGAAATGGCGAACAGCTTCTGTTGCTGACAACCAGCGTTGGGCTCAAAACGCAGCATCACACTGCAGCAACTTCCTGCTGCAGACAATCAAAATCTGAATGGCCGAACTTGGGATGGCATTAACTCCTCGGATGCACAAGATAGAGACAAAAGGACCGCCGCGCGCCCTCGCGCGGGTTTTGTGCGGGGAGACCGTCATGCGAGGATCGGAAGTCTTCCTCCCCAGTATGAACCTCGGTTTCGGATACAGACACCCGCGCGAGGGCGCGCGACGGTACTTTTGTCTGTTTTCCTACACTGATCTTTCAGCTCCGATATTCAGAACCGAATCAATACCGCCCATATTCTCCTCGTCGCGACCGGGTATATACTGCTCGCACATAACTAGCGGTGCGGGGGACTTCTCTCCTATTCGCTGGTCTCCCGATCGGTCCACTTTCTTAGCAAGTTCATAGTTGCTCGTCGATAGATGGTTTACCGGGAGCGTGCCGGATAGAGTCCACGCTTATTTGGGGAGGTCCGTATGGACCTTTTATTCATACGTCTTGTCTTCATTCTCGTTGTGGCGGTCGCCTGCTTCGTGCTGCGCCCGTTTTCGCTCGAGAGCTGGGAGGCAGCGGGAGCCGGAGCGATTATCGGCTTCGGAGTAGTGCTCTTTGAGGCGCGCCTGCGGATCGTCAGCCTCAAACGTCTGATCGGCGCCGTAATAGGTAGCATTTTGGGAATCTTTGGCGCCTACCTTTTCAGCCTCGTTCTCCGCGACGCCATCGAACCCGGACGCACGCAGCACTTCCTCCAACTTTTCGTCATGCTGCTAATGTCCTATGTTGGGCTAATCGTCGGCGCCAACAAGGGCGACCTGCTCAATCTCGCCGCTCTGGGTGGAATCTTCGGTTCAGAAAAGACCGGCAAGCGAAGCTGCAAGATCCTCGACACCAGCGTCATCATCGACGGTCGCATCGCCGACATCGCCGAAACCGGCTTTCTCGACGGCATCGTTGTCATCCCGCAGTTTGTCCTCCGCGAGCTGCAACTTGTCGCCGATTCCGCCGACTCGCTCAAGCGCAACCGGGGACGGCGCGGCCTCGACGTCCTGCAACGTATCCAGAAGATGGCGACGATGAACGTGCAGATCGTCGAGGACGATTTTCCTTCGGTACGCGAAGTGGACCTGAAGCTCATCGAGCTGGCCAAGCTCTACGAGGCCAAGATCATCACCAACGACTTTAACCTTAATAAGGTGGCTCAACTCCAGGGCGTCGAGGTGCTGAACATCAATGAGCTTGCGAACTCGCTAAAGCCGATCGTGCTGCCGGGCGAAGCCATGCGCGTCTTCATTCTGAAAGAAGGTAAGGAGTACAACCAAGGCGTCGCCTACCTCGACGACGGAACTATGGTTGTAGTTGACAACGCCCGCAAGATGATCGGCAAGAACGTGGACATTGCCGTCACGTCGGTGCTGCAGACCACGGCCGGCAAGATGATTTTCGGTAAGTTCGACGAGCGAGCCGCCTATCATCCGCGCCACGAAAATGGCCCGCCCGTACAACCAGCCGCCAATGGTCCCCGCGCAGATACGCGTGCTCCAAGCCGCCCCCAGCCCATCGTCCCTAGTGGCGCAACAATCGAGCCGCAAGAGTAAACAAAGCGTCAGAGCCTAACCACAGAGGACATGAAGGACGCAGAGGAAAAGAGAGTTGGTTTGTCGTTCTGAAACGACTCTGTGTCCTAACGCGTCGTCTTCAGGTCCTTTTCTTCATAAAACTTCTCGTACATCCTGACTGTCCACCGCGTTCGTTCCAGATGCGAATTAGCTCGGCACGTCATCCACGCTCCAATGGCGCTAGCAGCGCCAGCCACAAAGCCCGGCCCCGGTTGCTAATGCCTGCGTTCGTCGTTTTTTAGACTGCTGCGCATGGTCATTTCATTGCACGATGAGATTGGAAGTGTTCCCAGCCTTGCGGCGCCAGGCCGCTCCTCTTCCCGTCTTGAACCAGATACATTCTTTTTTCGCGAACGATTTCGCCGATATGCGTGATCTTTACCCCGGCAATCAGCTCAGGGACTCGCTTTGACCTGGGTGCGGTGAACAGCAGCTCGTAATCTTCGCCGCCGTGGAGCGCCAATTCCAGAGAAAAGTCGCACGGCGTGGATTTCCTCCGCTTCGTCTGCGATAACTTTCGCGCATTCACCGAAATGGGGATCGCTTCGGCTTCAACGACTGCGCCCACGCCACTCTCCTCACAGATATGCGAAAGATCGGTTGAGAGGCCGTCGCTGATGTCAATCACGGACGTTGCAATTCGCTGGCTCGCCAGCCATTCCCCAATGACGATTCTGGGTTTTGGGAAGACATCGCGTTTTTTGATTTTTCCCGATCTCAACAGGCGCAGCGCCGCGGCAGATTCACCCAGCTCTCCGGTCACATATATAAGGTCGCCGGCTTTGGCCCCAGCGCGAAGCAGGGCACGTCGATGCCTTGCGGTTCCGACAACCATGATGTCTGCCAGCACGCCGCCAGGAGACTGAGCCGTATCTCCACCAGCCAGTTCCACTCCGTTTGCGCGCGCCAGGCGGAGTAATCCAGAGAGAAATCGGTCTACCCACCTTTGTGGAAGTGCGGTCGGCACAGCCAAAGACAGAAAGGCGGCAACCGGTATTCCTCCCATGGCGGCAATATCACTGAGGCCGCGCGCGAGACAGCGATGTCCGATGCACTCCGGCGACTGCCAATCGCGACGGAAATGGACACCCTCCAGGCTGAAATCGGTTGTGACCAGCGTCTCATGTCCGGGAGGCAGGCGCAGGACGGCGCAGTCATCCCCGATTCCGAGTGCCACTTTGGGATTTTTCACCTGCCTGACGTTTCGCAGGCGATTCAGAAGATGGCGTTCAGGTATCAAAGCAGCAAGGGCACTCGGTAATAGGCTATAGGCGAATGGCGAAACCGAGAAGCAAAGGGAGAATCAAGATTCTCGGCTTGGCCATCTCCGATTCCTGTCACACCCTTGCCAGGATTTAATTATCGCTATTGCTAGTTTCTCCGCTGCTACTGTTGCCAGGGAGAGCGACTGGTAATCTGCCCTAAAAACCTTCCAAAACCCTAATCCGTATCTCTTTGAAAACAAACAAAGTTACTCAAGTAACGCCACTTTAGTGTTTGACACCAGAGAAGCTGCTTTGTTAACGTGCCTTTGATTTTCGAAATATCTCTGGCCGCAGGCCCGATGGTTGGTCTGGCACGTTGAGTTCGGGGCAGGTTGTAAAGCTCCGCAAACTAAAAGCTCACTATCGTCAAGACAACCGGCAGAGGCGCTTGATCCCCAACCAGGGCAACTCCTCTGAGCAGTACGAATAAGGGCAGCTCGAACAAAATCCGTCGTGGGAGTGGTAATGCGGAAGCGTTATTACATCATGTTTGTAGCGCGGGACGCCGACGGCGAGCTCGTGAAGATGCCTATCCCTCTGCATTACCTGTACATGTTCATCGCCGGCGCGATCATCGGCATGATGACCATCACAGGCATGGCCGGTTCTTACACGCGCATGCTGGTGAAGGTAGCGCGATTCAATCAGCTCAAAGTTGAGAAGGACGCCTTGAGCATGAATTACAACAAGCTGGAGCAGGTGGCCAAGGAGAAAGACGTCCAGGTAGCCTCGCTCGGATCGCTGGCTAGCGAAGTTTCCGCCCTGTACGGCCTGAAGACAGAGGCCGAGTTCAAGTCCGCCGTTCCCGAAGAGATCAAAACGCAGCAGATCAATGATTCGATCGATCAATTATCGATCCTGAAGAACACCGCGATGTCCGGCGTTGCCGGTGCGGGAATTTCCGCCAACTACGGCCACTTTGGCACGCTCAGCACAAGCGACTGGGAGCGTCTGGCTGCGGCTCCTTCGTTGTGGCCCGTGGAAGGAATCGTGACAGGATCCTTCGGCGAGCGCATCGATCCCTTCAACGGTGAAGGCGCATTCCATACCGGGGTAGATATCTCCACCCCGTTCGGCACGCCCATCATCGCACCAGCCGACGGCACAGTCAGAGCCGCTAATTACATCAACGGCTATGGACGAACGGTAATTCTCGATCATGGCCACGGCATCACGACTCTGTTCGGGCATATGTCCGCCTACGGAGCGGCCGAAGGAGAAACCGTCCACCGCGGCGATGTAATCGGCTACGTCGGATCCAGCGGACGCAGCACCGGCTCCCACCTTCACTACGAAGTCCGCATTCACGATACGCCCGTAAATCCGCACAAATATCTGCGCACTGTCTGGGCCCGCAGCGGAACTGGCGTAATGACGGGAATGTAGTTCAAAAGGCCCGGGCCGGCTCTCAGCGATCGATCCTCACTTCAATAACATCCCATAATGGGAAGGAGGAAAGGCCCTCGTCCTTCCTCCGTTCCCATCACTAGAGGCAGCGCCGTCAATCGTGATACGCAGATTGGAAGCTCGCCAATTCTGCAGCGCGTCCTTGCGACTTACTTCGTCGTGTCTCCAGCGAATGACTCGCAGGAAACCTCTGGATGCCAATTCACGAAAGCTCCATTGGGGTTCTCCTTCCACGCCCACACATGCAGCGTGTAGAACGCCGGAAGTCCGAAGCGGTTCGGCGCATCGAATAAGTGAAAGAGCTGTCCCATCAGCTCCGGAGGACCCGAATGGTTTGCATTCCAGCGATCGGCGAAAAGCAGGAAGTCAGCACCAATCAATTTTCGGCCTCCGTTTGCAGTCGGCTCGTAGATAACGATCTGAGGACGTGTAGGGTCGAGCACACCACTGTTCACTATGGCGCCGTTCACATAGTGCAGCCCCATCGCTCCCGAGTCGGATCCACTCACACAACCGAATTGGAGCGCATATCCTTCGCGCTCAGCCTGCGCCACATCTTTGAAGCGCTCGGTCGAGTCCCGGACAATTTTCAGCAGCGCGCTCTGCTGGCTCTTCTGCTCGGGCGTCTGTTGTTGAGGTGTTTGCGCGTGTGCGTGTCCATCCTGCGCAAGGGCGCGCCCCGGACAAACGCTCAAAAGAACGAGAGCGACCATGGAATGCGTCGCGAAACGTGCATGTTTCATCGTAGAAGTCTCCTGGTGTCTTGGCTTGAAGTACGGCGGGCGCCGGACTCGTGAAAGCGTCACCCGGGACCAATCCGTTCCTCTGTAATGGATATCGAGAACGGGCCGCAAAAGACGACATGCGTAGGACGGTCAGAGAGCACAGCTTCCGCAGGCTGTCCCAGGCGTGCGTCGAAACCTGCCTCCTCGAACACCTTGTGCTCTCAGCCGGACAGCTCGTAGACGCGAGCCGGCAGTGGTATCAGCTACTGCGCAACAAGTGGTGCTTCTTAAAACCAGTTCTTCGCGGCATGCTTGCGGATAGTGGATCAAAAGAACGAGTTCCTGCTGAGATTATCAATGCAACAAAGGCAAGACGCGAGGAAGAAGTGCCCCCGGGAAAGCGCTGCGAGAAGACCGAAGAAACCTGGAGCTTCAGTTTTGTGACTGGAGAAATAAAGCGTCTCTCGAACTCCGAGCCCCTGCAGCTATTCAAAAAGTTCGCATCCAACCCAAGCGCCCACTAGCCGCCTGCCTTGTGCACAGCTTCTCCCGTGCTCTGAGGTTACCGGCAACTGCTGTTGTCGGCGTTCGCGATCGCGAGGAATGTGATCGTCGCCGGCGCGAAGCTCAGGCGTCCGGCGTGGGTCGCTTCGCCTGTGAGTTGCGGCAGGTTGCCGTTGGCGTCGAGTCGAAGTGCGTTCCCGTTCAGGACGACCATCGTGTCCTGAAGTTCCCTGCCGCCGCTCAACGTGTAACGCTGAGTCGCAGGCAACGTAACATCATAGCTCCGCTGCTGGTCCGCATTGACGATCAGCAGCGCCACGCCGCCCGGATGATCCCGCAGACAGTGCGCGTAAGCATAGACATTTGGCGCCGGGGACAGCTTGGGATCGAGCACTGTAGTGCCCATAAGCTTTCGCCATAGCAGCGCTGCCCAGTAGTTCGGACGAGGCTCGAATGTCTTTTCATCCAGCAGTCCATAGTCGCTCGCAGCCAGCGTGTTGTGCATGATGACTTTCACGCCGCGCTGACCGAGGCCGGCATGTTGAACGAGATATCGGAAGGTGTCGAGGAATGTAGAGGCCCAGGGATTTCCCCCGCAGGCCGCATCGGCGGTTTCTGTGATCCATAGGGACTTGCCGGGCTCGTACCTGTCGCGAAGGTCGGCATAGAACGCGCCGATTTTCTCCGATCGCGAGAGCCACTCCTCCGACAGCGCCGCTGCCGCCGTGGTTGCCAGCGGCGCGCCTTTGCAGCGCTCCGAAGCGGCAGCATAAAGATGGTAGGAGAAGACGTCGAAGACTGGGCCAGTCGCCTTCAGCAGATCCTCTGTCTTCAAGGTTCCCCCGCGCATGGTCATCGCCAGAGGTCCCTCGCCCACTGAACCAGGACCAAGGAAGACCGTTCCGGGGCTGGCCTGTTTCAGGAAAGGCCGGAACACCGCGATATCGCGGCCGAATGCGCCGGCGCCGTAGCCTTTAGGCGCGCCACCGATGGCCGCAAACGTCGGCTCATTCATGAATTCCGCCGCGGCAATGCGTCCTCCGGCACCTTTGGTGAAGTTGAGCAACTGGCGAGCCTGCTCCGGTGTCCATACTCCATTTGCATCGCGTGTTCCCACGCTGCTAGCGAACGAAGTCACAATCTCGCCATTCACCGCATGAGCAAAATCAATCACGCCGTTCCATTCTTTCCGCGTCAGCACGCCATTGAACCCTGCCGGCGCGTTGCCCGGCGGCGGATCGTCGGAGTTGTGGAAGTAAACGCTGTTTGCCCAGGTACCGCTGACTCGGACATAAGCAGGACCTAGCGCCGCCGCCAGCGTGCGCAAGCGAGAATTTGAGAGATCGATGGGCGGTCGATATTGAAACAGATTCGGATCCAGGCCGGCAGGAGCGGCACCGGACTGTTGTGCCGGCGGCTGCGCCTGCTTGGCCGCGGCATAGTCAGCATAAGGTTTCCAGAACCTTCCCCCAACAACCTCCACCATCTCGATGTTGTAGGACTGAAACCGCTCATCGACCGTGCCGATGCGCGGCATCCTCGCCGGATCAACAGACACAACTTGCCCGCCCAGCTGTGGTGGTATGTACGCAAGAAGAAGGAGAGCGATGACCGCTCCGATATAACTTCGCGGAATGAAGTTCTTGTTCATTTTTGAATTACCTCCGTGAACTACGTCGGCAGTGCGAGTCGTAGCATCCTCCTGTGCGACAGTTTGCATGACGCTTCGGACGCTATCCAAAAGCGGAACTGACGTAAAGTACGAAATCGAAACGTCGTCGTGCGTGAACTGCGTCATTTCAAAGATAATCGCGCAGTCCACGCTGTTCCTGTCCCTTTTTAGGTTGAAGACCCGACCACTGCTTGTCGCGTCCTCAATGCAGCTGATGCGCGAGCACGGCGTTGTCCAAATAGGCCAGATACGCCGACAGGAAATGCTGACACGAAATCCACAACGCTTTTCGCATCCTGTTCAGCGTGGCGAAGCCGTGCCGTCAAAAGCACTTTAAAAACTCGGCTTTCAGAATTCCTTCGGCGCTTCATATTTCAGACTGCTCTAATCGACGGAACAATCCAAAAACGGAGCTGACAGAAATTCTCTGGCCCCGGAATTGGATCAGAGAAGTCCTCGGCGAACACTTGGTGCCAGGAATCCTCTGGTACCGAAACCTACTCGCCAACCCAGAACTGCCGCGCGTCATCTTCTTTGCTCAGCAACTCCGTTCTTAAAGGCCCCAATGCTATGAAGATGCGCGCGCGTCTCGTTTCCCCTGTCTCTCTGCTTGCCGTTTCTGCACTAGTGCTCGGCTTCACGCTCGTCACAATCGGCTGCGGAAGCGGCTCCAACTCTGTTCCCGGCTCACAACTTACGCCGCCATCAGGCTCCCAACCTGCATCCGGCAGCTCGGGCGGAGGCGGCGCTGGCTCTGGCGGCTCAGGAGGGGGAAGCGGAACCAGTGGAGGTGGAAGCGGCAGCTCTGGAGGAACGAGCGGAGGCGGAGGAACGTCTGGTGGAACAAGCGGTGGGGCTTCGACCGCTGCTCTGGCTTACGTAGGTGGAACTAACGTCTTCTATGGCATTCGTGTGGACAGTTCCTCGAACGTCAGCGCCGTCTCGGGATCACCGTACAGCCTCGTTGGAAACAATCTGAGCTTTGCGACCGCCGGCAATCTTTTGTTCGTTGCCAGTGCGAGCGGCGATTTCAAGTCCGGTTCTATCACTACGTATCGCGCCGACGACAATGGCGCACTGACGCAGTTGAGCACGACGGCTCTGAAAAGCAGTGGCGGCGCCGACATCGCGGTCGATTCGACAGGTAAGTTCCTATATGGGACTGCTGAGGCGGTTGCTCCAGGACAGTCCGGCAGTTCCCCAGCGCTCGTCGGTTTTTCCATCGATCAGAATTCAGGAAAGATTGCAGACCTTCCAGGTTCGCCATATTTTCTGGACGGAGGCATGAGCACGGCGGGCAAGCCGGTGGTTACGGCCAACGGAGCATGGGTATGTCTGGCGATGGAATTGGCGCGCACGAATCAGGGAGCCAGGTGCTACACGCGTCACGGTGACGGGTCCGTCGACGGCAAGAACTTCGTCGCTCCGGCCGCAAGTACTACCGGCGTCAACGATCTGGTTGCAAGCATCGACAGCACGATGCTCTTCTTCACGAATGGCGAGCAAAACCAGGTGATCTCAACCACGATCAGCAACACCGGAAGTGTTCGCACTTACCCAAGTGGAGGCTCGTTTTCCAATGGTATTGCCAGATCTCCCGTGGGACATTGGGTAGTAGTCTCCAACCGTGACTCAGACAACCTCTCCGTTCTTGAAGCTGGAGTCGGAGGTCTGGTCCCCACGGGAAACACAGCGAAAACCGGAACAAATCCCAATCGGCTTGTCTTTTCCCGTTCCGGAACTTGTCTCTTCGTGACCAGCGCAAGCGGGACAGTGGTCTATTCCCAGGATACGAGTACGGGCGTACTGACTCCGCTCAACCTCTCGAATCCTGCTCCCGGCAAGGATGGTGGAATAGCGACCATGTAGAACGCAGGCCTGTCCAAATTAACTCCTGCGAAGAGAGCATCGTCCGAGAGCAGTGCCACGCCCTTTGCGGCACGGTTGAGAATAGCCCGGTGGTGCAACCCCGAGTGAACGTTGTTCGGAATCAAGTCCGGCTTTTAGCTGGACGGCTGAATTGCCTTTTTCGTCGGAATCAAATCCAGTCGTCCCGCAAGGGACGCGGGACTCGAACATAAAATGCGCTAACCCGGAGTTTCCCTCCGGGCTATTCTCAATCGTGCCGCAAAAAGCGCGGCACTTATCTGGGATGGCAAAGCTAGTTTTGACAAGCCTGGTGTAGAACGCGCCCCGTAGTGAGTCTGCAACGGCTGCTGGAAAAGGGAATTACGGATCCATTCAACCGAGTGAAGGACCAAAAAAGTGGCCCGCGGAAGCGGGCCTCTTTAGAGTTCAATGGAGGTTTAGTGGTTGTCGTCACCGCGTACTGCGACCATCGTGTAAGTGGTTCCGTTGAAGAACACTAGTCCGCGTACACGGATAGTAGCGCCCGCGGTAGGCGTGGTGATCAGGTTTGCGCCGTTCGCGAGAATTACCGGCACCGTTGTCGCGCCGCTCAAGGTCCCAAAAGCTGACGTCGGGCTGACGTCGAGTGTGAAGCCTGCGGTGGTCGGCGCCGGCGAAGCAGCAACCGTCCCGATCAGGGCTTGTTCGCGCAGTTTCACCTTGGACGCAACCAGAGGTGCGGAAGAGCTGCCGGCATCGGCTTCAATGCGTTGGCCCTTGCCGATATGCGTTGCGTCAAAGATCGGTGCGTTGGTGATGTTGAACTTGTCAAAACGAGTGCTGAATACGGTGCTTGAGTTGACGCCAACATCCACCGTTACTGGCGAAAGCGACGTGCCCGTGGAATCCATCTGGTGAACGACGGTGACCTTGCTCAACGGGCTGTCGAGTGCAGAGATGAGTCCTTCGACCTCTGCGCCGTTGTGATCGCCTTCGCGCTCAACTTTGGTCGCGAGTTTTGTGCCGTCCGACTTAGTGATGCCGGCGACTTCCACGATATCTCCCATCTTCAGGTCGGAGAGTTGAGCGATGCCGTCCTGGAATCTGGTCGTGGAATCGGTGGCAAACGTAATAGGCCCGGTTCTGGTTTGGATCGTGAAGTTCGGAGCGGCGATGGAGGTTACGCTGCCGTGAATATCCTCGATCTCTCCGTTGTCGTCATTTTCATTGTTCTGATTCGGGGCAACTGTGGACGCGCTCACGTTGAACTTGGGAACTATCGTTGCATTGGTTCCGTTGATAGTGAGCGAGTTCGCCAGGTCAAGATCGAAGTTGAGGAACATCGGCAAGCTTCCAACCGTCACGTTGGGGCTGAAAGCGACGTTCACGGTCGTCGAAGAAAGTGTTGGCGTGAGCTTGGTCGCGACTCCGCCCACTATCGCAACTACTTCTGGATTGGAAACCGTCACGGTTGCGCCGGTGTATGTTCCCGGCGGAACGTGCGCCAGCGTAAGAGGTTCGAAGGCGCCGGCCTGGTGGCTGAATTCAACCTCCGCCGATCCGCTGAGAAGATTCGCCGTGTCCGGAGTGCCGCTGGCGCCGGTCAGGATAACCGAGCTGATGGTCAGTTCGAATTTGGCGATCTGATCGTTGGCCGCATCTCCGGTCTGCAACGTCATAGGGGTGCCGGTGAGTTGGACAGGACCATTGCCGCTTCCGCCGCAGGCTGCCAGATACACAAACATTAAAGTGATGAGTGAGAACAGAAATACCCGCTTCATTAAGCCTCCCAAAAAGATTTACGAACGTTTTGGTGGAACCGGACGAAGTTGGCGGGGAGAAAACGTGTGAGACAAATTATCAATAGCCTACCGCCTGCTCCGGCCTGATGCAAAGAACTTAAGACTATGTGACCTCTTTTTTAGGACATGGACTTTAGGACAGGGACGGATGGCACATTGTTGATGTGGAAGGCAGATGGGCGAGTTCGAGACACTGATTGAGGCTGCCCGGCGGCCGGTTCGAGAATCAAGCAAAGCCGCAAAAATATGGGACAAAATGGGCGCTTCCTATTTCGGGAAGAGATTACTTCTGACGAGGAGCGATAACGTCCCGTCTTCGCGATTCTCCATGGGTGTTGATGACAGGCGGTTTTGAAAAAAGAGCTTTGTCAAAGAGAAAGCAGATAGGAGAAAAAGGGGCTTAGGCCGGCGGACCCCGTTCTGCCAAGAAAAAATGTCCGAGCAGTTGTAAGCACCGCGACACGGGCATTTCGTCGTTTGACCGGATCCGGAAAACGGCATAGTGTGGACTTAACTAAGCGGGTCACCAAGTTGGATTCCACGAACCCAGACTGAATTCTGCTTGAGCTCCAAAAGCTTCTCACCCCCAAGGGAAGGAAATCTATCGTGCCCTCCAAGCGAACGCTTTCAAGCAAGTCTCCTCTAGATACGGCAGAGTCTCGAAAAGTGCTGGCCTCGATAAAGCGCGGTTTGCGACGCGTGAAGCGTGATCTGGAAGCGCTTCGAACCGCGCCTTCCGCGCAAACCGGAAAACCTCTTGCTCGGGCAGAAGGTTGAGCGAAGCGTGAGAACGACTATCCGCTGCCGTCTATGGGCCAGGCACTCGAGCTGAGGGTCCGACAACGATGGATGCTAGACATGAGAGCGAACTGACGTAACCACTCCACTTGCGCAAATCATCGAAGAATCGGTGCGGGTGGTGAACCGACAAAATGGCGCAGGTCAGTGTGCCTGCAACTGCTAGGGCGCTTTTGACATCGTATGTGTATGCAGCAGGGCTGCAACGGCCTGGCTCGAACGTTGACTCACCGAAGATAAATGCTCGATAAGCAACTGCTTCGATCTGTTTGGTGCCGTTATTCTTGTCTCCAGCCCGCTGGTGAGATCTGATGAAGAATCCAAGCCAACACTCCCAGGAAACCATTGAGCGGATGAAGGCCAACTCTGAGGCTGCGAAGCGACGTCTCGCGCGCTTAAACGACGAGTATCGTGTCCGTCAGCAAGCCCAGAAGCTTTCCCAATCGAAAGTCGCCGCCAAGGGAGAAACCTTCGGGGAAGCGGTAACGAGAATCGCCAGAGAAGCGCAGATTACTATTTGAGGCAGTGATCGCGGATTTGTTGCGGCATCGATTGCCGTTCTATCTCGCAGCCGGCTATTCGAGACCTTATCGCTAAAGCTCGTCGGCCCGATTACGACTCCAGGAGATCCTCTGCCGCGGCAAGGCGGGCTCTGGCGTCGGCTACATCCTTCCGAACCTTTGCCAAAGCTTCTCGCGTTTTACTGTATTTATTCAGCGTGTCCTTCAGCTTCTTCTCGGCCGACTTCATATCTGAAAGCGCTTTCTTGTGACGTGGAAGCATGGAATTCCTCGCGCCTGGAGTTGATAGCGGGCTCGCTAATCCTGCTGCAGGTTGCCCCCGACTGGAAGGGTCGCGACCACTTTTGTTTCGGCCGCGCAGTACGAGTTGCACAGGCAGATCTTGCAAGCACCGTAATTGCTGGACTTCACGATGTTGTGATCGCGCTTCTGGTGCCCGCAGTTACAACTTTGGGATGCCATAGAGCAACTCGATTCCGGCCATGCGTGCGCATGACAAATTTGGGAGCCTCATTTTTGCTGTGCCAATTTGGTCGCAGTCTTCGCTAAAGCATAGTTTCCGCAGTATAAACACCTGCTCTCGGGAGTCACGGGATCGCACCTGCTATCGTAGGTGCAAGTCTCACATCTCGGCTTGTCCTCTTTCATATCGTCTCCTTATTTGGAAGGTTCAGCATTGCGAGGCAATCGTTCTACCTCGGCCCAATGATTGTGGAAGCAGTGCTCGCCGTCAGAACGACGCGCATCACTCGTTCAACTGTGAATGTCCGCTTGAAGTGCGGTGGTGAAAATTAGACCGGAGTTCCACTGCACGGCTTCCGCAAACGTCGCAGAAGACCGTCACCCGAATGCGCGGCGGAGATGTGCGATGTAACTAGATCATACTCTCAATCGAGAGCTGCCTTGCTATCGCTTTCCCAAGCCGAGTGTGCCATCATCCCGGGATGGCAAATGAAAAGCCCAAGAACCCGCAGGAAGGCAAATTCGCTGAAACAATGCGTAAAAGCAGGGAGAAACGCGCCGGTATGAAAGAACAGTCTGAGAGACGGGCACAGGAGGAAGCAGAGTCTCTCCAACGCGAAGAAGCAAAGCGGCTGGACCAAACTTTTACCAATCTTAGAGAGTCCGAGAACTAGAAAAGCAGCCGGCAGTTAGCGTCAGCAATAAAGAAGGCAAAACACGGCGCCTTTGTTCTGGCCGAGCTCCAACAATCGCCGCTCTTGTCCGCCACAGCGTTTGAGGTGAACCGATCACCCAAGTCTTTCCTGTCCCCTGTTCCCTATCCCCTGTAACCTATAAGTAAATATATGAAGCGCTCCGGAATTGCCGATCTTCCGCTGCATGGGGGACGTGTGCCTCCCTGGCTTGCGGAGCGCATGACCACAGTGGGCACCGCCATCGTCGAGAGCGTTCTTTACCATTATGGAACCGGCGAGCTGCTGTCGCGGTTGAGCGATCCATTCTGGTTTCAGGCCCTCGGATGCGTTATGGGGATGGACTGGCACTCTTCGGGTATCACTACGTCGGTGCTGGGCGCTCTGAAGCGAGGCGTTAACCCCCGCTCGCAGGAGTTGGGAATTTACATCTGCGGGGGACGCGGCAAGCATTCGCGCAAGACTCCCGATGAGCTGCGCGCCATCGCGGACAAGACTGGTCTGGACGGCATCGGTCTCGTCCGCGCCAGCCGCCTCACGGCGCGCGTGGACAACAACGCTATTGCCGACGGCTTTCAGCTTTATCTTCACGCTTTCATTTTGAGCAGCGGCGGCGAATGGTCTGTCGTGCAGCAGGGCATGAACGATCGCACGGGTATGGCGCGGCGCTATCACTGGCACTCACCGTCGGTGCAGGACTTCGTCCGTGATCCGCACATAGCGATCGTCGGCGAGCATCAGGGCGTGATCATGAACCTGGTGGATGCGCAGGCCGCGCCCGCACAATCCGCCCTGCTCAAGATTGTGCGCGAGCGTCCCGAAACGACACTCGATACGGTGCGCAAACTCTCATTGCCTCGCCATCACGATGTCCGTGCTTCGGATTTGGATTTGAAGCGTCTCGGCGCCGTGCTCGCTCTGGCTTACGAGAGGGAGTTTCAGGACTTCGCGTCGCTGCTTCTGCTCGAAAAACTCGGGCCGCGTACTCTGCAGTCACTCGCGCTGGTAGGCGAGGTGGTGCATGGAGCGCCAAGCCGCTTCTCCGATCCCGCGCGCTTCTCCTTCGCGCACGGCGGCAAAGATGGACATCCATTCCCCGTGCCCCTGAAGACCTACGACCAGTCGATTGCTGTCCTCCGCCGTGGACTGCAGGCAGCCAGGCTGGGCGATCCCGACAAGATGGACGGATTCAAACGGCTGGATAACTTTGTCCGCCGAATCGAATCCCAACTACAGCCGGAAGCCGATCTGCCCGGGGTAATCGCGCATGAGAAGAAAATCTCAAACTCAATTGGCGGGCGCACGGTGTTCGACGATCACCCATCGCGCACTGGCGACAAACAGATGTCGCTGTTTAGGAAATAGGAGTAAATCGGGTGATCGGGTGAAGCGGGAATCAGCCACCTGTGCCCGTCAAAGTTCCTAACCAACTTGTATTCGGGGCGTCTAAACCCATGTTTCAGGAGGGTCGATGGACACTCTCGCTCAGGACATCCGCTATGGCATTCGCGGTCTGCGCCGGGCTCCAGGGTTTGCCCTGATTGCAATTCTGACGCTGGCGCTAGGAATCGGCGCGAACACAGCCATCTTCAGCATCATTTATGCCGTTCTGTTGCGCCCTCTGCCTTATCAGAAGCCGGGGCAGCTGGTTCGCCTGTACGAAACTGAGGCGGCTCCGGGTAATTATCCGTTCACAGGTCCGGACTTTCTGGACTGGAAGACGCAGAATCACAGCTTTCAGGACTTGACGCTCATCAGCTGGGCCCACTCCATGAACCTCAGCGGCAGCGGAGAGCCAGATCACGTTATGGGTATCCCGACCGAATCGAACTTCTTCTCTTTGCTGGGCGCACGTCCTCTTCTGGGGAGGACTTGGGCTGCGGCTGAGGACGAACCCGGACACGATCATGTGCTGATACTCAGCTATGGACTGTGGCAAAGCCATTTTGGTGGCGATCAGAACATTCTGGGACGCGATGTTGAGTTAAACGGCGAAAAGTACAACGTGATCGGCGTGATGCCCGCCGGCTTTCATTTCCCGTCCGAAGCCCAGCTTTGGATTCCGCAAGATATGGACACCAAGAGCCTTGGGCAGCGCGGCAGTCATTCGTTCCGGGCGTTCGGCCGCCTCAAGCCCGGTGTCTCACTGCAACAGGCGCAGTCGGAAATGTCGGTGATCGCGAGCCGGCTGGAACAGCAATATCCTGACTCAAATTACAAGGTGGGCGCCTCGCTCGTTGAGCTACACGAAGATATGGTGGGCGAATCGCGTATGTCGCTCCTGATGATGCTTTGGGCTGTAGCTCTTGTGCTCCTGATCGCTTGTGCCAACATCGCGAACCTCTTGCTTTCGCGAGCCGTCGCTCGGCAAAGGGAGATGGCCATACGCGGCGCGCTAGGCGCTGGGCGCACTCGTCTGGTTCGGCAGGTGCTCACGGAGAGTATCTTGCTGGCGGGCGCAGGAGCCATTGCCGGTCTGCTGCTGGCATGGACAGGAGTCAAGGTCATTACGTCTCTGAAGCATCTTGGACTCCCGGCAGCGAACGTGATTGAAGTTAACCCGGGAGTGCTTGGTTTCACTTTGGTACTAGCACTCATTACAGGAATCGTGTTTGGAATCGTGCCCGCACTGCAGATCTCGCGTCCCGACTTCTATGAAGAGCTGAAGGGCGGAGCAGGCAGTGCCGTGAGTCCTGGCCGAAAACGGCGTTCAGTAAGCGATACGTTGGTAATTGGCGAGGTCGCGCTCTCCCTTCTGCTGCTGATTTCGGCAGGCCTGCTCCTGAAGGACTTCGTGCGGCTGCGCACCAACAACATTGGCGTGCGTCCAGAGGGTGTTTGGACTGCAGTGATTTCTCTTCCGGAGGCTAAGTACAAAGAAGATCAGCCTCAATTCAATTTCGCGCAATCGCTGTTAGACAAAGTGCGCAGCATTCCCGGAGTGGAATCGGCCGCACTCAGCACGCGCATGCCGCTCGAAGGAGGAAGCAACGGTTATGTCTCCCTTCGCGGGCAGCCCTTTCATCCTATGAGCGGACCGCTCGTCGAGAGGCACGCGGTTTCGCCGGACTATTTCAAAGTGATGGGAATTCCATTACTGCAGGGCAGAACGTTTACGCAGGAAGATGTGAATAATCAGTTTGCGCTTGATGAGCGCCTGGCACCAATCTACAAGTCAGGCGGAAAGCCTGCACCGGAGCAGAGCAACGCAATCACGATTCCCACGATGGTCAATCAGGAAATGGTGCGAAGATTCTGGCCCGATCAGAATCCGATCGGCCAGATGTTTGCGCGCGGCAACAAGGACGGTCCCTGGTATCAGGTGATTGGCGTCACAGGTGATGTGAAGCAACACAGCATTACCAACCCATCATATCCGGAGGCGTACGATGCGTTCGACGGTTCGTTCTACCTGTACGTAATGGTGCATACCTCAACGCCATCGCTGGATGTGACTTCGGAACTGCGGCACGCGCTGTCACAGATCGATTCAACGCTGCCGCTCTTCGGCGTGCGCACAATGAACGACGTCATCGCCGAACATACCAGTGGACAGCAATTTCTTGCCTTACTCGTCGCCTTGTTCTCTGGACTTGCGCTGCTGCTTGCGGCTGTTGGCATGTATGGCGTCTTGTCGTACCTCGTGACTCAGCGCACTCGCGAAATCGGGATTCGAATGTCGCTCGGCGCTAGCCGCGCCAATGTGCTATCACTCGTGCTCAAACACGGAATGCGCCTTGCCGGATTTGGCTTTGCCGCGGGACTGGTCGCTGCTCTTGTCGCTGGACGGCTGCTCGCTGGATTGCTCCACGAAGTACATCCCGGCGATCCGGTTGTGATGATCGCAACTGCGATGTCGCTCGCCGCCGTTGCCCTGACAGCCTGCTATTTGCCGGCCAGACGGGCGGCAAGGGTCGATCCGATGGTCGCACTCCGTCACGAGTAAATGCGACGGCGCCGGAGGGCGCTCAAGGCGACGCGTCAATTCCCATTTAAGCCCGAGGTCGCAAACCTCAACCAACATTCCGCTGCTTTGGCCGTGCTATAGTAAGCGCACTTTCTGGACTCAACCCCAGGGCAATAACAACGACTGCTGGGGCTTAGCGGAAGAGTCCGCAGGCCCAGGGCAAGGGTATGTCTACCGGTTCAATCAGTAAACCAGCGCCGAGTTCAACCCTTCGCGTTCTGCCCTTGCTGGTGTGCTTCGACGAAGAGATCGAGATCCGGCGCAGCCTGGTCGACATCCCACGGTATCGCCGCATCTCATTCGAGAGCGCGCTAAAGCTTCCCTCCGATGTCGAGCGAATCATAATCAGCGGTGACGAATCGCTGCTGCTCCGCTCCTACGAGGAGATCCGCAAACCGTCGTGCCGGCTGATCGCGCTTACCGATCACCGCTTTCATGATCCTCGTCTCGACGCGCTGGCTTATGCCTATCTCCCAGCCAAAACTCCGCACGAACTGCTGGAGCGTACGATCGACAATGCTCTTGACCACATTCACCTGATTCACGTTCGGGAGCAGATCAACGAGCGGCTGCGCGGGGTTACACGCGAGATTCAAGAGCTCAACAAGATCGGCGCCGCGCTCTCGGCGGAACACCACCTCGACCGGTTACTCGAGCTCATCCTTACCAAGAGTCGACATATCACGAACGCCGACGCCGGTTCGTTGTACCTCGTTGAATCAGCGCAGGAAGAGCGGCGTATAGAGCCTCACCATGCGACGCTTCCCGCCAACGCAGACGGCGCCAGCGGGCTTCCCGCTGCCGCACTGGTGAAGGAAGAGGAGGACGAAGAGCTGAGACATAAGCGTTTGCGCTTCAAGCTCGCGCAAAACGATTCCATCACCATCCCATTCCGGGAATCAACGATGGAAATCAATCACCAGTCAATAGCCGGGTATGTCGCCTCCACAGGCGAGGTCGTAAATATCGAAGATGCCTACCACATCACGCCCGAAATCCCTTACAGCATCAATCGTAAATTTGACGAGGACTCCGGCTATCGCACTAAGTCGATTCTGGCGGTTCCTCTTCGCGATCAGAAGGATCACATCGTTGGCGTGCTGCAGCTGATCAACGCCAAGCGCGATGGTAAAGCGAGGCTCGATTCACTCTCTGCGGTCAAGGAACAGGTAGTTTCGTTTAATGGCCGGCAACAGGATATTGTCGCTTCGCTTGGCAGCCAGGCTGCCGTGGCGGTCGAAAACAGCAGGCTATATGAATCGATTCAGCGGCTGTTCGAGGGCTTCGTACGCGCGTCGGTCATTGCGATCGAGGCTCGCGATCCAACTACCTCGGGCCATTCGTTCCGCGTCGCTAACCTGACTGTGGCGCTCGCGGAGGCGGTGCAGCGCGTCGAGACTGGTCCGTATGCGAATTTGCGCTTTACCCGCGAAGAGATGCGGGAGATTCGCTATGCCTCGTTGCTGCACGACTTCGGCAAAGTTGGGGTGCGCGAAGAAGTGCTGGTCAAGGCAAAAAAGCTCTATCCTGCGCAGCTTGAACTTGTGAAGCAGCGTTTCGAATTCGTGAAGCGCTCCATGCAGACCGAGAAGCTGCAGCAGCGCCTTGATTATGTGCTGGAAAAAGGCCGCGATGAATATCTGGCGAAGTTGGGTACCTTCGATGACGAATTGAAGCAGCAGCTCGAGGAAGTAGATCGTTTCTTTTCGGTTATCCTCAAATCCGACGAACCCACCGTTCTTCCGGAAGGAAGCTTCGAGAAGCTACTCGACATCGCAGCGCGTCACTACCGCGACTTCGAAGGGGAAGAGAAGCCCTTGCTCACTCCTGACGAGGTTCGACTGCTTTCGATCCGCAAAGGTTCGCTCGACGAAAACGAGCGCCTGCAGATCGAGTCACACGTCGTGCATACATTCAATTTCCTGCAGCAAATTCCTTGGACCTCGGAGATTCGCAACATTCCGGAAATTGCGCGCGGCCATCACGAGAAGCTCAACGGCCTCGGTTACCCCTACAAGCTCTCGGCGCCTGAGATTCCCGTGCAGACTCGCATGATGACGATTTCGGACATCTTTGACGCCCTTTCCGCAGCCGATCGTCCTTATAAGAAGTCCGTCGACCTGGAGCGTGCCTTACAGATTCTGGGATACGCGGTGAAAGACGGCGAACTCGATGCCTCGCTCTTCCAGATCTTTCTGGATGCGAAGGTCTACGAGAAGTGGAAGGTCGAGCCGCATCGGTACTGAATAGGCTTCTAGCAACTAGCTGCTAGCTAAGAATGGACAAGCTAACAGTTATACTTTTGTCGGTTGCTGACATCACTTTATCTTGCTGACGCGATTACCTACCTTTCTGCAATTTCTCAGTGGCCAGTGCTCCTCGCCCAGCCGGAAGCCAGTAGCTAGAAGCCAGCAGCTTCTTCTGTCATAATCTCCCCGTAATGTGGGACGCGTTCACCCATCTCTTTGCCCGACTGCTTACGTTTGCCTGGTTCGCAGGGGCGGTCCTCATGCTTCTCACGATTCCAGCCTGCGTTTACAAGATTTTCTCTGCGTTATGGGAAACGGATGATTCTGAAGAGGAACAGAGTATCTACGATTCGCCCCGGAAATCGAGAAATGCCGCCGAAAGGTTCTAAGAACGACGCTGCCTGCATTTGCGCGCACTTGTGTTACTTCAACCAGTGATGCTGCATTCCGTCGCGCACGGCATTGCCCACAGCGATAATGCATCCAAAGACCGCACCGAAACTCCATAGCGAGCCGATCATTCGCCCGAGCCCGAGGGTGAAGCGCCCATAGGGCTTGAGGTACGGATTGAATTGATCCCAGAAAGCGCCGGGATTGCGGCAAATCCAGATGCCAAGCACGAGGATCCCGAAGCATGCCGTTGCCAATGCCAAATCCGCCATCACACCGATATGCATGAGGGAGTCGGGAATCATTCCAATATTTCATCTTGCGGGTCATAAGGAGCAGATCAGGAAGGCATAAGGAATTCGTAAAGGCGGGATATTTCGCAGGATTTCCCACGATCATCCAGGATTGACTCGACCATCGTCATCCTGACGTCCGACTTTGGGCGAACGATCTACCGCACTGTTTCAGACTTGAATCCTTCTTCGGGGCTTTCGGAATAAGTCCCGCGTTTGACTCTATGCTCCTTTGTTTCGGAGCCAAAAAGCCTGGACACAGGATTGATTCGGAGACATCGCCGGAGATCCTTCGCCCAGAGTCGGGCTCAGGATGACAGTACTATCCGACTTCTACCAATCCATACCTTCTCTGCCAGTGAGTTTTCAGGTGAGACATCACTGTATTCCGTTCCATTTTAGAAATGCTAAAGTCGTCCTGGACAATTCTCTCGGCTTCGCTGCGGGCGCGTTCGAGAAGCGCGCGGTCGCGGATGAGGTTAGCCACCCGGAAACTCGGCGCGCCTGCTTGTTTCGTGCCAAAAAATTCGCCTGGACCCCGGAGTTCGAGATCGAGCTCGGCGATGGCGAATCCGTCTTGCGTGCGAAGCATGGCGTCGAGCCGCTGTTGTCCTTGAGGAGTGGTTTTGCCGCCGGTCATTAACACGCAGTAAGACCTGTTCACGCCGCGTCCAATGCGTCCGCGCAATTGGTGAAGCTGAGACAGGCCGAATCGTTCCGCGTGCTCGATGACCATCACGGTCGCGTTCGGGACGTCGACTCCGACCTCGATCACCGTGGTTGCGACCAACACATCGATTTCGCCGCGTTGGAAGCGTGCCATGGCAAGTTCTTTCTCGTCGGGCGACAGACGGCCGTGTAGAAGACCAACGCGCAGGTCAGGAAAGACCCTTTTCCGGAGCTCTTCACACATCTCCGTAGCCGATTTCAGGCTGACGTTCTTCGTACCCCCCGACATTTTCGGCAATGTCTCCGGTATACCTGCTAAAGAGGCTTGCGCGGGTCCTGAGATCCGGCGATCGGCCGATCGGCTGATCGGAAGGCCGGACTTATCTCCGTGTTGTATCGCGGTTCGCTTTTGCGCGAGGGTCTGCTTGCCGGCCTTTCGTCGGGCAGGAGTAGCCGGCGCTACGGTTTCTTCGAGATTGGAATCGCGAGCCAGCTGATCTCCTTCCTCTCCGGCGCTTTCTATTACTGGATAGACCACATAGGCTTGCCGACCTTGTGCAACCTGCTTGCGTACGAAGTCCCAGACTTCACCTGCGCGCTCGTCAGGAACGCAGCGCGTTGTGATCGGCGTGCGCCCGGGTGGCAGCTCGTCGATGATGCTTACGTCAAGGTCGCCATAGAGCGTCAGGGCGAGCGTGCGCGGGATCGGTGTTGCGGTCATCACGAGCACATCGGGCTCGGCGGAAAAATCGGTTGACCCCACCCCAGTGACCGCAACCGCGGCGCTCGCGACGGAAGAATCGGGTGATCGGGTGATCGGGTGATCGGGTGAACTAACAACCGAAGAAGATCCGCGTTTATCCCTTAAATCCGCGTTCATCTGCGTGGGATGTTGCTGTTGACTTTCATACGTGGCGTTATCGCTTGGTTTGCGCATCAGGCGCCAACGCTGCATTACGCCGAAACGGTGCTGTTCGTCGACGACGATGAGTCCCAATTTGGCAAACTCTACTTTTTCTTCGATCAGCGCGTGAGTGCCGATTACCAGTTGAGCGTTTCCTTGCGCGATATGCCGGCGAGTCGCTCGCTTGCGCTCTTCCTCCAAAGAACCAGTCAAGAGAACCACGCGATATCCATGCTCCTCGAGCAATTTGCGCGCGCCTAGATAGTGTTGGGCGGCAAGAATCTCCGTCGGTGCCATAAGAGCGGCTTGGTATCCATTCTCGATGGCGATCACCGCGGCTTCGAGAGCTACGAGCGTTTTGCCCGAGCCCACGTCACCTTGCAGCAGGCGGCGCATGGGGACAGGCGTTTGCATATCATTTGCGATCTCTCCTAGGACCTTCCTCTGCGCTCCCGTTGGTCGAAATGGCAAGAAGCGTTTGATGGATTCGCGGATTTGGCTGTTTAGATTGAAGCTGATGCCGGTTCGGCGACGCAGATTGCGGCGCTTGAGTTCAAGTCCGACCTCGAGGAAAAAGAGTTCTTCGAATATAAGCCGGCGATGCGCCGGCGTGCAGTGACCTTCAAGATTAGCCAGACTTTCTCCTACGATGGGAAAGTGAACGTGCTGGAAAGCTTCACGCCTGGAGATGAGTTGCATTTGCTCGCGTACCGCAGGAGGGATGCCGTCGGGAATCTCGGGAGACAGTTCCTGGAAGATGCGATCAAGCGCATTGCGGAACCAGCGTGAATTCAGCTTGCCGATCGCTTCGTAGACAGGAACAATTCGGCCGATCTCGACCGACTGCTCCAGCCGTTCTTCAAGCAGGCTCTCCGGCTCGTCCTCATTTTGCCCGAGCACCTCGATCTGCGGCTGCATGATTTGCAGGCGGGTCTTGGAGAACTTGCCCCAGCCCTCTTCAACTTTTCCGTATAGCGCTAGCATCTGCCCCGGCTTAAAGCGGTCGCGCAGGTAAGCGCCGTGAAACCAGGTGCAGACGATCGTCTTCATTCCCTGTCCAACCACAAGTTCAAAGATCGGCATTCCGCTTTTGGTCCGGTACAAGTGTGAGTTGCGTACCTCAGCGATGATGCTCGCCGATTCACCAACGCGCAGTTCCGCGATCGATTTGGGATTGGCGCGGTCTTCGTAGCGGAAGGGAAGGTAGTACAACAGATCTTCGACGGTAGATATTCCCTTCTCGGCAAGAATCGAGGCGATCCGCGGACCAATTCCTCTCACGTACTGGACCGAGGTGTGAAGTTCAAGCATCGAAAGGATAAGGCGTTTCAGGAAAATCGTTTCAAGAAAAGGCGTTTCAACAGAAGCGTACACGATTGGGCTGCGCAAAGCAGCAGGCAGTGGTGCACATGAGTCAGCGACTCAGTCGAAACGTTCTTCTTTGAAACGCTCCATCTGGAAACGGTTTTCCTGAAACGCATTTCCTACTTTATGTGGGGATTTTGCGGCGTAGTACCGTGGGCACGCTTGGCCTGATTTACGACTTGCAGATCGAACTGCACGGGGACACTTTTGGGGGGGTAGCAGGCATTGTCGCTGCAGGCTTGATATCTCAACTGTCCGTGGACGGTGAAGTTTCCCGGACTCGCGGTCTTCGTGGCGCTCATCTTGGCTGTAACCGTGAAGTCGTCGGAATAGACGTTAAGTTTCTCGCTGGGATCGAAGGGAAAACTCAAATCTTTTCCGGGAGGATAGGTAATGCTTCCAGCCGCAAGATCGGTAGGTGGTTCAAGCTTCAACGTAGTCGGAATCAGCAGCTCCGATTTGGGCTGATTGGAATTGACATGAAAGCCTTCCTTAACTTTGAAGTGCAGCTCCACCTCGGCGGATTTTCCAAGAGTGACTGTGCTCGGGGACGCCCCCTCGAAGCTTACGTAAATACGCGGAGAATCGGCAGCGAAAAGCGGTAGCGCTATGGCGATAAGTACGAAGAGGATTCTCTTCATGGGGTTTCGAAACCTCTAAGAAGTAGCTTTCGCCCGGCCATTTGCTGTTTCTGCTTCCGATTTGTTCTCGCTGAGCGACTTCTTGATGTTGTCCTCAATTTCGCTGCGGCTTACCAAACCCAAAGCCGAATCGATGATCTTGCCGCTGCGGTCGATGTAATACGTAGCTGGGAGGCCTACTGCACCATAAGCATCGCCCACGGCATCCTGTCCCTGCAGGATTGTGTAGTTCACGCCCATTTCTTTAGCGAACTTCTCGATGGTTTCTTTACCAGAGTCGTCTAGCGCTACACCGACAATCTCCAGTCCCTGAGGACCATATTGCTTTTGCAACTCGACCAGCCAAGGCATCTCGACTTTGCAAGGCCCACAGAACGTTGCCCAGAAATTAAGAAGCACGGCCTTGCCTCGGAAGTCCGAGAGCTTTACCTGCCTACCCTGAAGGTCCTGTAGAGCGAAATCGGGAGCCTGCTTGCCCTTGGCCTCGGCGGAGGAGATCGGCTCAGCGTTGCCGATCATAGGTGACACCTTCGGTCCGCGTGAGCTTCTGACTCCGGCAAAGATCATTACAGCCACCACAAGCGCGAGCACGACGATGGCGACGGCGTTACGTTTCACAGCAAAATACCCCCAAGGAAAATCATCTCAGTTTCGCGTTCACAGTGCAAAGCGGTTTAGGAAGCCCAGGTAGCCCGCCAGTGCACCAAAATGACGGGTTACGAACAACGCCCCTATGACGATGAGAAGCACTCCGCTGGCAACTTCTACGGCATGCAGATGTCGGCGGAAGCGATTGTAAAAGGCCAAAAAACGCTCAATTCCGAGCGACGTGAGCAGGAATGGCACCGCCAGTCCCATGGAATAAATTCCGAGCAGCAGAATCCCTTTTGAAACTGTTCTCTGAGACGCGGCAATGGTCAGGATGGCGGCCAAAATCGGCCCAATGCATGGAGTCCAGCCGAAAGCAAACGCGAAGCCGACGAGAAACGATCCCCAGGCGCTCTTGCCGGTACCTACGCTGTGCATGCGCTTGTCTGCATAGAGCGCGCTGATCTTCAGGATTCCGGTGAGATGCAGGCCGAAGATGATAATGATCGCGCCTGCGATTTGGCCGATTAGTCCTTTGTATTCACGCAGTAGCCGTCCCACCGAAGTTGCCGCGGCTCCAAGCATTACGAACACCAAAGTGAATCCAAGAACGAACGTTAGGGAGTTCGTCATGACTGCCCGCATTCGGCTAGCACTGTGCTCGGCTTGCAGTTGGTCTACCGACGCGCCAGAGATCAGCGAAATATATCCTGATTTGGACTGAAAAATTGTGGGTCGAAATGTATCCATTTTGGGAAATTCCTGATTCCCGGGAGGGCCAAAGTGTCTGCTACCGCCTCTAGCTCCCCTGCACCCCTTTCGTTGCCTGACGTCCTTAAAATCTCGGGTTTCAAGCGGCTGTGGCTGGCACAGCTCGTGAGTATCCTGGGCGACTTTCTCGCTGTCTTTGGAGTGATCAACCTGATCACCTTCAAATGGCATGGAACTCCGCTCCAGGTGACGAACGTGATGATCGCTTTCATGATTCCCATGGCTATCGTGGGACCGCTGGCAGGTGTCTTCGTTGATCGCTGGAATGTCAAGCGAACGATGATCGTCAGCGACTTGATCCGCGCAGTGCTTATCCTGGGGCTGGTTTGGGTCACGCGGCTAGAGCAGATCTTCGTGCTCTTCTTCCTGGTGAGTACGGTGTCAAGCTTCTTTGGTCCTGCTCAATCTGTAACGCTGCGCACTCTGGTGCCAATGAACGGACTTATGTCCGCTAACGCGCTGATGTCGCAAGCGTTTTACACGATGCGAATCCTCGCGCCCGCAGCCGCCGGACTGTTGGTCTATTGGCTTGGATATAACTCCTGCTTCTATCTGGATACAGCCAGCTTCGTCTTCTCAGCAGCGATGCTTTCCACTATTGCCATCGTACGCGTGGTCAATGCGAAAGGTGCAACAGAAAAGACTGTCGGTTCCCTCATCAAGGACTACACCGCCGGCTCGCGCTTCATTCTCACGCATCCCGCGATCTCATTCGTGATGATCGCGATGATGACGGCGATGTTTGTCCTCAGCTGCTTCAGCCCGCTGATCTCTGTCTATGTGCGTGACCAGCTTCATGCCGGCACGCGATCCTTCGGAATCATTAGCGCGATGATTGGCGTGGGCCTCATTGTGGGCACGCAGATGGTTAACGCCGTTGCTAAAGGATTTTCGAAGAAGCATGTGGCATTAAGCGGACTGGTGGGTCTGTCATTCGCTACCCTTGTGCTTGCATTGTTCCAAACCGCGTGGCTGGCGGGCTTGAGCATGTTCGGAATCGGCTTCGCCATCGCCTTCATTATTGTTCCAGCCCAGACACTGATGCAGCAGGAGACGCCACATGACATGCTCGGCCGTGTGAGCAGCAGCTTTATGGCTGTGTTCTCGCTCTCGCAATTGTTGGGACTGTTGCTCTCAGGCGCACTAGCCAACTCGATCGGAGTGCGCCATTTGTTTATGTCGAGCGCAGTGCTGCTGATTGTGCTCTCGGCGATGGGGTATCTGTGGTTGCGAGAAGACAAGCCACGAGAGCAGAAGGCGATGGCTGCAGCCGGTTAGTTGTGTGGTTGTCGGCGCTGGGCCAAGACGCCGTATGGTGGAGGCAGCCATCATGCTCAACGGGCCGAAAGCGATCGCCGGCAGCCTCGCTAAATCTGCTTGCGGGGAACAGTCTCTTGTCGCGAGGGCGGTGGCTGGCGACGTTCTCCCGTGAACATGCGATCGATTCCGAGCCTCAGCGGAGTGCCACTATGCAGGCCGCTCCAGCGCTCCGAAACGACCATGGAATTTCCCGGGTTTTGCGGATCGTACTTTACTGAGGTTGGAACTCCGATGCGGCAGTTATGCAAGTCGACGAACTGGCGCAGGTGGGTCACGTCCTGTGAGGCCTCGTACTGCACGCCGGCGACGTCGTAGTTGTAGATGAGAAGCTGAGAGGCGTTCGGCTCGTCGGGGTTCAATTCCGCCACGTCGATCACCGTGCCATCCACCAGTCGGCCGATGCGATCGAGGAGCTCACGACGTTCCCGCTCATGGTCCTCAGCAGACTTCTTGCGCCGAGTCGCAAAACGTAGCAGAGCAAGCCCGCCAAGAAGAATTGCGCCGCCGGCGATTGCGTAGAGACGGAAAGCGGTGAACATGACTTCCTCAAGACCGGAGAGGCCAGACCAAACGAAACAGACCTAGCGCTCGCAAAATGGCTAACCGGAGGATACTTAAGCTTACCGCGAACCAGCGACTTCTACCTATCGAGGGAAGCACTTATTACTATCGGGCGATTGAAAGGCGGCAATAAGCAATAAGCGATAGGCAATAATCTAAAAACAACCGCGAAATCCTTATCGCTTTCGCTTATTGCTTATCGCTTATTGCTGGTTTTTCTTATCATTCACTCTTGCTCCTTCTATCCATCCTTGTCCTGATGATTTGGCTGTATCTGCTTTTCTTTCATGCCCAATTCTGGCGCATAGATCGCTTTCGCTTGCCGGAACCGGCAACTCGAGAGAGAAGACGAGTGGCAGTTGTGATTCCCGCTCGAGATGAAGCCGATCTTATTGGCAGGGCTGTGGGCTCACTATTGCGTCAGGACTTTACCGGAGAAATTAGGCTCTTTGTTGTAGATGACAATAGCTCCGACGGCACGGCAAATGCGGCGCGAGCTGCTGCTGGATCACTCGGCGTTGCGGAAAAGCTTGTAGTAA
>QIBC01000411.1:0-1937 GCA_003225215.1 Acidobacteriota bacterium
CAAACGCTCATCACTGAATTCGACTGCCGGTATGGACGATCGCTGGTCATTGCGTCAAAGGTATCCGCGACCGCAACGATACGTACCGAAAGCGGAAGCTCGTCATTGTGTAATCGATCGGGATACCCGGAGCCATCGGCCCGTTCATGATGCCAGCGGACCACTTCCGGCACGTGCGGCCATGGAAAGCGCGCCGAGGAGACAATCTGGTGTCCCATAACGGTGTGGTCGGCGATAGCACGAAACTCCTCGGGACGGAGCGTCGAAGCCTTGGCGAAAAACTGCTTGTCCACCGTTACCTTGCCGATGTCGTGCAGATGGGCGGCGGCGCGAATGCCGGCGACTTCGTCCTCGTTCATTCCTAAAGTCGTCGCGATTCCGGCGGAGAACCGCGCTACGTGAACTGAATGTCCGCGCAGGTGAGTGTCCTTTGAATCGATCGTGGTGGCGAAGGCCTCGAGGGCATCGTCATAGGAATGATGCAGCGAGCTGAGGAGCCGCAGGTTGTCGGCGATCTGGTGACGCAGCGATTCTGCCAGCGAGTGATTGTGCAGCACCAGGGCGACGTGCGGAGCCAGCATCTCCAGCGCTTCAAGATCGCTCGCGCTGTATACCTCCTGGCCTTCTCGTGCACCCAGCACGAGAGCGCCAACGGGGCCGGTACTCACGCGCAGAGGCGCAACGCATTTGATGGAATTGAGGAAAGGAGCCTGCGAAGAGCCGAAGAGTTCGTGGATGTCCTGCTGGCGGTTCGTTACTCGCGGCGCTCGCGCCTGCTTCCACTGATGTTGCGGAACGCCCACCAGCGGCAGTACAGAATGAGGGTTTAGACCAGCAAACCCGGTCGCGGCTACACAAGTAACTTTTGCCGCAGCCCCATCCAGCAGCAGGAGTGCGCCCTGGTCAGACTCGAAGGCGCGAAGGATGCGCTCGAGAATCTGGCGCGCAGCATCCGAGAATTCGTGGTCGGCCGTTGCCACGGGCCCGACCTCGGCGATCGTTCTCAGGACGGCAAAGAGGCGGAAGAGTTTCGAATTTTGATCCACCACAGACGAAGTGACGGATGTCGCACAGAGCAACTACAACATAGCACCGGACTTAGGGCAGCCGATGAAATTGTGATTACTAGTTAGTTGCTGGTTTGGTTCAATGTGGTACTCAAGTGGATGATTACGTGCTTTGGGCGGCGGAAATGCCAGGTGCCCCCGGATTGCTACGCCTCAATCCCGGGTGCCCAAACAGTAGAGACGCAGCATGCTGCGTCTCCGCGAGGATGTGTTAGCCGCGGAGGCCATTGGACAGCACCCGCAGCATGGTGGAGACGCAGCATGCTGCGTCTCTACCCCTAGTTCTAGCCCTTCTTCTCCTTCGCCAGATCAATCCTCAACTGCTGACACTTCTTATAAAGATGACTGCGTTCCACTCCCAGCGCCTTAGCCGTGTTGGTGATGTGGTGCTGTTGGCGATCGAGTTCGGCGAGGATGATTCTTCTTTCGACCTGATCCATGCGCTCGGCGAGCGTTCCGTGACCATCCGGCGGAGAACCAGCCGGCATAGTCTGCATTGCGGGCAGCGCCATTCTTACCGTTGTCTGGTCAACAACATTGTTCGTCGCCAGCAGAAGCAAACGCTCGATCATGTTGCGCAGTTCCCGGACATTTCCCGGCCATGAGTACCTTTGCAACTCGGCGATGGCATCAGCACTAAACTCTGCCGGCTTCCAATTGTTCTGGCGAGCGATCTGCTTTTGGAAGTGTTCGATCAGTACAGGAATGTCGTCGTGGCGCTCGCGCAGTGGCGGCAGGGTGATAGGAAACACGTATACGCGGTGGAATAAATCCTGGCGGAACTTGCCCTGGCGTACCTGCTCGGCTAGATCGCGGTGAGTAGCAACAATCACTCGGACGTCAACCTTCACGGTGCCACTTCCGCCAATG
>QIBC01000411.1:1966-3494 GCA_003225215.1 Acidobacteriota bacterium
ATAAATGATTCTCCAGCGCGAGGACTCTTTTGATGGAGGGTGCGCGCGACCAGCTCTTTGCCCGTTCCTGTTTCTCCAAGAATGCAGACGCGAGTCTCGCTCGCGGCTACGCGTTCTATCTGGGCCATTAGGCGCGACATCACCTCTCCACGCCAGACGATTTCATGTTTGCCTAACGTTCCCCGCAGCTCGCGGTTTTCGCGTTCGAGTCGCGTGAGCCGCATGGCATTTTCGAGAGTCAGCAGGAGTTTGTCAGTGGAGATTGGCTTTTCGAGGAAGTCGATTGCTCCCAGCTTGGTTGCGCGAACGGCCATCTGCACATGCGCCTGGCCGGACATCATCACGACAGGAGTCGTCACGCCGAGCGCCTTGATCTCCTCCAGCAACGCGATGCCGTCCTTCCCGGGCATTACGACATCCGAGAGAATGAGATCGAAGGTCTGGCTCTTGACCAGCTCGAGAGCCCGGGAAGGTTGATCGCAGACTGTCGCCTCGTGTCCTGCAAGGCGGAAGGCGCGCGAGAGCGATGCCAGCGTGTTCGGGTCGTCGTCGACGATCAGCAGGTGTGCCTTGGCCACGCCTAGGCCTTTCCCATCGCTGCATCGCTGGTCTGCTTCGCGGGCTTGCGCTGAAATTCCATGCGGAACGTTGTTCCTTCTCCCGGACGGCTGGACACCGAGATTCTCGCTCCGTGGTCGCTGATCACCGACTGCACAATGGCGAGTCCCAATCCGGTACCATGCTGCTTGGTTGTGTAGTAGGGAGTGAAAAGACGGCTAGCTTCTTCTTCGTTGAATCCTGCACCAGTGTCGGAGATTTCGATGGCGACGTTCTGCCCGGACGCAGAAGTAGTCATTCGCAGAGTTCCACCATCCGGCATGGCATCGATTGCGTTCAACACCAGGTTCTCAAGAGCACGCCGCAGAAGCTCCGGATCACCGGACACATTCGGGTCGCCTGAGGTTAGTCTGGTCTCCATCTTGATGGGCTTTGCCGCCGAGGCGAGCTGCGGAGTAAAGAGTCTTGCGATCTCCTCCAGCATGTGATTCATGTTCACGCGCTGCCATTGCGGTACCGGCATTTTGGAAAAGTCGCTGAAGCGCCCGACGATCTTCTTCAAGTTGCTCAGCTCTGCCAGCAAGGTGGATGTGCTCTCTGCGAAAATTTCGTCGAACTCCGGCGAGTTCTGCTGCCGCGCTTTCATCAGATTCTCAATCGTAATCTGAAGCGGAAACATCGGGTTCTTCAGTTCGTGTGCCAGGCGCCGGGCAAGTTCCCGCCAGGCTGCTACACGTTCTGCCTGCAGTGCACGATCACGTTGACGAAGCAACTCGTCGGTCATCTGGTTGAAGGATGCAACGAGCTGGGAAACCTCGTCCTTATTGCCGGAATCCGCGTGGACCTTGCGCTCCCAATTGCCCGCGGCAACGTCCTGCGCGGCAAATGAAAGCTCTTCGATCGGACGGCTAATGCGAGCCGCCGACCATCCGCTGGCGATGATACTCAGCAGAATGCCACCCCCCGCCAC
>QIBC01000217.1 GCA_003225215.1 Acidobacteriota bacterium
CAGAAGCTCGATCAAACTGAATCCCGAATTGGAACTGCACCGCTTGAGTTGGAGATTGCGTCTCATTGCCAATTCCCGCCTTGGTAAATCCAGGTTTTAATTCTGCCCGCCGGTGTCACCGTTACAGCCGCGTATGCCGTCCCACCCGCTCTGGTCGCGTATTGCAGGTAGGTCACATATGCGATGGGCGTCTTGGTCCCGCTGATGAGCGGCGCATTTTGGCAGGTCAGAGCCTTATCTACCCTTTGGCAGGGCAATCCGCGCTCGTTGAACGCCAATCCCTGGGCGGCGTTGCCAGACGTATCGACCATCGGCGACGTCGAATCTGAAAATGGCTTCATTCCTAACAGGACGTTGTCGCCGAAGCCTGCGGGAACGCCGGTATCACCAATGGTGATCGGGGCTGCCAGAAGCACCGCCGGTTCCGGATTGTTCCCATTGCTCGTCGAGCCGAGAGGTTCATAGGTACGGTTGCCATCATCTACGTCGGGCTTGTGGAGATCCACGTAAGCGACCGGGACTCCGTTGGTCGTAGTTGTCAGCACCTGATATGTGGCGTTGTCTTGGGTGGCGCGGGATCGCGCCAGCTGCAATAAACCGGCATAGGCCTGTGCGTTGGCCCGCACCTTCTGGTCGTCGATAACAGCCAGCATCTTCGGCGCCATGAGGCCGGCCATCACCAGGATGATCACGACTACGATCATCATCTCCAGCAAACTGAAACCGTGTTGTCGATCTGTACTCATCTTGCTCGGCCAGTCCTTTTACAAGCCTTTCTCGGAATGAAGCGCGAGTGCTTCCAACCGCAAAATGCGGCTTCGCACCTTCCCGAAAAGTATCTGAGTTCAATTGCCTCTACAAGTTACCGAAGACTTATTTTCGGCCCATTTTGGATAAGCAGGAATTGCGGCGCTGGGTGCTTGTTTTGAAGAGGTTGGATGGCACATTACTTTGGTGTGCCACGCTGGGAAATGGAAATGGCGATTGGCATTGAAACTGTTCTAGAGTCGCGACGGAAGATCTCCCTGTCATGACCGTTCTAGACCGACCAGTGTCGGCTGTCGCCTACACCCCGACGATCACCCTCCCGGTGCGCACGAGCCCGGTGAAGAGAGTTCTCAGGTACCTTGAGGCCGCTTATAGCCTCGATCTTCGTTCTTTAGCTCTATTTCGAATGGCGCTTGGCGCGGTACTGCTCGGCGATCTTCTTTGGCGCGCTGGGGACTTGACCGTCTTCTATACCGACTTTGGCGTTTTGCCGCGGGCTGCGCTGCTCGACAAGTTCTTACCGGCCAATCGTTTCTCGCTGCACATGATGAGCGGGCAACTCATCTTCCAGGCGATGCTGTTCATGGTGGCCGCCGTTTTTGCCGTGATGCTGGTCGCAGGCATACGTACCCGGCTGGCAGCTTTTGCGAGCTGGTTCATGGTGGTGTCAATTCAGACGCGAAACCCCATCATTCTTCAAGGTGGCGACGTCTATGTTCGCCTGCTTGCATTTATGGCCATCTTCCTGCCATTAGGCGCGTTGTATTCGGTAGATGCGGCGTTGCGTGATCCAGAAAAGGAAAGGCCTGCACGGTTCGCGCATTTCTCCACCCCGGGGCTCGCCCTGATTGCGCAGGTTGCCATGGTATACGCCTTTGCCGTTTTGTTGAAGACTGCGCCGGAATGGCGAAGAGACTTCAGCGCCGTTTACTACGCTTTGCAGATTCAGCAGATGTCTACTCCTCTGGGAAAGCTACTGCTGCACTTTCCCAAGCTCCTGCCCTGGCTCACGCGGGGAACACTGGTGCAGGAGGGTACAATTCCTTTCCTGCTGCTGACGCCGTTTCTCGCCGGCCCTGCCCGCATGCTGGCGGCCGTGCTGATCATCGCGTTGCATGTCGGACTCGGCCTTTCCATTCGCTTAGGACACTTTCCGTACATAGCCTGCACCGCGGCGTTGCCGCTGATTCCAACCTGGTTTTGGGAACTGAAGTGGATGCGCCGCCGCTTTCCCTGGCTTACAGGAGAGACCACGGCCGGTTCCGGCACACGAATTTACTACGACAAGAATTGTTCGTTCTGTTCCAAGTTGGTTCGGGGTTTGCGCACCCTCCTCTTAGTTCCCGGAGTGGAACTCATACCCGCACAGGAGTTTCCCGTTACAGAACTGGAAATGCGCGATCAGAAGAGCTGGATCGTCGTTGATCCCGGCGGAAGGCGCTACTACAAATGGAGAGGCGTGGTTCACCTTGTTTCGCAGTCTCCGATGTTCTCGTGGATGACGCCAGTGATGCGCTCAGGCCTGCTGGAGCGAAAGGGCAGGGAGTGGTATGAGGCGATCGAGCGAAGCCGGGACAAGTTGAGCCGCTATACCGATTGGATACGGTCGCGTCCGCTGAATCTGAAGACTTCACCTGCTGTCACAGTTTTTGCCTTGTTGCTCATCGTCTTCACCCTTTTGTGGAACTTGTCCTCAATCGTTCACGTGCCCTTCCAGCCATGGGAGGATGCATTAGGAATTACTCTCAATCTGGATCAGCGCTGGGACATGTTTGCGCCGAATCCTCTTACCTACGATGGCTACTATGTAATTACAGGTCAGCTTAGGGATGGCCGGGAGATCAATGTGACTCACCCGGATCGTCCGGTTACCTACGCACAGCCGGAGAGCATCGCCGATCAATACAAGAATGAGCGCTGGCGAAAGTACCTGATGAATCTGTCGCTGCGTGAGAATACCGACTATCGCCTTTACTACGGGCGCTATCTCTGCCGTTCGTGGAACACAGGGCGGCAAAGCTACGATCCGGCAGTGCTTGTCAGGTTTGACATCTACTTCATGGCCCACCAGAACTCAATCCAGCACCCTCCCACTGGATTCAATCGCGACTTGCTTTGGCATCACGAGTGTTTTTGAGAGACCGGAGACTCCCAAGCTCTGAACGTGGTTCCGGCCGCCCTCGGCCGGAGCACGCGGCGCCGTGTGCCGGGCTCACATCTAATCGTGCCGCCACAAGCGGCACGACTTGAAGTCGATCCCCTGACACGAACGACAGTTCCACAGCATTTCTCCGCAACCTTGCCTCGTTGCATCGAAATCATGCTGAGTCGCGGACCCAAGCTGCATATAGAATCACGATCATCTCCGCATGCCGCACGCGATCGATCTCACAAAGCCAACGCATACCCGCAGCTTTCGCCGAAATCTGCTGACCTGGTATCGCGAGCACCAGCGTTCTTTGCCATGGCGCAAAACTCGCGACCCATACCGCATCTGGGTTTCGGAGATCATGCTGCAGCAGACTCGCGTAGCGGCGGTTCTCGAACACTACAAGCGCTTCCTGAAGAAATTTCCCACGGTTCGGCATCTTGCCTTCGCCACAGAAGCAGAAGTTCTGGCTGCGTGGAGCGGGCTTGGATACTACCGTCGTGCGCGCATGCTCCATCGCGCCGCCAAGCTCGTGGCCACTGAGCGTTCAGGACGCGTTCCACAGACCGCTGCGGAACTGCGCATCTTGCCGGGGATCGGCCGCTACACGGCGAATGCAATCGCGAGCATCGCATTCGGAGAGCCTGTTGCCGTGGTGGATGGCAATGTTGAGCGAGTGCTCGAGCGCCTGCTACAGAAAAAATTGAGCGGCGAAATCGTATGGCGCACTGCCCAGGCGCTGCTCGATCTCACTTCTCCCGGCGACTTCAACCAGGCCATGATGGAACTTGGAGCCACGATTTGTATTCCCGGAGTTCCACTTTGTTACGACTGTCCCATAAAGAAGCAGTGCGCATCGCGCGGCATGGAGCGAAAGGAACCACCTATTCCTGGGAAGCGAATGCGAAGATCGTCTTCTCTTCTGCTCGTTCGCCGCCGTGATGCCATCCTTCTACAGCAACGCGCGCACAATGAAAGATTCATGCCGGGAATGTGGGAGCTGCCTGAAGCCGCCAGTGAGATCGCTCGCGAGCCTTTGCTCAGGGTAAAGCACTCCATCACTACGAGCGATTGGAGCGTGAGTGTTTTTTCTGGACCGGTGCCACGGCTTGCTCTAAAAACCCATTTGGTCCCGCTTGCCGGAGTCTCTCAACTGCCAATTACAGGTCTCACGCGCAAGATTTTGCGGAAGCTTAACCTGCTTTCATAGAATCCAATCAGCTGCGGTCCAATCCGGTGTTCAAAGGAGTTTCAGGAGATGGCTCTTCCTAATGGTGCAAAGGCTCAGGAGTTTGCTCTCACAAGTACGACCGGCAAGCCGGTAAAACTCTCCGAGTTGATGAAGCGTGGCCCGTTCTTGCTTGCGTTCTTCAAAGTGAGCTGTCCCACCTGCCAGTATGCGTTTCCGTACTTCGAGCGGATGTCGCAGCTCCATAAGCCTGAAGCCGTTTCCTTCGTCGGCATATCGCAGGATAACCTCGCTGACACGCAAGCCTTCATGAAGAAGTATGGAGTGACGTTTCCCGTTGCCGTCGATGATTCCAAGCAGTACATCGTCTCCAACGCTTACAAACTTACGAACGTCCCTACTGCGTATCTCGTGGACCGCGATGGCAAGATCCAGGCAAGCAGTGTTGGTTGGGCGCGCAAGGATATGGAAGAGATCAACCTGAAGTTGTCGATGATGGATCCCGCTCAACAGCAACATCCCATCTTCAATCCCGGTGAGGAGATCGCTGAATACAAAGCCGGTTGAAGCGCGAAGAATTGACCCGCGGTCGCGGGAAGAGGCAGCGATAAGCGATGGGCAATTAGCTAAAGCTGATTTCAGCGATGTGTAGCTAATTGCTTATCGCTGCTGTACCAAAGTAACCAGTTAGTTAGGGTGAACACCTCCGTGCTGAGGGGCTATTAACGCGTTAGACTCCATTTCTTAGCTGCTTAGCCCCGGAAGGCCATATTCGCGGCGTCCGACTCGTTACCGCGAAATGTTCATGCTGCGCGGTCACGATCTGCCGAAGCCGGGCGTACCAAAATGGCTTTCGGCTTCCTCCAACGCGGCGGGACTCTCGCTGAGCATGCGCAACACACGCAGCTCTCGTCCTATCTGCCTATCCTTCAGTTGGAAAATCTTGTGCGCGGAGTGGACAACCTCCGACACGATGTCGCGCTGAGTGCTCGTTTTATGGAGAGCGCTCGCAATCACATCTTTCGCCTCATCACCCGGCATGGCCAGATCGAGTCCCTGGTGGACGATCTGCCGACGGGCTCGCGCCCGCTCTCGAGAGTCAGGCTGCCTGGTACTTCTGCCGAGGCCAAGGTCGTCGATGCAATGACCTTCAGGCGGGCACTGCTCGATCTGCACGTGGCCGCTCTCAACCGAGCTAAGACTGAAGGCAACATATCGATCGATCTGCTGGGCCGGCTCGCGATCATCAAGTTTCAGCGCAACGAAATGGCTGCGCAGTTCGCACAGGCATTGGAGCGGGGTCGGGCGAAGCTCAAGACTTACGACGGTCCGCGCCAGGCGCTTGCCGGCAAGGCTGTGGAGCTGCGCGATCGGTTTGCCCGCTTCCAAATCAACAAAAAAGCCGTGTTGAGAAAAGTAGGGCAGGATCTGTTTTCGACTATTCGCGATATCGAGAAAGAGACGATCTCACGGATGCGGCGTTCGTTCTTCGGCGACGCAGAGAACGAAACTTACGATCTGTTCCTCAATCGCCTGCTCTACACCGAAGATGGCCGCGACGATTATCTGAATGCTGAGCAGTACGTAATGCTCGGCAACTACGATCGCGATCTGGACCGCTTTGAAACGATGCAGTCGATCGCCTGTGACTTTCTGCGCTTGCTGCAACTTCCGGGTATTGAGAACGACGAGGCTTTGGATCCGCTCCTCAACGTTCCCGAGAACGCTCATGAACTATTTGCCGGTGGAGCGCCGGTCGAGAGTCTTCCGAAGGGGAAGGCACAACGCGCTCTGCTGAGCGCGTGGGTGGAGATGCTGGAAAAGGAAAATGTCATCCAGCATGTGATTGCCTCCTACGAAGCCGTGCCATTGCTAGCGCAGTACTCTCCTCCGATTAATCCGCAGCAGCTGAAAAATGCTCTGATTTCGAAGACGGAGCGCACG
>QIBC01000001.1 GCA_003225215.1 Acidobacteriota bacterium
GCGGTCCGCAAGATGGCAGAGTTCTCAGAAAAAATCCTTTCTCGAAATGGATTCACCGGTGCCGACTTAGCCGCTTTCATTCCTCACCAGGCAAATAAACGCATCATCACGGCAACGGCTGAGCGACTGGGAATGTCGGAGGATCGTGTGATCATCAATATCGGCGAGTATGGAAACACAACTGCCGGTACCATTCCCCTGGCAATGCAGACGGCTCTCGATGAAGGCAAGCTTAAGAAAGGTGAGTTGGTCCTGCTGGCTTCGGTGGGAGCCGGATTTACTGTGGGTGCGACGCTGCTGCGCTGGGCGTACTGAAAGGGCAATTTATGCGGCCTTCTTCTCCGCTGAATGAAGCATTGGCAAACCCTTCTGCTTCCGGCGCCACAGGTAACCTGCAGCCGCGATTCCTCCTAAGACTGCTAGAAGTATCAAGGCCCAGATGATGGGTCGCGAATATTCCTGCATGGCCCGGATGATCGACTGGCCATACTTCCGGCCCAGCCACGCCACAATTCCATAACGGACCAGCCTTCCTACTGAATAGGCCGCCAGAAATTTGGTTTTGGGAACTTTCATTACCCCAGCCGCTAGCAGGAAGGGTGAGAGCGGAAACGGGGGCGGCAGGAGAGCGGGAACGGCCACAGCACCGACTCCATACTTCTCGCTCCAACGGTAAATCTTGGCCAGTTTCTTTTCGGGAATGCGCTTCGCTAGTCCCTCTTTTCCGCCTTTGAGTCCAATGCGATAAGTGATGTAAGCGCCCGCTGAAGAGCCGACGGTGGCGGCTAGAACATACATCCACCAATTTCCGGGGGAGGATCCGACGAGGAGAATGACCAGGAAATCCAGGCTTCCCGGGGTTGGAACCACAGACGCATCCGCCAAGCCGAGCAGGATTTCGCCGACTGGGCCAAGCGCGCGCAGTTTGGCCCACACTCCTCCCGCGACGATCAGCTCGGAAAACACACTCGTTACCTGTGCGGTTAGACGCGGCTTTGATGAGTCGAGTTGCGGAATGCAAGTTCCGGAACCAGCCGCAATTCAGGCGCGGAGGGAAGTATTCCGTAGGAAGCCGCCAGTTCAAAGAACAACTTCATGCCGGAGATGCTCTCCGGGTCAAGAAAGTAGTGGATGTTGTCTCTCAGGTAGCTGCGCACGTTATCTGCCGGGATCGAGAGTTTAGGCGACCATTCGTCCGCGATTTCAGCAATATGCTTGAGCCCTTCGTCACGCGATTCGCGAAACACGTCTGTAATTCGGCCGAGTTCCTCTTCGGTAGCAGCATTCTTGCGTACAGCCCAGAATGCAAAGACGAAGGGCTTTCCGGTGGCGTTACGCCATTCCTCTGCCAGATCTAAGGTTTTATATCGTGCGCGATCTACTTGCAGAGCAGGATCTCCGATCAGCAAAGCCGCGTCGTGCTTCTGCAACATCGCATCCAGCTGCGGCTCTGCGGGAGCAAAGGCGACATCTCGGTTCTGCATTCGCAGAAGCACCTGAACGAGCGCGGCCGATGTCCGGGACGATGAATCTAACGCTATGCTACGGATCTCACTCAGCGGCAGTCGGCTTATCAAGAGAATCGACCGCACCGCTGCCCTGCTGGCAATTGCGACGTCTGGGAGAACGCGCAGGCCGGGAATGGTTGTATAGGCAGCAATGGGAATGATTCCGATATCCGCAGAGCCTTCAGCCAGCATCTGCGCGCAGCGCGAGGGAATCGTGTAATCAACTTCGAATTCTCTCCGCAACTCAACTGCTCGCGGCCCATGCTCGAAGTCCCACATCAGCGGCGCAGTGTTCAAATAACTGATAGCAGAAACGCGGAGTGGAGACATTCATAGAAATACTAGCAGGCAGAGAGGATCGGTGATCGGGCCAGGGAATCGGGTGATAGGGGCCATCGGGTGATCGGGTGAAGTGAAAGCGAACTTGTAATTTCGTCATTGCGCGATTTAGTTACTTGAAAATCGCTAGAATCACTCGACTGCGAAATAATCCGACTCTAACTTCACCCAATCACCCGATGGCCCGATCACCCGATCCTTTCGTTTCTTGACACTCTCACCGTCCTCACTGTATCTTCCGCGTCCAGTTTCCTCCGATGACTGACTCCGCCGCTCTCCCTCAGTCAACTCAGCCCGATGTGGCCAGTCTGCATTGGCTTGCGCTGATGCTTACGCCCGCGATGGGTCCCATTCGGGGACATCGAGTTGTCCGGCGATTTGGCGGTGTAGAACGCGTATTCAATGCCTCTCTTACCGAGCTTGAGGCAGCAGCATTACCAGCGGCTGCGGCTCAGTCGATCGCGCTAGGAAAGTCCTTCTCGCGAGCAGAAGAAGAGTTCATGAAAGCCCGCGACGTCGGCGCAGAGATCATCTCCTTCGAGGATGCGCGCTACCCGGCCCGGCTCAAGGAAATCTATGATCCGCCGTTGCTGCTGTATGTCCGCGGGAATGCTGACGTACTGGCTGAACCTGGCCTGGGAGTAGTCGGAACTCGCCATCCGACGCCATACGGAATGGGCATGGCGGAGCGCCTATCGAACGATCTTGCGTGCCGCGGGCTGGTGATCGTCAGCGGCATGGCCCGGGGAGTAGATACTCATGCTCATCGCGGAGCCCTCAATGGCAAAGGCAAGACAGTTGCAGTTTGGGGAACTGGAATCGATGTCCCCTATCCACGAGACAACAGGCGGATCGCAGAGGCGATTGTTGCTGCGGGAGGAACACTGGTATCCGAGTTCCCGGTAGGAACGTTTGCGGCGCCTCAGAACTTCCCAATTCGGAACCGAATTATCAGCGGTCTCTCTCTGGGAGTTCTCGTCGTGGAAGCGGGTGAGTACAGCGGAACTCGCATCACGGCTCGCTGCGCGCTGGAGCAGGGGAGAGACATTTTCGCCGTCCCCGGCAATGTCACGAACCGAAACTCGTGGGGTCCTAACACGCTGATAAAACAGGGCGCTAAGCTCACCGCGACATGGGAGGACGTGTGGGAAGAATTTCCCGCAGACATCAAGCTGCACCTCGAGGCGAGCTGGCGGGTTGAATCCCCCGAGCCGGCTGAAGCATCTCTATTCGCGGATTCGAAACTCTCGCCGCACGAGAAGCGTATTTACGCGCTGCTGAAGCCGGACGAGGCTACCCAGCTGGATGTCATCATTGAAAAGCTGGAGGGAGAGATTTCCTCATCGGAGATTTTCTCCGCACTCTTTGAGCTAGAGCTGGCGGGAAAGATAAAGCCGCTTCCAGGCAAAAATTACGTGAAGACATTTTGAGGGGGTTGGCCGACAGCTTTCGGCTTGTGATAGTTTCGCAACAGACTTTACGTTAAGGAAAAGAACATTGTCCAAAGCTTTGGTCATCGTTGAGTCGCCGGGTAAGGCGAAAACGATCAATAAATATCTGGGAAAGGACTATGACGTCGATTTCTCGCTCGGGCATGTCAAGGATCTGCCGAAGAGCAAGATCGGTGTCGATTTCGATAACGACTTCGAGACTGAATACATCGTAATTCCCGGTAAAGAGAAGGTTCTGACGAACCTCAAGAGGAAGGCAAAGAACGCCTCGGCCATCTACCTCGCTCCCGATCCGGACCGTGAAGGCGAAGCTATCGCCGCGCATCTCTACGAAGAACTAGGAGAATCGAAGCCCAAAAAGAAGCGCGGCAGTGGCATTCCTATCCAACGTGTGACGTTCAATGAGATTACGTCGAAAGCCGTTAAGGCCGCCTTCGATCATCCGCGGGACATCGACTGGAATCTGGTCGATGCCCAGCAAACGCGCCGCGTGCTCGATCGTATTGTTGGGTACCAGGTTTCTCCATTGCTCTGGGACAAGGTTCGTCGCGGTCTGTCAGCAGGAAGGGTGCAGACCGTTGCCCTTAGACTCATCGTTGAGCGCGAGCGTGAAATCAAAGCCTTCGAGAAGAAGGAATACTGGACGATCGACGCGCACCTCTCTAAGCCTCCTGTTTTTGACGCGCGCTTCACTGGGATCAGTGGTGAGAAGATCGAGATTCCGAACGGCGATGAGTCCGAAAAGATCACTAATGCTCTGCATCAGGGGCAATGGAGTGTACGTTCTGTTGAGAAGAAGGAACGCCGCCGCAGCGCGGCTGCGCCGTTCACGACCAGCAAGTTTCAGCAGGACGCCTCGCGCAAACTGCGCTTCAGCGTCAAGCGCGCGATGATGATCGCGCAACGTCTCTACGAGGGCATCGAGTTGGGCGATGAAGGCTCGGTCGGCCTGATCACCTACATGCGCACCGACTCAGTTCGAGTCGCGCAAGACGCGCTCGACGAAGTGCGCGAGCTAATCGGTTCCAATTATGGAACGCAGTTTATGCCCGAATCGCCGAACGTTTACAAGTCCAAGAAGGAGGCGCAGGAAGCTCACGAAGCCATTCGTCCGACTTCAGTCATGCGTCATCCCGATTCGGTAAAGCAATATCTTCAGGAAGACGAATACAAGGTTTACAAGCTCATCTGGCAGCGCTTTGTAGCGTCGCAAATGATGCCTGCTGTTTTCGACCAGACGACAGTCGATATCGATGCGGTCGCGGATCGGACGTATAACTTCCGGGTGACCGGCTCAGTACTTAAGTTCGAAGGCTTCCTCAAGGTGTACGAGGAATCGAAAGAGGGCAAGGACGAAGAGGACGAGGCGCTTAAACACAAACTGCCGCCCCTGGAAGAAGGACAAAAGCTCACACTGAAGGATCTGAAACCGGAGCAGCACTTCACAGAACCTCCTCCGCGCTATAACGAAGCATCGCTGGTGAAGGAACTCGAAGAGCGTGGTATCGGACGTCCTTCGACATATGCGGCGATCCTGGGCACGATTCAGGAGCGCCAGTACGTGCAGAAGATCGGTGGCAAGTTCGTGCCGACGGAGATCGGTCTGGTTGTAACCGATCTTCTAGTGAAGAACTTCGCCGAGATCTTCGATCCTGCATATACCGCACGCCTCGAAGAAGAACTCGACGAGATCGAAGAGGGTAAAGAGAAGTGGACCGACGCGATGTCGGAGTTCTACAAGCGCTTCCAGAAAGACCTCAAATATGCGCAGAAGCACATGGAAAATGTGAAGCGCATGGAGAAGCCCACCGATGAGAAGTGCGAGCGCTGTGGCTCGCCGCTGGTGCTCAAATGGGGCAAGTTCGGGTCATTCTTTGCCTGCAGCTCATATGACAAAGAGGATCCCAACAGCTGCACGTTCACCAAAGAGAACGTAATCGATCTACCCGATCTTGAGAATGCCGACCTGCAGGAAACTACGCAGGAAGAATATTGCGAGAACTGCGGACGCACGATGGTCCTCAAACGTGGGCGCTTCGGCCAGTTCATGGCATGCACCGGATATCCAGAGTGCAAGACTACGCGGCGTCTCGATCAGGGCAAGAAGGTTCCCGACGTTCCGCTTGAGGAGATCTGTCCGAAATGCGGTCGCAACATGGTGCTGCGTCATGGACGCTATGGCGAGTTCGTGTCTTGCAGCGGATATCCCGAATGCAAGTACGTAAAGCAGAACTTCATTGGAGTGAGCTGCCCGCTATGCGCCGCGGAAGGGCGGAAGGATGGAGAGTTGGTAGAGAAGAAAGCCCGTCGTCGCGGCAACATCTTTTACGGCTGCTCGAACTACCCGAAGTGCGAGTTCACGTCGGCATACAAACCTGTGGCCGAGCAGTGTCCGGAGTGTGGCAGTCCGTACTTGCTGGAGAAGAATCTGAAAGCAGGCACCTTCCTGGTGTGCCCCAACAACAAGCGCACTGCCGCCGAAGAGGAAGAGCCTCAGCCTAAGCGCAAGAAGAAGCCAAGCAAAGCCAAAGGCGATGGCGCGGTTGAAGCTGCCGCGGCTCCAATAGTGAAATGCGATTACTCCAAGCAGGTCGCTACCAAAGAGCCGGTGGCAGTCGCATAGCTCTTCATTATTCGATGTCTAAGTGCTCCTAGGGGCATTTTGTACCATTCAAAAGTCCAAAGATGAGCGCGCGGCAGGGTGAAATCGGTTACGATAGCGGCCTCCATCCATTTCAAAAGGAGTTCCGCAATGGCTGATCAAAATCTCTCTCCAGGTATGACCAACACGGCAACACATGGCGATGTCGATATTATCTTGCGCCTGTACCAAATGCGTTGCGAACCGGTGATGCGGGACGCCCGCAAGTTCATGACGTTCGAATTCTGGCCTAGCAGTTTTGAGGAGCTCGGCAAACTGTTTGCGGCCGGAGGGAAAGAATTCGCCTACTTCCGCCAGGTGACCTCCTACTGGGACATGGCGATGTCTTTCGTCGCTCGCGGCGCTCTCGATCAACATTTGTTTCTCGACAACTGCAACGAGATGATTTTCAACTACGTGAAGCTGAAACCGTTCCTGCCACCGCTCCGCGAGAACGTCAATCCAATGTTCTGGAAACGAATTGAAGATTTTCTAACCAGCTCGCCTGAGGCGCAGCAGAAGGTTGAGAACATCACCAGGAACGTTGAGCGTGTTCGCGAGCAGAGAAAGAAAGCCGCAGCCGCAGCCTGACCCCAAAAGACAACACGAAGGGGACGAAGGCCTAAAAGCCGAGAGGTCACGATTTCAATCCGACTTCCCTTCGTACCCTTCGTGAGCACCTTGTGTGCTTTGTATTCGCTCGTCACCAGCCATGCCCTCCCCGCGTAGCAGCTTCCGGTGGTAATATCCAAGGTTCCTTCCAACCTCACTTCTGAGGAGGCAGTATGGCAACAGCAACTCCGCTGCAAATGCAGGATGCAGTAAGTCAATTTTTAGCAACCCCCAGAAAACTTCTAATCGACGGCAGATGGGTCGCTGCATCGTCGGGCAAGACATTCGATTCCATCGATCCCGCAACTGGTGAAGTGCTCGCCCGAGTGGCCGAAGGTGACAAAGCCGATATCGACGCTGCCGTAAAAGCCGCGCGCCGGGCCTTTGAATCCGGTCCATGGGCAAAAATGTCGGCCAGTGAGCGCGGCCGCATCATGTGGAAGATCGCCGACCTGCTCGAACAGCACACCGAAGAATTCGCAGAACTTGAGACCCTCGACAATGGCAAGCCAATCTCGGTTTCGCGAGTAGCCGACGTTCCATTGGCCGTGGACCTGTTTCGCTACATGGCGGGATGGGCAACGAAGATCGAGGGCAGCACGATTCCCATTTCAGGACCGTTCTTCGCCTACACGCGACGCGAGCCAATCGGAGTCGTTGGCCAGATCATCCCATGGAATTTCCCGCTGCTCATGGCTGCATGGAAACTGGGACCTGCCCTCGCGACCGGATGCACGGTCATTCTTAAGCCGGCGGAGCAGACTCCTCTGTCTGCACTGCGGCTGGGAGAACTGGCGATGGAAGCCGGACTTCCTCCCGGCGTGTTGAACATTGTCACCGGATTCGGCGAAACGGCTGGCGCTGCGTTGGCAGCCCACCCTGATGTGGATAAGATTGCTTTTACCGGCTCGACCGAAGTCGGCAAGTTGATTGTCCACGCTGCAGCCGGAAATCTGAAAAAGGTAACGCTTGAGCTGGGCGGCAAGTCGCCGAACATCGTGTTCGACGATGCCGACGTGAACAAAGCGACCGCTGGTGCCGCCAACGCTATCTTCTTCAACCACGGACAGTGCTGCTGCGCAGGCTCGCGACTCTTCATCGAAGACAAAATCTTTGACAAGGTAGTCGAAGGTGTTTCGGAATCAGCGAAAAAGATTCGCGTGGGTCCGGGGATGAACACAGATACTCAAATGGGACCACTGGTTTCCGAAGAGCAGTTCCGACGCGTGTGCGGCTACATGGAGGCGGGCCTGAGTGAAGGTGCAAAGGCCGTGGTTGGTGGGAAGAAAGTCGGCAATCGTGGTTATTTCGTTGAGCCGACCGTTCTGGTCAATACCAATCCCAAAATGAAAGTCGTCCAAGAGGAGATTTTCGGACCGGTAGTCACGGCGATGCCGTTCAAAAGCGTCGACGAAATCGCCGCCGAAGCCAACAACACTAGCTATGGACTTGCTGCGGGCATTTGGACGAAAGACATCGGCAAGGCCCATTCCCTCGCCAACAAGCTCAAAGCGGGCACGGTGTGGATCAACTGCTACAACGTATTCGACGCGGCCATGCCTTTCGGCGGTTACAAGCAATCCGGTTGGGGCCGTGAGATGGGCAAAGAAGCTCTCGAGCTCTACACAGAGACGAAAGCGGTTTGTGTGAAGATTAATTGAAGTCCGATCCCAGAATTAGGAAGGCCGGGGATTCTCTCCGGCCTTTTGTTATTTCGATCTTCCGATGACTCGACAACAACTGAGTGGTCTTGAGAGACTGTCATCCTGAGCCCATCCTTTTGGGCGAAGGATCTCCCGCGATGTGTCAGACATGATTGTTGCTTCGCGGCCCTCTTGCCTCGGAAACTTAGTTGTTCTTATCGATTGTGGCGGCCATCGCCCCATGACATGCGCTCATGCCTTGTGATAACGTACTACTTTGCGCCATGAAGCACTTGCAACAAAACAGTGGCAATGTCGATGAGTTGTCGGCAAAGGAGCGCGCGATCTATTCGCGCCTTAATCCTAGCCAGATTCCGCACCACGTAGCCATCATTATGGATGGCAACGGCCGCTGGGCAAACCGGCGACACCTGCCTAGGTTTGTCGGACATCGCAGCGGGGTACAGACAGTGCGCGGAGTTGTCGAGACAGCAGCGCGAATCGGTTTGTCTTACCTGACGCTATACGCGTTCTCGGCAGAAAACTGGAAGCGCCGTCCGCGCACCGAGGTTGATTTTCTCATGCGGTTGTTGCGTCAGTACCTGAAGCAGGAAGTTCCGCGGCTGAACCGCAACAATGTCCGTCTCACGTACATTGGCCGCATTCATGAGCTGCCGGATGCGGTGCAGGAACGACTTAGGTGGGCTGAAGAGGCGACTGCCGGCAATACGGGCATGGTTTTGACTCTCGCGCTCAACTACGGAGCCCGCGCCGAAATCGTCGATGCCTTCCGATCGATCCTCACCGCCGCGAAGAACAACGGCGGGATCGATCATCTCCATATCGATGAAGACATCGTGAGCCGGCACTTATATGGCACGATGCCTGATCCCGATTTGGTAATTCGAACCAGCGGAGAACTTCGCGTCAGCAACTTCCTCCTGTGGCAGATCGCGTACGCCGAAATCTATGTGACTGGCAAGTTATGGCCCGATTTTGAAGGCGTGGATCTCCTCGAGGCCATCGCCGACTATCAACAGCGGGAGCGGCGCTACGGCGGGCTGAGTGCTTCTTCCAACGGTACTGGCCAGGACGATTCGCTAGCCAGTGAGCTGGCGTTGCACAAATAGACACCTTTCAATCACTTTCGCGCGACTCCTCGAGATGATTTAATTCCTGCAAATGCAGCGCGTTCTCACCGCAATTGTCCTCGTACCCCTCGTGGTGCTGGCGGTTTTCAAAGCGCCGTTCTGGCTCTTTGCACTCATTCTCGCCATGATCGCTTTGCCCTCCGCCGATGAGTACTTGAACATTGCGGCGGCGCACAATCTGAAGCCATTGCGGACACTCACGTATGTCGCTGTGCTCGCAGTGCTCGGCTACTACTATATTTCGGTTGTGATCCGTGGAGTACGTCCCCTAGGGTTACCCGGTTTGCAGACGCTGCGCGATCCCTGGACGCAATATCAGATTTTGCTAGTCGTAGTCAGCCTAATGCCATTTGTGTTGCTGGTAGCCGCCATGCACACAGAGGACGTGCGCCAGGCGCTTCCCTCCGCGGCAGTGTCATACATGGCGCTGCCATATATCGGTATCACTTTGGGATTCCTCCTCTTTACTCGTGGTCTAATCCCCGACGGAGCATTCGCGATTCTCTATCTATTGCTCGTCGTGTGGGCAGGTGATATCTGCGCCTACTATGTGGGACGCTCGATCGGTCGGCATCGTTTGGCGCCGCGCATCAGTCCTGGCAAGTCATGGGAGGGCGCGGCTGCCTCGATAGTTGGCAGCATGACTATTGGAACCTTAATGCTGGTTTACAACCGCCCCATCGCGGAAAGACTGTACGACTGGAAGCTGCTGGCAGGCGAGAGTGTGCTTTCTGGAAGACCAATGCCAGAGCCCAATGCGATCTGGATGGCGATCCTGGTTTCGGTGTCGATCAACATCGCCGCTCAGCTAGGCGACCTTGCGGAGTCAATGATGAAGCGCGGCGCCGACGTCAAGGATTCCGGAAGTCTGCTTCCGGGACATGGCGGCATTCTCGACCGCATAGACGCGCTGCTTCTGGCCTCTCCGGTGTTGTGGTATTATTGTTCCTTCCGCAAAATAAACTTCTAAGACGTGAGTAACCCTCTTAATCCAGCCTCTCTGCTGGTAGCTTCTCCCGATTCCAAGCGCCGGATGGCCATCCTTGGCTCCACTGGATCAATCGGCATTAGCACGCTCAAGATTGTCGAGGCCTACCCAGAGCGCTTCAGTGTTGTTGCTTTGGCAGGGGGCGGCAATGTTGATCTTGCTTTCGAGCAATGCCGCAGGTGGAAGCCCGGCTTGGTTTCAATGGCGACCGAGGAACGCGCGTCGGAGTTGCGAGATCGGCTCGGTGCCGCAGATCTGCGAATTCCAGTTCTTTCCGGTGCCGCGGGCACAGTTCAGGTTGCTACCCAGCCCGAGGCGAATTTTGTAGTGAGCGGCATCGTCGGAGTCGCAGGTCTTGAGGCTACGTATGAAGCAGTACGGGCAGGGAAGTGGGTTGGCTTAGCGAATAAAGAATGCCTGGTGGCAGCGGGAGAGTTGATTACCGCCGAAGCCCGACGTCAAGGCAAGCCGCTCCTTCCGATTGACAGCGAACACAATGCCGTCCACCAGTGCATGCGCGGAGGCAGCCTCGGCGAAGTTACTGCCGTGTGGCTCACTGCCTCGGGTGGCCCGTTCCTGAACACACCGAAATCTGAATTCAGCCGCATTACTGTGCAGCAGGCACTGAATCATCCCACGTGGAAGATGGGGAAGCGCATCACCATCGATTCAGCAACTCTGATGAACAAAGGTTTCGAAGTCATCGAGGCGTGCCGGCTCTTCCATCTGCCGCCCGAGCGCGTGAAGGTGATCGTGCATCCGCAGTCTACGATTCACTCTTTGGTGGAATTCCGTGACGGCAGCATTCTTGCTCAACTATCGGTGACAGACATGAGGCTTCCAATCCTGTATGCACTGACATATCCGGAGCGGCTGGAATCAGAATTGAAGTTCGATCTAACGGGCCTGAGGAAGCTCGACTTTTGCCCTCCAGATATGAAGAAATTTCCTTGTCTCGAATTGGCGTATGAAGCTGCCGAGGCAGGGGGAGCCAAGACAATCGCGCTCAATGCAGCTGATGAGGTTGCGGTGGCAGCATTCTTGGACGGTGTGATTGGTTTTGAGGGCATTCCGCGGACAATAAAACGGGTGGTGGACGAAACTACTCAGGCACATCCTGAATCTATTAAACAAGTACTGCAAATTGATGCCGAAGCAAGGGCCTTTGCTGCCGAGGTAACAAGGCGTGAAAGGCCGTTGGCCCCTGCTTTGGGGGTGTACACTCATTAAGCTTCAGCCCATTGGAATCACTGAAATCGTAAGATGCAACCATTGACTAATTTTCTTGTCGGCACCGCATACGCCGTTGTGGCCGTTGCGTTCGTGCTCGGTGTAATGATCCTTGTGCACGAGTTTGGCCACTATGCAGTGGCGAAGCTCTGCGGGGTTCGTGTTGACGTTTTCTCTCTCGGATTTGGCAAGCGTTTGTTCGGCATCAAGCGCGGCGATACCGACTATCGCATTAGTGCTCTCCCGCTGGGCGGCTACGTCAAGATGGCGGGCGAGAATCCGATGGAGGCTCGCACGGGCGACCCTGGAGAGTTTGTCTCTCATCCGCGCTGGCAAAGGCTGCTCATAGCCGTCGCTGGCCCCACGATGAACATCCTGCTGGCGGTCGGCATCGTAACCGGCGTGTTCATGGTGCACTACTCGCACGACTGGTATCTCGATCAGCCGACGCGAGTCGGATGGGTCGAGGAGAACTCTCCTGCCGCAAAGGCGGGGCTGATGCCCGGCGACCTGATCACGGAGATCGATGGGATCTCGAGTCCGCTTTGGGAAGATACTAAGGCTAAGATAACGATTAGCCCACAGCAGCCGCTTCCAGTCACTGTGAAACGTGGCGATCAGACTGTTTCTACGACGCTAACGCCTGACACTTACGGTCCGAGCCGGGCCGGAGAGGCTGGCTTGGAGCCAGCAGCCGGCATCACCGTCGAAGCGATGGAACAGAACATGCCTGCTTACAAAGCGGGTATTCGTAAGGGAGACGAAATACTTGCCATAAATGGCATTGGGCTCCACTCCATTGGCGAGTTGACGCACTTCCTGCAGCAAGACAAGGGAAAACCCGTCGAGGTCACGGTGATGCGTGCCGGCAAGGCCAGCAAGTACCAAATGACTCCAGTGCTCGCTCCGAATGGCGAGGGCGCGGAGCGCTACCGGATTGGTTTCTCTCCAGGTGTACCGCAGCACATCGACCGGCTGACGTTCACGCAGGCACTAAGCCGATCGATTGAGACGAACAAGAAGTACGCCTTCCTTCTGGTTGAACTCGTCGAGAAGATGGTCCAGCGCAAGGTTTCGGTCAAGATGATGAGCGGTCCCATTGATATCGCGAAGGTTTCCGGTGAAGCCGCTCGCGAGCCTGGATGGACACCTCTGCTTCTTCTGATGGCGGGTATCAGCCTAAATCTTGGAATCTTCAACCTCTTTCCGATTCCCATTTTGGACGGCGGCGTAATCCTGCTCCTGCTGATCGAAGGATTGATGCGGCGCGACATCAGCCTGCACATTAAAGAGCGAATTTACCAGGCAGCGTTCGTTTTCCTCGTGCTGTTCGCAGCGATGGTGATCTTCAACGACATTACGAAGAGCCTCCCCGGATTGTCGGGATTGCTACGGTAAGGTCGAGATTGAGAATCAAGAACCGGTCTTTCGAGACCGGTTCTTGTTTTGAATCTTCCAGTACTCAGCCGTCAGCATTCAGCCACATTCTTCATCAATTGACGGGATGCCTGCTTCTGCTGACATAACGCTAATCCACTGACTCAGATGGGCTGAATGCTGAGCTAACTGCTCTTTTCCGACGGATAACGATGGTGTATGTCCTTAGTAACTAAGTAGTTTTCCTTCTTCCGTTTGCAGCCTTTCTGCGTTGACAATAAATGTCACCTCGCACATTCTGCGATTAATTGCCTGATCTGTACGAGATGTTCGTGGAGCGCGAGAGCGCGTAACGATCAGCAGAAGCCGTGCGGTTGCTGTCGCGTTGTCCAATCCATCGAAGGGAATTGTTGAGACCGGAGCGATCCGGTCTGGGAAAGCGAGAGTATGTCTCAACGATTGGGCGATCTCCTGGTTCGGGAAAAAGTCATTAATCATGACCAGCTGACTCAGGCGCTTAGGAAGCAAAGAGAAACTGGTGGCCGGCTTGGATCCGTTCTGGTCAAGATGGGTCTGCTCACGGATGAGGAGGTCACGAACTTTCTCAGCCGTCAGTACGGTGTTCCGGCTATTAACCTGCAATTCTTCGAAATCGATCCGAATGTCATAAAGCTTATTCCGCAGGAGACCGCACGCAAACATCAGATCCTTCCGCTTAGCAGAGTAGGCGCGTCGCTCACGATCGCCATGGTGGATCCGACCAATGTTTTCGCCATGGACGATATCAAGTTCATGACCGGGTTCAACATTGAGCCCGTAGTTGCCTCCGAGACCGCGATCATGGACCGGATCGAACAGGCTTACGCATCACCGGAGGCGGAGCAGGAGAATCTTGAAGACATTATTTCCTCCATGGGTGAAGAGGCCGAGCTCGAGCTGCAGGCCGACGCTGAGGAGATTAATGCCTCTGACCTGGAGAAGAGCGCCGAAGAGGCGCCGATCGTAAAACTCGTAAACCTGATCCTCACGGACGCTGTGAAACGTGGCGCCAGCGATATTCACATCGAGCCCTACGAGAAGGAGTATCGAGTTCGCTTCCGTATCGATGGCGTCCTGCAGAACATCATGCAGCCCCCGCTGAAGCTGAAGGATGCAATCACCTCCCGTATCAAAATCATGTCGAAGCTCGACATCAGCGAGAAGCGCCTGCCGCAAGACGGACGCATCATGCTGAAAATGCAACTCAACGGGCGGAAGAAGCAGCTCGACTTTCGCGTGAACTGTCTGCCGACACTTTGGGGCGAAAAGATCGTACTTCGTCTCCTCGACAAAGAGAATTTGCGCCTCGATATGACGAAGCTTGGCTTCGAGCCTGAGTCTCTCGAGAAGTTTCAGCGCGCTGTCTTGAAACCTTATGGCATGGTGCTGGTGACCGGTCCCACCGGTTCAGGCAAGACCAACACGCTGTATTCCGCGATTTCGCTTCTCAACAAGCCAGACACGAACATCATGACCGCGGAGGATCCGGTCGAATTTCAGCTTGCCGGTGTCAACCAGGTGCAGATGAAGGAAGCTATTGGGCTGAACTTCGCCGCTGCTCTACGCGCATTCCTCCGTCAGGATCCAAACACGATTCTGGTGGGCGAGATTCGCGACTTCGAGACTGCGGAGATCGCCATCAAAGCAGCTCTTACGGGCCACCTTGTGCTCTCGACGCTGCACACAAACGGCGCTCCGGAAACCATCAGCCGACTCATGAACATGGGCATCGAGCCTTTTCTCGTGGCGACTGCTGTGCACTTGATTGTTGCTCAACGACTCATTCGTCGTATCTGCGCAAATTGTATCGAGCCGGTCGAGATGAATCCGCAGGCTCTGCTGGATGCTGGTTTTACCCAAGAGCAGTTGAAGACGGCAAAGGTATCGAAGGGTAAAGGCTGTTCAGTCTGCAACAGCAGCGGCTACAAGGGGCGTGCCGGACTTTATGAGGTGATGGAGATCGACGACGAGATTCGTGAGTTGATTCTGGTCGGAGCGTCCGCGGTGGAACTTAAGAAGAAAGCAATGGAGCGTGGCATGATTACGCTTCGCGGCAGCGGCTTGCGAAAGGTCGCGGATGGTGTCACCACGATGGAAGAGGTTGCTCGTGAAACCGTGCATTGATGAGGGCGATTCGTGTTGGCGCACCGCGACACTGAATGTGACGTGGTGAGAAAAATCTATTGAGGTTGGGCTCGAACAGAGGAACCGATGACTGCGACATTAAGTGATCTTTTGAAAAAGATGTTGGAGATGAGCGGAAGCGATCTGCACATCTCCACGAATTCCCCACCACAGGTGCGAGTGCATGGCCATCTTCAGCCACTCGACTTGCCGATGCTCAGCCCGTCAGAAACTAAGCAGCTGGCGTATAGCGTATTGACCGACGCGCAAAAACACCGCTTCGAAGAGAACCTCGAACTCGACTTCTCATTCGGTTTGAAGGGGCTGGCGCGCTTCCGTGGCAATCTCTTCAACCAGCGTGGAGCTACCGGCGCTGTGTTTCGTGTGATCCCGTTTGAGATCAGGTCGTTCCAACAGCTCAATCTTCCGCCCATTGTGGCAAAGTTGTGCGAAAAGCCGCGGGGACTCATCCTGATTACTGGGCCGACAGGTTCGGGAAAATCGACAACGCTTGCCGCAATGATCGACAAGATCAATACCGAGCGTCACGATCACATCATCACCATCGAAGACCCGATCGAGTTCGTCCACCAAAACAAGAATTGCCTCGTAAATCAGCGCGAAGTGCACTCGGATACGAAGTCGTTCAGCGACGCTTTGCGCGCCGCGCTGCGCGAGGATCCGGACGTCGTTCTGATCGGTGAGATGCGCGACTTGGAGACGATCGAGTCGGCGCTGCGCATTGCCGAGACGGGCCACCTCACTTTCGGCACCTTGCACACGAACTCCGCCGCTTCCACGATTAACCGTGTAATCGATGTTTTTCCGTCGCACCAGCAATCCCAGATTCGCGCCCAGCTATCGCTGGTGCTCGAGGGGGTTCTTTGCCAGTCGCTGCTGCCAAAGATTGGCGGACAAGGACGTTCATGTGCGATGGAAATTCTTGTGCCCAATGCAGCCGTGCGTAACCTGATCCGCGAAGACAAGATCCACCAGATTTATTCGGCGATGCAGTCGGGCCAGGACAAATACGGAATGCAGACATTCAATCAGTCGTTAGCAAGTTTGTATTTCAGCAAGCAGATTTCGCTCGAAACAGCGTTACTGCGTTCGTCGATGCCTGACGAGCTGCAGGAGATGATTAATCGCGGTCAGGCGGCCGTTGCAAAAGCAGCGCCAGCCGCCGGACGCAAATAGCAACGTTGCCATGGCTGAGGCCTGGACGAAACGCAGGAGATAGCGATGCCGATTTATAAATTTTCGGGAGTCGATGCTGGCGGAACCAAGGTCGCCGGCGAGCGCGAGGCTACGAACAAGCAGGTGCTCCAGGCAAACTTGCGCAAAGAGCGCATTGCCAACATTGTCATCAAGGAAAAAGGCAAGGAGTTTACGCTTCCCACGGTCGGTTCTGGCAAGGTCCCGGTGAAGGACATCGCCATTTTCTTCCGGCAGTTCTCTGTAATGATCGACGCCGGTTTGCCACTCGTGCAATGCCTCGAAATCCTGGCGGCTAATCAAGAAAACCCAGCGTTCCAGAAGTCGCTCACCGGTGTTCGAGTGACGGTGGAAGGTGGCTCGACTCTCGCGAACGCAATGCGTCAGTACCCGAAAGTATTCGATGATTTGACGACCAATATGGTTGAGGCGGGTGAGACCGGCGGTATTCTGGATGTCATCCTTCAACGTCTGGCTGCGTACGTAGAGAAGGCAGTCAAACTGAAGTCTGCGGTGAAGTCGGCGTTGATCTACCCGGTTTCAGTTATCAGCATCGCTGTATTAGTCGTCGGCGCGCTTCTCAAATTCGTGGTTCCCATTTTTGAAAAGCTGTTTGCTGGACTGGGCGTCGACCTGCCACTCCCAACGCGAATCGTCATCAGCTTCAGCCAGTTTGTGCAGAACTTCTGGTGGGTTGCCATCGTCGGTCTGGTGGCCGCCATCTTTGGCATCAAGCAGGTTAGAAAGGATCGCAAGGGCAAATACATTACCGATAACCTCCTGCTCAAAATGCCTGTCGTTGGAGTACTACTGCGGAAGATCGCGGTGGCGAGATTTACTCGCACTCTGGGAACTCTTATAACCTCGGGCGTGCCGATCCTTGAGGGACTTTCGATTACAGCCCGAACCTCCGGTAACGCTGTGCTCGAAGAGGCGCTTCTGAAAGTGCGTAAGGCTATCGAGGAAGGCCGAACCATCGTTGATCCGCTTAAAGAATGCGGAGTGTTTCCAAACATGGTCACGCAGATGATCGGCGTCGGCGAAGCCACTGGCGCAATGGACAACATGTTGCAAAAGATCGCCGATTTCTACGAGGACGAAGTCGACGCAGCAACGAAAGATTTGCTGACGATGCTTGAACCGTTGATGATTGCATTCCTGGGCGTCGCGGTGGGCGGTATCGTCATCTCGTTGTATATGCCGCTCTTCGCCATGATCGCGAAGCTTTCCGGCTAATCGAATCGAGCGGAGGCCGAAATACGGCCTCCGCCTAGGCTTTTTGTTATTTATTGAGTGGTTGTAGAAATCTTGCAAAAGCACGGCCCCTCGATCGTTCACTTCTAAACTCCCATGCGTACTTTCGACGAACGAACGTGGTTGAGCTGGCTGGTGAAGGTGAGAATCATCATCATCACCTTCCTGCTTGGTATCGGGCTTACGATTATCCGGCTCACTCATACGAATGTCTCTGAGTGGGCATTCGTCAGCGTCATCCTGCTCTGGTACACCGTCGGAGTGTTCTTCCTGCTGCTGTATTCAGTCTGGGAAGATTTTGCGCTGCAGGCGCGCATTCAGGTAATTAGCGATCTCGCACTCACCACCGCTGTTATCTACATTACCGGCGGAATTGATACTTCTTTCAATTTTCTCTACCCGCTTGTCATCATTGTTGCCAGCATCCTGTTACCCCGATGGTGGGCATACCTGACCGCAGCGCTCTCCTTCATTGCGTTCGGCGCAATCCTAGATCTGTCGTATTACCAGATTATTCGCTCGTTCTCCGTATCGCGTCCAGACTTGAAGTCGGTTCAGCTCGTCGTTGGCGTCAACTTCTTCGCCTACATGGCCATCGCTTACCTGGCGAGCAATCTGAGCGCGAAGCTGCGGCAAGTCGGTGTCGAGCTTCACGTGAAGAGCGACGAGCTGCAAGACCTCCAGGTCATGCAGGAAAACATCCTGCACTCGATGCGCGGTGGCCTCATTACGACCGATCTCGAGGGCCGCATCAGCTTGGTTAACCAGCCAGGTTTGAACTTTCTAGGCCGCCGCCTGAGTGACATGCTGGGGACTCACATTTCATCGGTCTTCATTGATCCGATGCCTGAACCGGATGCCTATCCAGTGCAGGACGAGTTGCGGGCGGCCACTCCAGATGGGGAGAAGATCTTTGGCCTTACGGTCACGCCGCTGACGATTCATGACGGGGAGATCGTGGGCTTTGTTTACACATTCGCCGATCTCACCGAGGTGAGGCGTCTCGAAAACGAGATTCGCCAGCGCGATCGTCTTTCTGCCATTGGACGCCTCGCGGCCGGCATCGCGCACGAGATTCGCAATCCGCTGTCATCGATCGCAGGCTCGGTCCAGGTGCTCTCAACTATGGCGACGCTCAATGAGGAGCAGCAGGTGCTCGTCGACATCGTGCGCCGCGAGTCGGAGCGCTTGAACAACATCATTTCCGACTTCCTATCGTACTCGCGCGAAAAAAACTACAAATTTGCCCAGCATGACTTGCTGCTCTTGCTGGATGACACTCTGCGTTTAATGGAGAATCGGCCGTCTCGCGGTAGCGCAGAGTATCGGTTGGTTCGCAACTTCGAGGTGCGCGAAGCATTGGCGCTGGTCGATACTGATCGGCTCAAACAGGTCTTCTGGAACCTGTGTGACAACGCATTTCGTGCAATGCCCAACGGTGGCTCGCTTAAAGTAAGTTTGAGAGCGCGAGGTGGTAATTGGGCGCTGTCGTTCAAAGACAGCGGCGTTGGCTTGCCACCAGAGCAGCTCGAAAAGATCTTTGAACCCTTTCAATCCAATTTTGAGGGCGGCACTGGTCTTGGATTAGCCTTGGTGTACCAGATTGTTCAGGCACACAAAGGGCGTGTTTATGCGGTCTCTACGCCCGGGGAAGGGGCCGAGTTCGTGGTCGACATTCCACAGGCTCAGGCGCAGCCGCGAGCCCTGACTGTCGCTGAAAAGAGAGTGCGGGCCTCCATGGCTGTATCGGAGAGAGTGAATGGCTAACGTTTTGGTGTGCGATGACGAGCGTTCGATTCGCGAGCTGCTCGACATCGCGTTACGCAAAGAGGGACATAAAGTCGAGACGGTAAACTCCGGCGAGGCGGCACTGCGAAAGATGGAAGGCGCTCGCTATGACGTGATCGTCACCGACATCAAGATGCCGAAGATTGACGGCATCGAGGTGCTGAAGCATGCACATCGTTTGTCGCCAGAATCGGCTGTGGTCCTCATTACTGCAGCGGGTGATTTCGATTCCGCAGTACAGGCCGTCAAGGCGGGCGCGTTTGACTACATTCAAAAAACTCCAAATGCACTGGTGGACGAAGTAAGGGTCTCGATTGGCCGCGCTGCCGAGGTTATCGAACTGCGTCGCCAAAATCAGGCGCTGCGCCGGGATGCGGCCAGCCGCAATTCGCTCGATAACATCATCGGATGCAGCTCCGCGATCAATACGCTGAAAGAAACCATCCGCACAGTAGCTTCGACGGGCAGCACAATTCTGATTCACGGAGAGAGTGGAACCGGCAAGGAGTTAGTGGCACGTGCCGTTCATACATGTTCTCAGCGAGACGGACAGCCCTTTGTCTCAGTCAACTGTGGCGCGTTCCCCGAAACACTTCTCGAAACTGAACTCTTTGGATACATGAAAGGCGCCTTTACTGGAGCGAACCAGAACAAGCAAGGACTCTTTGAAGTCGCCAACGGCGGAACCATCTTCCTCGACGAAATCGCCGAGATGAGCCTCGCCATGCAGGTGAAGTTGCTGCGCGTATTGCAGGAGCGCACGATTCGTCCTGTGGGTGGAACATCAGAAATTCCAGTCGACGTGCGCGTAATTGCCGCAACAAACCGCGATCTGCAAGAGATGGTCCAGGAAAAGACGTTCCGGGAGGATCTCTACTACAGGATTTCTGTCATTCCTATCGAAGTCCCTTCGCTGCGCGCTCGGCAGGAAGACATTCCATTGCTCGCCAATCATTTTCTGAAGCGCTACGCACCGGCTGCGGGAAAGAACATTCTGCGCATCTCCGACGATTCCATTGAGGCGTTTATTGCATATGACTGGCCAGGTAATGTCCGCCAGCTTGAAAACACGATCGAGCGCGGTGTGGCCATGGAAACCCAGGAAGTGCTGAACGTAAGTGCGCCCGGGGAGCGTTCGAAGGCTCGTGCTGCAGCCGAAGCAATGGGCGCTGTGCAGACAGACTCCGTAGCAGTGCCTGCCGACGGAATCGATATGGAAGCATACGTTGCCGATCTGGAGCGTTCCATGCTGCAATCCGCACTCCGGCAATCAGGCGGAGTGCAAACTCGCGCTGCGGAAATGTTGAAGCTCTCGTACCGTTCCTTCCGTCACTTAGTGAAGAAGTACAACCTCTAGACCATTCCCGAAGCGGTATTCGGCAATCGTGCCGAAGAAACCGGTTCTACACAGCCCAGAGACTCTCGTCCTGATCCGAATGCAATCCGCGATCCTCGCCCGTGATCCAGTCCGTGCGCTGAGGTGTGCAAACATCGATCGCGACTACATCTTCGAGTACTTCCGACGAATGCTCGACACCGCGCGGGATCGTCAAGACTTGATTTGGTAGCAGCGTCACCGATCCGGTTGGTAATTGGAAGCGCCACGAACCTTTCAGCACAAAAATCACCTCTTCGTGATCATGGCGGTGAGGTCTGGTTACCGATCCTTGCTTTGCTTCCAGTCGAGCGAGGGTCAAGCTCTCCCCAGTGGCCACTTTTCGCCGATACTCGCGCGTTAAATAATCAGGACGCATCTTGTTCATGTCATAGACTGCCATTTGAGTCACCCTTCTAGACTGCTACAGCCTTTTTTTCATCCTTTGCTTCGGCCGCGCCCTGTGGTGGAGCCTCCGTTTGATCAGGGCGAATACTCACCGGGTTAACGAACGGCATCATGGAGCGCAACTTCGCTCCGACCTGCTCAATCAAGTGCTCTCGCTCGCGACTGCGCACCTGATTGAACCAGGGCCGTCCATTTTCGTTCTCCGCAATCCACTGGCGCGCGAAGTCACCGCTGCGAACATCTGCGAGCATTTGTCGCAGAGCGGCGTAGGTCTCCTTCGTGACCACCTTCGGCCCGCCGGTGTAATCGCCATATTCCGCGGTGTCACTGACTGAGTAGCGCATGAAGTTGAGTCCGCCACGATACATGAGATCGACAATTAGCTTGAGTTCGTGCATGCACTCGAAATATGCGATCTCGGGCTGATATCCAGCTTCTACCAGCGTCTCAAATCCAGCTTTGATCAGCGCGCTCACGCCGCCGCACAGGACAGCTTGTTCGCCGAATAAGTCGGTTTCGGTTTCTTCGGCAAAAGTTGTCTCGATTACGCCGGCACGAGTGCAACCGATCCCTTGTGCATAGGAAAGAGCGAGCGACTTTGCTTTGCCGCTCGCATCCTGATGGACTGCCAACAGACCAGGTGTGCCACCGCCCTCTGCAAAGATTTCGCGCACGCGGTGCCCAGGCGATTTTGGCGCGATCATGATCACGTCAACGTTTGCAGGAGGTGCGATGGTCTTGAAGTGAATGTTGAAGCCGTGCGCAAACAGGAGCGTTTTGCCTGCCGAGAGTGCGGGCGCGATTGCCTCCTGATAGAGCTTTGGCTGTACTGTATCGGGTACAAGGACGACCAGAACGTCGCCCCACGCGGCCGCGTCTTTTGGAACCAGGATTTCGAATCCCGCCTCGTGCGCCTTGGATCGCGAGCGGCTCTGAAGCTCTAGCGCAATCCGGACCTGAACTCCGCTGTCGCGAAGGTTCAGCGCATGTGCATGCCCCTGTGACCCGTAACCGAAGACGGCTACTTTCTTGCCTCTGATAAGTGCCAGGTCGGCCGAATTTTCGTAATAAATCGTCGCCATTGAAAATTTCCTTTCCTAAGAACAGTTACGCAATACAGTGAGGTGACCAGAGTTCCAAAATGGTGCAGCACCCTTTGGCGGAACTTGTCCTGGGGCGAAGACTGGGGCGCTGCCGCGCGTCATTGCTACGCGCCCAGTGCGCGTCATTTCGAGAATTCCATATGGACGCACCCCTTCAATCAAGCTGTCGATTACGTCTTCGGATCCAGTGGCCTCTATGACCAGCGACTCGGTTGCGACTTCAAGAACCCTGGCGCGGAATGCCTCTACGACCCGCATTACCTCTGGCCGAACGTCCTGTGAAGCGGCCACCTTTACGATGACTAACTCGCGATGGAGCGATGGAACGGAAGAAATGTCATGCACATGAAGCACCTCGGGCAGCTTGTACAAGTTTGCTTCTACCAGCGGAGCTCCCTGAGCATCGATTGCGACTACTACTGTCATTCGCGAAATCTCTGGCAGATGCGTGTGCCCAACTGTCAGCGACTCGATGTTGTACCCTCGCCGCCGGAACAGTGATGAAACACGGTTCAGAACGCCGGGATGATCGGCAACGTAGACGATAAATGTGCGTACCATACTCATGCCTCCGATGCCGCTGTCTCTACCAGTGGACTCGGACGGCGAATCATCTGGTGCAGAGCTGCTCCGCTTGGCACCATAGGGAATACCGAGTCCTCCTGTTCCACCATGAAATTGATCAACGCAGTGCCGCGGCGTTGTCGCGCTTCGCGAATCGCCGGCGCGACTTGATTTCGACTGCGCGCCGTGATTCCAAGAAGTCCGAAGGCCTCAGCGAGTTTGGCGAAATCTGGGCTCAGCAGTGGCGTTGCGGAATAGCGACGGTCGTAGAAGAACTCCTGCCACTGCCGCACCATTCCCAGATATCCGTTGTTGATCACAGCGATGTTCAGATCGAGTTCTTCCTGCGCTGCCGTGGCGAGTTCCGCCATCGTCATTTGGAATCCGCCGTCGCCGGCGATCACCCAGATCTCCGCCTCGGGCCGTGCAAACTTCGCTCCTATGGCCGCAGGCAATGCGAACCCCATGGTGCCGAGGCCGCCGGAAGTGATCAATGAACGGGGCTGCTCGTGCTTGTAGTATTGCGCCTCCCACATCTGGTGTTGGCCGACATCAGTGACAACGATGGAGTTGCCGTTGGTCTCGCGCCACAGATCATGGATCACATGTGCGGCATAAAGGTGACCGCTGTCGGGCAGCTTCTGAATGTCGCGGACAGCGGAATCGCCCTTGAGTTCGTCGATGTAATGCAGCCATCGCTGCCGGTCTTCGCGTGCTAAATCGGGAATCAACCGGGTCAGAACCTGGCGCACGTCGCCGAGCAGAGCGATATCAACGCGCACGTTCTTGTTGATCTCCGCCGGATCGATCTCAACGTGGATCTTCTTGGCGTGCGGCGCATAGGTCTTGAGTGTGCCGGTTACGCGATCGTCAAAGCGCATGCCGAAGGCGAGGAGCAAATCGGCTTCCTGGATGGCGTGATTCACCCATGCTTCGCCGTGCATCCCCATCATTCCCAGATTGAGAGGATGTGAAGCAGGGAAGCCTCCGATACCAAGCAACGTCATCGCAATTGGAATCGAAGCGCGCTCAGCGAACTCGCGGAGTTCGTCCATCGCGTTTGAAAGCAGGACTCCGTGACCGGCCAGGATCACTGGCCGCTCGGATGCGTTGATCATGTCAATCGCCGTGGCATATTGGTCAGCGTCGAAATTCTGTTTGCCTTCTGTTAGAGCCATTGGAATGTAGGCGGAACGATCGAACTCGCATGAGGACTGCTGTGCGTCCTTCGTGATGTCCACAAGAACCGGACCGGGACGACCACTACGCGCAAGCTGGAACGCCGCGCGCAGCGTGGGAGCGACATCTTCGGCACGCTTCACCAGATAGTTGTGCTTCGTGATCGGCAACGTGATGCCGGTAATGTCTGTTTCCTGAAACGCATCGGTGCCGAGGAACTTGCTTCCTACTTGGCCAGTGATGCAGACGATAGGCGAGGAGTCCATCATGGCAGTGGCGATTCCGGTCACCATGTTGGTAGCTCCTGGACCGGACGTCGCCATGGCAACACCAACTCCACCCCCCGCCCGCGCATACCCATCTGCCATGTGAGTGGCGCCTTGCTCGTGGCGGACGAGAACGTGGTGAATCTCCGGATAGCCACAGAGCGCGTCATAGGCAGGGAGGATCGCGCCGCCCGGATAGCCAAACACGTGCTTCACCCCTTCACCGATCAAACACTCCCACAGGATTTGCGCACCAGTTCTCATCGTTCCTTCACTTCCTGCGCCTAAATCGTCACGGCTCCCCGCGAAGCCGACGACACCTGGTTGGCATACTTCGCCATTACCCCAGTTCCATATCGGGGCTGGGGCGGCTTCCAGGATGCCAGCCGCTGTTTCAATTCGGAATCGGAAACTTCCACCCGCAACTCTCGTTTCTTAAGGTCGAAGACAATCAGATCGCCTTCACGCACTGCGGCGATCGGTCCGCCGCTCATGGCTTCGGGAGCAACATGACCAGCCATAAATCCGTGAGTTGCTCCTGAAAATCGTCCGTCAGTGAGTAGCGCGACCGAATCACCTAGTCCCGCTCCGACAAGAGCGGCGGTAACGGCGAGCATTTCGCGCATGCCTGGACCACCTCTCGGACCTTCATAGCGAATAACCACGACATCGCCTGCTTTGATACGGCCCTCTTGCACCGCAGCAAATGCCTGCTCCTCGCTGTCGAAGATGCGTGCCGGTCCTGAGTGATGTTGAAAGTCGTGCCCAGCGACTTTCAGCACACAGCCCTCGGGCGAGAGATTGCCTTTGAGAATCACAAATCCGCCACTTGGCTTGAGGGGATTGTTTGCCGGACGAACCACTTCCTGATCTGGTGTTTCGACCGCGGCCTTCGCCTCTTCTCCTATGGACTTGCCGGTAACGGTAAGCGCATCGGAATGCAGGAGACCCACGGCGAGCAGCCGCTGAGCGATCAACGGAGTGCCTCCTGCTTCGAACAGATCAGTAGCAACGAACCTGCCACCAGGCTTGAGGTCTGCAATAAGGGGAACGCGTGAGCTAATGCCCTCGAAGTCATCGATGACAAATGGGACGCCAGCGGTGTGTGCGATTGCGAGCAGGTGTAAGACTGCATTTGTCGACCCGCCGGTAGCTGCAACACTGGCCACAGCATTCTCAAACGCAGGTCGTGTAAGAATTTGCTTCGGCAGACGCTGTGCGCCGACAAGTTCCATTACGAGACGGCCCGTAGCCTGACCTTGCTTCATCTTTGAAGGGTGGGTTGCCGGAACACCTCCGCTGCCCATCGCGGCGATTCCTAAAAACTCACAAACCATGGCCATGGTGTTTGCTGTGAATTGACCGCCGCAGGCCCCGGCGCCGGGACAAGCCTTGTCTTCGATCTCCTTTAGTTCCGAATCTGCCAGCTTGCCGCGGCTATGCGCTCCGACCGCCTCGAAGACGTCCTGAATCGTGACGTTTTTGCCGCGAAAAGATCCGGGAGCGATGGAGCCGCCGTACAGAACGACGGAGGGCAAATTCAGTCTTGCAACAGCCATTACCGCGCCGGGAATGGTCTTGTCGCAGCCGACCATAACTACTAGGCCGTCGAAATGATTTCCGCGAGCAACCAGCTCAATAGAGTCGGCGATAACCTCTCTGCTGACCAGAGAGGTACGCATACCCTCGGCGCCCATCGTGATGCCATCTGAGATGGAGACGGTATTGAACTCCATGGGAGTTCCGCCGGCCTCGCGCACCCCACGCTTTACCGCGGCCGCTAACTCGCGCAGGTGGAAGTTGCACGGACCAATTTCCGTCCACGTGTTGGCAATGCCGATAATCGGACGGCACAGGTCTTCGTCCGTAAATCCCACAGCCTTGAGCATGGCGCGAGCCGGAGCCCGGCTTGGCCCTTCGGTAATCGCCGCGCTGTTTCTCTTGCGCTCGCTCATTACAAAACCTTGAAGTCTTCTAAAACACTTGAGGCCATCATCCGCTGGATGATGGCCTCGAACCTTGTTGCTTTTCAGGCCATCATCCCATTGCTTCCCGCAAAAGGACAGGTGTAAGCAGGGAAATTCGAACGACGGCAAGCACAGACAAAGCCTGAGCTCCGCTGAACCCTACCGTCTGTGATGCGCTTAGTATCATGAAACCGTCTGCCTGCTTTGATGGAAAGGAACTATAAATGCCGCTTATGAAGAAGTCAACAATATAAGCCGAGACGACCCTTTCAAGCTGTCCATTGGCTTTCCTGATGCGCGCTATCCGAAGTTTCGATTGGAACCCGAAGGCGGCCACCTATACACCTGAATAGTAATCTCGGGCGCAGTGTCACCTGTGAAATTTCTGATAAGGCGGCGAATGTGCAGCAAGGCTTGTACGATCCCCGGTTTGAGCACGACTCCTGCGGGGTAGGTTTCATTACGCGAATCTCCGCCACGCCCTCTTTTGACGTGCTCCAGATGGGACTCGAAGCTCTCTCGCGTCTCGCGCATCGGGGCGCAATCGCCGCCGACGGACGCAGTGGAGACGGAGCTGGTATTACCGCGAGCCTGCCGCACGAGCTACTTCGAGCGTTCTTGCGCGAGCGGCGGCTGCAGATCAGCGATGACCATCCTCTTGCTGCGGGAATGATCTTTGGCAGCGTGGAAGAACTTGCGGTCAGCGAAGAGACCCTCCGTTCCGCTTTGAAACAGGAGCAATTGCAATTGCTCTGCTGGCGGGATGTACCAGTCAATGAAGAAGCGCTCGGAGATACCGCGCTGGCTTCTATGCCAGTGATCCGGCAGGCCATCATCGCCCCCCAGTTCGCCATGCAAGTCGACGAGTTGGAGCGGCGGCTGTATCGGGCGCGCAAGACCTTCGAACGCGCAAACCTGAATACCTACATAGCTTCGCTATCTGCAAAGACGATTGTTTATAAGGCTCTTTGTACAGGAGCGCACCTGCGCGAGTTTTATCTCGACCTGCAGGATCCAAACTTCGAGAGCGCTTTTGTCGTTTTCCATCAGCGTTACGCCACGAACACGCATCCGTCCTGGTGGCTGGCGCAGCCGTTTCGCTTGCTTGCTCATAACGGCGAGATCAACACCATCGGCGCCAACCGCACGTGGATGAAGGCGCGCGAGCATCAACTGCCGCCGCACTGCTTGCCGATGTTGCGTGAGGGCGCCTCGGATTCCTGCCATTTGGATGAAACAGCCGAGATGCTAATGCGACGCGGGCGCGATCTCTTACACAGCATCGCGATGCTTGTCGTTCCGGCGTGGCAATCTCATCCTGCGTTTCAGGATCTCGCCGGATTCTATCGGGAGCATGCCTCCCTGATGGAGCCTTGGGACGGTCCAGCGGCTCTGGCATTTACCGATGGACGCTACGTTGGAGCCGCACTCGACCGTAACGGTCTTCGCCCCATGCGCTACAGCATCACAACGGATGGCCTGGTGGTTGCTGGATCAGAGGTCGGCCTGTTCGACCTGGACGATCACGGTGTTCGCGTGAAGGGGCGTCTCGGTCCAGGGCAAATGCTGGCCGTCGATCTGGAACAGCATTTGGTTCTCGATGCGGACAGGGTCAAGCAGCATCTTCTGAAACAAAGCCTACAACGGAACTCACGCCTGCTGAGCGTGCCGATGGTGCCGGCGCCGATTGAACCGATTCCGAATGAGCGTTTGCAGGCTCTATTCGGCTATACCCGCGAGGATCTTAAGCTGGTCATCAGTCCCATGGCGCGCGACGGCAAAGAAGCCGTTTGGTCGATGGGAGACGACACGCCGGTCTCTGCGCTTGCCCGGGTGCCCAGATCTCCGTATAGCTACTTTCGACAGCGATTCGCACAAGTTACTAACCCGCCGATCGATCCATTGCGGGAAGACCTAATGATGTCTCTCCGAACCGTGTTGGGGCGGAGGTCATCGTGGTGCGGCGATGGCGAGGCAGGTTCGACCCTGCTAAGTTTGGCTTCGCCTCTACTTAGCGAATCTGAGCTTCAAGGCATCCGTGTCCAATCTGTGGTTAAGACTGCCGACCTGCAGTGCACATTTGCGGTAGGCGGCAGTCTGGAGCGATCTCTCGAAGAGCTTTGCGATGCCGCGGAACAGGCCGCGGTGAACGGCATTGAATTGCTAATTCTGTCTGACCGGAATGCGAGCTCGACTGATCTCCCGATTCCAATGGCGCTTGCTGTTGGTGCCGTGCACCACCGCCTGCTACGGGCTGGTCTCTGCATGGACTGCGACTTGGTCGCTGAAAGCGGTGACACTTGGGACGTTCACCACCTGGCCGTGCTCATCGGCTATGGTGCGGGAGCGGTGTGTCCATGGCTAGTGCTTCGTAGCTGCGAGTCTCCCCAGAAACTGATTGAGGCTTTCGCAAACGGCTTGAAGAAGGTGATGTCCAAATTGGGCATCTCCGATGTGGCCAGCTATCGCGGTGGCCAGTTCTTTCAAACCATCGGCTTCGACGATCAGATTCTGTACAAATGCTTCTCAGGCACTCCGAATCTGCTTGGGAAGATTGGTTTCGAGAGTATTCAGCAAGAGCTAGTCCGTCGGGTTCAGGTGGGCAGTTCGCGAGAGACGGAACTCAACGTCCTGCAGGATTACGGCTACGTCCGCTATCGCAAAGCGGATAATGCCGACCAGCATGGATGGGAGCCACCGGTTGTGCGAGCTATGCAGGCTGCTGTCGGGGTAGCCCGCAGCAAATCTGAGATTGCGCCGAGAGAAACCGCATGGACTGATTTTTCGAATCAGACCGATTCTCTGAAACCACACAATTTGCGCGATCTACTCGAGTTCGCTTCTGGGACGGCTCCGCTCGCCGTGGCGGACGTCGAACCAGTAGATCAAATTACGCGCCGCTTCGTCAGCAGCGCGATGTCGCTTGGTTCGATCAGCCCGGAGGCCCACCGCACGCTTTCGCAAGCGATGAACCTGCTCGGAGGCAAGTCGAATACCGGCGAAGGCGGCGAAGATCCCGAAATCTATCGCACTCAGCCCGATGCGAACAATAAGGTTAAGCAAGTGGCCTCCGGCCGCTTTGGAGTGACTACCGAGTACCTTGTGCAGGCTGAAGAGTTAGAGATCAAGATCGCCCAGGGGTCTAAGCCTGGAGAAGGCGGACAGCTTCCCGCGGCCAAAGTGACCGAACTCATCGCCCGACTGCGCCACGCGCAGCTCGGGATGTCCTTGATCAGCCCTCCCCCTCATCACGACATCTACAGCATTGAAGATCTGGCCCAGCTCATTCACGACCTGAAGCAGGTGAATCCTGCGGCTCGCGTGGGCGTGAAGTTGGTATCTGAGGCCGGCATAGGAACCGTGGCCTCCGGGGTTGCGAAGGCCTATGCCGATTACATCGTAGTGTCAGGACATGCGGGCGGAACTGGCGCATCCCCACTGAGCAGCATCAAGCATGCAGGCGCGCCCTGGGAGCTCGGACTGGCTGAAACGCAGCAGACGCTGATGCGCAACGGTCTCCGCAGCCGCGTTCGCTTGCGGGTTGATGGTGGATTGCGCACCGCCAGGGATGTTATGGTCGCCGCTCTGTTGGGAGCGGAGGAGTTCGCTTTTGGAACGGCTGCCTTGGTAGCGCTCGGCTGCGACATGGCGCGGCAATGTCATCTGGATACTTGTCCAACGGGTATTGCTACTCAGCGTCTTGAATTGCGCGCCAAATTCCGAGGCAAACCTGAGCACGTTGTCACGTATTTCTTGCGGCTTGCTGAGGACGTGCGGAAGTTGCTGGCGCAACTCGGTCTGCATTCTATCTCCGAGGCGGTTGGCCGATGTGACCTGCTGCACGAGATTTCTACTCACGGAGCGCTCGATCTCTCGCAGTTGCTCTTTCAGAGCGAAGGCGATGCGCCTCGCTGTATGACCTCCCGAAACGACCGGCCACCCGATCACGAGCCCTTTGGGCGGGAGCTGGGCGCGGAGATTGTTGCGACTGTTCGCTGCGGTCAGAGCTTCGATCGCGAGTTCCAGATTCGGAATCAGAACCGCTCAGCAGGGACGGCAATTGCCGGCGAGCTGATGCGCCAGTGCAGCGCGCGAGGATTGAACAGCAGCGAAGTGCGTCTGCTGTTCCGAGGGGCTGCCGGCCAATCCTTCGGTGCGTTTTGTGTCGAAGGCATGGAACTCACTCTTGAAGGCGAAGCCAACGATTACGTCGGCAAGGGCCTCTCTGGTGGTGCGCTCATCCTGAAGCCTCGTGGAGCGGCGGTGACCGCTTCGAATGAGAATGTCATTCTTGGAAACGTGGCACTGTACGGCGCAACCTCTGGACGCCTTTTTGCGGCTGGACGCGCGGGAGAGCGTTTTGCAGTCCGCAACTCTGGAGCAGTCGCTGTTGTCGAAGGACTCGGAGACCACGGCTGCGAATACATGACCGGAGGCTGCGTCGTCGTTCTCGGCGACATCGGGTGTAACTTTGCCGCTGGCATGACAGGTGGAAAAGCTTATGTCTTCGATCCTGCCAACCTCACAGAAACTCGCGTGAATACAGAGTCGGTCGAACTAGGCATTCCTTCGTACCAGCAACTCCATCAATTGGAGATGCTAGTGCGCGTCCATGCCTTGCTTACCGAAAGTACCTGGGCACAGCAACTGCTTGCTACCTGGCTGGAGTGCAGCCGTATGTTCCGGTTTATTGCGCCACGGCAGGCGGCCAAGCCGGCTTGGGTGGCCACGAGCGTCCTTGCAATTCCCGAAATAGCACCACCAGCATTTCCGCAGGCATGATTCGCTCTGGTAGAGACGCAGCGTGCTGCGTCTGTTCGAGACGGCCCACTCGCGACAAATGCTCGGGGGCATCCACGCAGCGTGGAGGAGACGCAGCATGCTGCGTCTCTATTTATGCGCTGGCGCCGCAACCGGGCTGTGTCTCGAACCCCTGAAGCCGTAGTAGGCGATGTACAGGTAGCAGATTACCGGCAAAATGAACGCGTGGTGAATTCCGATTCGGTCCGCAAGGAGTCCCTGTAGTTCGGGAACGATTGCCCCACCGACAATGGCTGCGATCAGCAGCGCAGAGCCGTCGCCGGTTAAAGGTCCGAGTCCATCCACGCCAAGTGTGAATATGCTCGGGAACATAATGGAGTTGAACAGGCCGACAAGAAGAATCATCCACATGGCAAAGTGGCCGAAGGTCAGCATAGACGCGGTGACCAGCAAAGCCGCCATTATCGCGTTGAATCCAAGCAGCGCGCCTGTACCAATCTTTTGCAGGAGCGCAGAGCCGATGAAGCGGCCGACCATCGCTCCGCCCCAGTAATACTTCAGCATGTCTGCAGCATCTTTCAGGCTCAGCCCACCGATATCAGAGCGGTTGAAATAGTTCGTCAGAAAGCTGCCTATGGAAACCTCAGCGCCGACATACACAAAAATCGCAACTGCACCCAGCACCAGATGGCGATACCGCCATACCGAGTCATGGACCACACCGTGCGCTTCGGCCGACTCAATCCTGGGAAGATTGAAAAACGCGATGATGATTGCGAGTACAAATAACGCGACCGCCAGTCCGATGTACGGTCCTTTTACAGAAGCAGCCTGTGAGACACGATAAACACGCAGCGTCTCTGAATCCATGGTCCGCAGAACCTCAATTGCCACTGGTGCAGCCACTGCTCCCAGAATCAGCTTGCTGCCAAACGTCGGAGCCAGCGTTGTCCCCAAGGAATTAAATGCCTGCGTAAGATTCAGGCGGCTCGACGCTGTTCGCGGTGGACCCAGTACGGCAACGTAGGGGTTAGCCGAGGTCTGAAGAATGGTCATGCCTGCCGCAAGCGTAATGAGAGCCGCTAAAAATAATGGAAAAGAGGGAACCGCTGCCGCCGGTACAAACATGATGGCGCCGATGCCCATTGTCACAAGACCGGCGACCATGGCCTTTTTGTAGCCAAAGAAGTCGATAATCTTGCCTGAGGGAAATGAAAACACGAAATATGCGGAGAAGAAAGCGAACTGCACCAGCATTACTTCGGCGTAGTTGAGATCGAAGATGCTCTTCAAGTGCGGGATGAGGATGTCATTCAGGCAAGTGAGGAATCCCCACATGAAGAAAAGAGTCGTCACCATCGCCATCGCGCGATAGTTCGTGGTTTGGGGAGTGGCACTGGCTGTTGGAACGGTCGTAGTTCCTGAGGTCGCAGGCATTTGAATAGGTACCCTCTGTTTCGGCTAAAGAAATATAACCGAGAAAGCGCGGCTAGTTCGGGAAATTCATCGAAGGGTTTCGGCCCTATGCTCGCTTTGCTGAGCTTATGGGGTGTGTGACTCCGATGCTCGTGTTCATCCAGCGTGCAACTAGCGTTTGAACGCAGGCTTGACCGCACAAGTGCTTTACTTCGGCGTCGTGCGCGCTCATGTTCTCCCAGGGATAAATCTTCAACAGCGGGCGCTCGGGAGAGTCCTCGAATGGTCTGTAGCGTTCGGTCCAGGCAAGCCACCAATGGTCAACGCTACCTTTTTGCTTGCCGCAGATCTCGCAGTGAAATGTTTCGGTCCAGGTCATGGAAATGTGCCTACTAATCTAGCAAAGAACAGCCTACGGCGTTGCAAACATTGCTAGGCTGGCAGCGTTCTCGCGCGCCGCGCAGACATCTTTCGCATCGCCCAGCACGATCAGCACCAGCCCCGCGTGGCAGGTAACGTTCTCAGGAGGATTTACCCAGAAACCGTGTTTCCTGCCGTCATGGTATGCATCCTTGATGGCCAGAGGGAGCAAGTTATAGGTGCCTCGTAAACGCAAGTCAGCGACCCGCTTGCCAATCCATGTTGAGTTTTCGGGAATCTCAATTTCCTCGATGCGCAACGTGCGGCTCTTGTCCTTGAGCATGAGGTCGAGAAAGTTGACCACATGCGGACGCAGCACTTCGCTGGCGATACGCATGCCACCGATCTGGTTCGGCGAAACGGTGGAGTCGGCTCCCGCCTTGGTCAATCGCTCAGCGAACTTCTGGTCGATGCAGCGCGCCACAATTCGCAAGTTTGGACTCTTCTGGCGTGCCAATACGGTGATGATGAGGTTTTCTTTGTCCGAGGCCAGCGTCGTGATCATTCCCTTGGCGCGATCGATTCCCAGCTTGTCGAGCATGTCCGCGTCGGTTGCGTCACCAACTACGTACAGCATCTCGCGGTAGAGGCCACCCTCTTCATTCACTACCCGCTTGATGTGATCTTCATTGGTCTCGATGACGACAAAGGGCGCGTGAGTTCTCGCCAACTCTTCAACCGCATGGCGGCCGGTATCGCCCAGTCCGCAAACAATGTAATGATCTTTTAGGTCACTGATACGCTTAAGCATCCTACGTCTCCAGAAAATGCTGGTGATCTCGCCTTCCACGAGGAATGCGGTCACCACCGAGAACACATACAGCATGATCATCACGCCAAAGATGATCACGAAAATGTTGAACGCCCGCAGTATCGGATTGTGGGCGGTGTCGACGATCTCGGTATAGCCGACGCTCGACAACGTGATGATCGCCATGTATAGGGCGTCCAGGAACGTGACCGAGGGACCGCCCAGAAGCCGATAGCCGGTTACGCTGATCGCCAGGACGATAAAGAGGAAGATGAAGGCAATCCTGAGTTGTCGGCGGAGTTCCATGAGCCCGGTACAGGGTGGGGAAAGTAGCTGAATCTTAGCATGAAACCAAGGACTTACCCGTTTGAAACGCTTGTCCTACGCTGGCTTCAGGTATGTTGCTGAAGCGTATGGCTAGCCACGGCACACTCCCTGAGGACCTGACCGGGTTCGTACTAGCGGGTGGTGTCAGCCGCCGTATGGGGCGCGACAAAGCCCAGATTCCGTGGCGCGGAGGTACCTTGCTCACCCATGCCATTGAACAAGTTGAAGGCGTGGCTCCAAAGGTCTTCGTCGTTGGATCTCTAGGCGCGAACAAGCTGCCAGTGCCGGTTCTGGCAGACAACCTCTCCGGCGTCGGGCCGCTGGCGGGAATCCAGACGGCGCTGAGCAATTCGTCAACTGATTGGAATCTGGTCATTGCTGTTGACTTGCCACTGGTGATGGCGGAGGTGCTCAATTGGATCGCAGGTTTTCGAACAAGAGCGACCCAGGTAGCGATCGCTCCTCGCGTGAATTCGCGACTGCAACCGCTATGTGCCGTTTATCATCGCGGTCTCTTGCCGGAAATTGACGAAGCCCTCGCCAGGCAGCAGTCATCAATTCATCGCTTGTTAGAACGGCTGAGTACGCGCATCATTGAAGAAGATGAACTGATTGCCAACGGCTTCGCTCCTGAAACGTTCTTGAACGTAAACACTCCGGAGGATCTGGAGTGTGCCCGGGCGATCGCCAAGACCATGTATGGCTAGCAACGGACACAATCTCGCGCACACAAACGGCAACCTGCCGGAAGGTCACCCTTATATCGAGTTCCGGGATGTCTGCAAGGCTTTCGGACCTCAGGTGGTGCTGCATCATGTGAACTTCGACGTTCCGCCGGGTCAGACTATGTGCATCCTGGGCCGCAGCGGTGTGGGCAAGTCGGTTTCGTTGCAACTTATCATGGGTTTTCTGAAGGCCGACGAGGGAGAGGTAATCGTCGCCGGGGAAGACATCACCCACATGGACGAGCCCAATTTGGAACGAATCCGGAAGAAAGTAACGATGGTCTTTCAGAACGGAGCTCTCTTCGACTCCCTCTCGGTCGGAGAAAACGTAGCGTTTCCGCTGCGCGAGCGCCGCGATTTGAACGAAGAGCAGATCTTTCAAGTAGTCGATGGACTGCTTGAAATGGTGGGCGTCAAAGCCATGCGCGACCTTCTGCCCTCCGATCTCTCGACCGGCATGAAGCGTTCAGTCGCCATTGCACGCGCATTGGCTGCTCAACCCGAGTGCATCCTTTACGACGAGCCCACGACGATGGTCGATCCGCTGATGGCGCAACTTCTCGGCGACCTCATCAAGAAGCTCAAGTTCCAATTGAAACTCACCAGCATCGTCGTCACCCATGACATGCGCCTCGCGCAAAAGCTCGCCGATCGCGTGCTCTTCCTGCATGAAGGACGAGCACTCTATTTCGGGACGATGAAGGGGATGACCGAAAGCAATGATCCGACCTTGCGTCAATTCCTGGAGCTGGATCAGTTGACCCTTCCCGGTTGATGCTCCCGTGCCATTAGCAAGGTAGAGAGGCAGCATGCTGCAGGCTTGTCCAAATTAACTCCTGCGAAGAGAGCATCGTCCGAGAGCCGTGCCGCGCCCTTTGCGGCACGGTTGGGAATAGCCCGGTGGTGCAGCCCCGGGTGAACGTTGTTCGGAAATCGAATCCGGCTTCTAGCCGGAGGGCTGAATTGCCTTTCTGGTCGGAAGTCCAATCCTGTCGTCCCGCAAACGACGCGGGACTCGAACGCAAAATGCGCCAACCCGGAGCTTCACTCCAGGCTATTCTCAACCGTGCCGCCAAAAGCGCGGCACTTCTCTGGGATGCCAAAACTAAATGTGGACAAGCCTGAGCATGCTGCCTTGCTAGGGGATGCCGGAGCGCGCAAAAATCAGGACTTGAATAAAGCGTTCGACAGGAGTACCTTTTCGGTCCTCAGACGATAGGACCTATTGGGTGTAGTTCCGATTTCCATCTGAGTCCTGTCCGAGCTTACTGCTTACCAAGGGAACTACACCATCATGGACGCGCGCGGGTTAATGAAGTGGAATTCCACCGATATCTCCACTCAACAGTCGTCTGCTTCCCAAAACTTACATCGCGCCTCATCTCGTCGTGTTCCGCTGAATCCGATGCAAGTAGTCTTTCGCTTACTCCATAAGCATCTCTGGACTATTGCGGCGTGTACTTCGCTGGCGCTATCAATAAGTTTGCTCTATGCGGTGCACCAGCCGCGCCTTTATCGTGCAACGGCGAACATCGCCATCGACCGCGACAGCAACGCGGGCGTCTCACTCAACAAGACATTTGCTTCACCACTGGGCGATGCCGACGATTACAGCGTAAGTCTCGAGACGCAAATCCACGTTATCGCAAGTCGGAGCTTGGCTCTCGCCGTAGTCCGCAAGCTGGACCTGACGCACAATGCTGAGTTCATGCGCGATGCGAACCGTCAATTCGCTTCTCTTCAGGAAGCCGCGCCTGATCCAACGGACATCGCTGGGGAGGCAGTCGTCTCCGGACTCTCTGTCAAGACAATCAAGAACACGCGAGTCGTTGAAGTGAGCTTTACCGGCCGAAATCGTAATCTGAACGGCAGAATCGTGAATGACCTCATCGACGCATTCATCGATGACAACATTCGTTCCCGTTACGAGGCCGCTAATCACGCAGCCAAATTCCTCTCGACACAACTCAACGAGCTGAGGGCGAAGGTTGAGGAGTCTCAGCAGAAGCTGGTTGCCTATGAGCGCGAGCATAACATCGTGATGGTCGACGAAAAGCAGAATGTCGTTACCAGCAAGCTGGACGAGCTGAACAAGCAACTGACGGCCGCCGAAGAAGACCGCATGGAGAAAGATGCCTCATATCAGGCAATCGCCGCCGGCAGCCTTGATCGCCTTTCCGAAAGCAAGAGCGGCGACGCACTACAGAGCCTTTATCTCCGGGAAGCAGAGCTGAAGAATGAGTACGCGCAAGCCACAACAACCTACGGTCCCAATCATCCGAAGGTGCTTGAGCTGACCAATCGCATCAAGGCAATGGATACCAGTATTCAAACCGAGCTGAAGCGATTGCAGGGAAGAGCAGAGCTTGAATACCAAGTTGCAGCGCGGCGTGAGCAGAAGCTGCGCGCAGCCTTTGAGGCGCAGAAGATCGAAGCCAACAAATTGAATGAGAGCGCGATTCAATACGGATTACTGAAACGGGAATCCGAGGCCAATCGTCAGCTCTATGACACTCTTGAAGAACGCATGAAAGAGGCCGGGGTTACCGCCGGCCTGCGCTCGACCAACATTCGACTGATCGATCCGGCAGGGGCGACGGGGCTTCCTGTCTCGCCCAATCTTCGGCGCACCAGCTACATAGGTCTGTTTCTTGGATTTCTACTCAGCGCCGCCGCGATTGGAATCAGAGAAGGAATGGATCGCGCTCTTCGCGATCCGGCAGAGGTCGAATCGTTCACGGCAATGCCCTCACTGGCGATCATTCCGCAACACCACCCTTCGCCACGGTTGCTCACTCCTAGAGTCGGTGAAGTACCACAGATTATGTGTCTAACTGAACCTCGAACTGCCGCCGCGGAGGCCTGTCGGGCGCTAGGAACATCGGTTTTGCTTGCCTCTGCCGATCTGAAATCGCTGCTGGTTTCGAGTCCACTTCCAGGCGAGGGGAAAACCATGACCGCGGCGAACCTCGCCGTCGTACTCGCACAGCAGGGCAAGCGTGTGCTACTGGTTGACGCCGACCTTCGTAAGCCTGGACTGGATCGGGAATTCCGGATTGCGAGCACTCCGGGATTGAGCGATCTTCTCTCAGGCTCAGCCGGTGAAGAGCCTGTCATTCAACAAATCGAGCGGGTTTCAGGTCTATCGATAGTATCTGCCGGATCGTCACAAGCAAGAACTGCGGAAACGCTCGGTTCGGCGAGGATGCGCTCGCTCATGGAGTCGTGGCGGGAGCGCTACGACTACGTGATCCTTGATACGCCTCCGATTCTGGCAGCTACTGATGCTGTGCGCCTTTCAAAGGAAGTCGATTCCGTGCTGCTGGTGATTCGTTCAGGGCAGACGTCACGCGATGCGCTGGCCCGCAGCTGTGACTTGCTGAATCAGGCAAACGCTCCAGTGTTAGGCATAGTCGTGAATGGCGTCAGCTCCCGCTCGGCGGGATCGTACTATTACGGATATTATCCGCAGCTCGCGAAAGGCTACTACGGCGATTCCCCGCAGGCCTGAATTGGGAAGCTTGAGACTCGGTTGATCAGGCCGCTCGGTCTCGGCGAGCTGTGTGTTGAGGGGTCGCGTCGTGCATTTTGCGGTCAGCTTCTGCCGCAGCGCGACAAAGAGAGAGCACGACCACAAACAGCAAACCCCAAATCGCAACTCCTAAGGCCCACCACATATGCTGCATATCGCTGACTGAATGACACGCTCTTACATACATTTCGATGCACAATCTACGAAGAAGGCGTCTGCTTTCGTTTTCCGGCGCAACTCTGCTGAATTGACACCCTCTGGCCCAGTATTAAGTGCGACCTCGGCATTGCCGGCTGAATCTTTCTTTGACCGGGAAGGTGCTACCTGGGCCAACCGCTACCGGAATCCAACCTATGATCAACGCCGCCAACTAGTAGGGGAAATCATTCGCAAGGAAGTGCTGAAGCTGGATCGGGCGCCGGGAACGATCAGACTTCTCGATTTCGGCTGTGGCGGCGGCGTCCTTCTGAAAGATGCAACCAATCTTGGCCTGCATGTCACAGGAGTCGATAACTCCATAGGCATGATCCGTGCGGCGCGCGATGAACTTGCTGGTTTGAGTGAACAGGTTAACTTGGAATGGCTTCGCAGCCGCGACGGAGAAGGGGATTACGAGCGGGAAAGCTATGACATCGTCTTGTGTCTGTCGGTTCTCGAGTTTGTTGCCGATATTCAGAGTCTGTTGTCGCGTGTCTGCGCTCGAGTGGCGAAGCGCGGAATCTTCGTTGTCTCTGTTCCAAACCGGCACAGTCGGCTGCGATGCCTGGAAGGCTTCGTTCACCGCCACCCGCGTGCTTTCCGTTATTTATCCCGGCTTGACCACTTAACTGGAGCCGACTCGTATTTAAACTACCAGGCTTATCAATTCACTCGCGCCGAGTTATCAGCGATTCTCCGTGGCTGCGGGCTCAGCGAAGAAGACCATCAATTTCATATAGCTCCGTCCTTCTTACGGGCGTTGGAAAGATTTGAGCAGGTTGGCATGATGTTCATGGCGGTTTTTCGTAGAGCTTGAGAGTCGTGGAGTTGGCAAACCGTTCTGAGTTGCAGTCAAAACCCGGCCGTGCCGGCCGCATCGTCGCTACTGCCGGATGCGTGGATTTACTACCGCATAGAGGAGGTCCGTGAGCAGGTTCACGGCTATATATGTGAGTCCAATTGCGAGTATGCAGCCCTGCACGAGAAAGTAATCGCGGTTGCTGATTGCGCTTATGGTCAGGCGTCCGATTCCGGGCCAGGAAAAAATCGTCTCAGTGACGATAGCGCCGGCCAGAAGCGAGCCGAATTGCAGTCCCACAACCGTGAGTACAGGAATCATGGCATTCCGCAGAGCATGCCTGTACACAACTTTGCCTTCGCTTAGCCCCTTTGCGCGCGCGGTTCGGATGTAGTCCTGGCTCAGCTCTTCAAGCATTGCAGTGCGCACCATCCGCGTGAGAATCGCGGCGAGTGCTCCGCCCAGAGTAAGTGCAGGTAATACCAGATGTTCCCAGGTGCCTGCTCCGGAAACCGGAAGCAATCCGAGCTTGATAGCGAAAAACAGGATCAAAATGGGTCCGAGTGCGAAATTGGGAAACGACAGTCCGAACAGGCTGACGACGCTAAGCAGGCGGTCATCCCAGTGGTCGCGCCGTTGCGCAGAGCGAACACCCGCAGGAATCGATAGAAGGAGAGCCACAACTAACGCTGCTAGCGTCAGGCGGAGAGTGTATGGATAGCGGTCCCGGACAACACGCCCGACATCCTGATTCAGTCGAATCGATTGTCCCAGTCGCCCGTGCAGCACTCCATTCCAGTAATGCAAATATTGTTTGCCGATCGGCTGATCGAGCCCATAGGCGTGACGCACCGCCTGCACATCTGCGCTCGCGGCGCCTTCGCCGAGCATGGCCTGAATCGGATCACCTGGCACGATGTGAATCAGTAGGAACACAACTGATACCACCAGCCAGAGCACAGGCAGGGTATACACGAGACGCGAACCAATAAGTCGAATCATGGAGCGCTCTGTGCTGACGCTGATTTAGGTCTCATTGAAGAGAGAAGGTTGTTCTTCCACTTGAGGTTCCGGCGTACTGAGCGCCTCAACTTTTACTTGCACAACGCGCCGTTCGTGCATTTGCAGGACCGTGTAGCGACGGCCCTCGTACTCGACTGAGTCACCAGTTTGGGGCAAACGTCCAAGGCGCCACATGATAAAGCCACCCAAAGTCTCGAAGCCTTCGTCGCGTGGCAGACGGATGTGCAAGTGAGATTCGAGATCGCGAATGTTGGCTCCGCCTTCGAGAACCAAAGCTCCGGTGTCGAGCAGGTGAGGTTGGACAGTGACGTCAAACTCGTCTTCAATCTCTCCGACGATCTGTTCAAGTGCATCCTCCACCGTAACGAGACCTACCGTCGATCCGTATTCATCGACAACAATGGCCAGGTGGCGCTTTCGCTGGCGAAATTCCGCCAGCAGGTCGATGACAGGCTTCGTTTCGGGAACTACGAGGACGTCGCGCATGATGTGGCGCACCCGCAACGTCACTTCAGGCGGCAGCGGCCGCGCGCGCGCCGAAATGCGCAAGTGCATGAAGCGCGATAAATCCTTGGAATAGAGCACGCCGACGATATGTTCTTTGCCCAATGTGGGATCGTATATCGGGATTCGCGAATGCTGGTCCTCGACGACGCGCGCCATCGCATCTTCCAGCGTCATATCAGCGGGTAGCGAGAATATGTTTTGCCGGGGCACGAGGATCTCTCGCACGGTCATGTTCTCGAGCTCCAGGGCGCGGTGCATGATCTCTTCCTGCAGAGGAGGCAGCAGGCCAAGCCGACGGCTGGAGGTGAGAATCAGCTTCAACTCCTCAGGAGAGTGCATTCCTCCCTCGCGCATCAGCCGCGAGCCGAAGAGCTTGAGGACCGCATTGGCGGAGCGCGTCATCAAGTGCAGCAAGGGACGCGAGATGGTGATGAAGACGTCCATCGGGCCCGCGACTGAAAGAGCCACTTGCTCCACACGCTGCAAGGCCAGTGACTTTGGAACCAACTCACCCAGGATCACGTGAAAGTAGGTGATGGTTACGAAGGCGATCACTACCGCGCCGGTGTGCGCGTAGACCGCGGCGTGTGGCAGTCCGGCTAGAGGCTGGAGCAGCAGTTGGGCAACCGCGGGTTCGCCGATCCAGCCGAGGGCAAGGCTGGCGAGGGTAACTCCAAACTGCACAGCCGGCAGGAAATCGTCGAGGCGCTGCTGCAGGCGCTGAACAGTTCGGGCACCCGTGCGCCGGGCGTCGATCAGCTGTTGGATGCGGGTATCGCGCAGGCTTACGATGGCGAACTCGGCAGCCACAAAGAAGGCGTTCAAAGCCACCAGCAGCACGACCACCAGGATGCGTAGGAGCACCAGAGGCGCCATCGCTGGTAGTCTAGCATCGGCGGCTACTTAGCTTAGGCCGGCAATGGCGAGGATTGGCGTAATGCCTCGGCGAAGCTGAGCCCTAATTCTGAGGAAATTCTAGAGTCAAATTGTTTAGCCCAGTGCTTACTTTTGCGCCAATTTCAGGTCTAAGGTGCATTGCCTTTTATGTGCCCGCGCGGGCACTCTGGATCCATAGGAAAATATTGAGGAACTCGCGGCCGATTACACGCGTATGAAGCCATGAGCAAGGGTGGAGGAAGAAGTGGCGAACGGCAATTCTAATCATAAGAAGAAGAAACGGCGCCTTTGGTGGATTGGGAGCGCCGTCTTTATTGTGCTCCTCATCGGCGGGGTGGTCACGAAAGCCACCAGCGGCAGCACGAAGATTGATCCTACGAAGATCGCGAGCGTCGAGAAAGGCGACCTGGCCAAGAGCGTTGTGGCAACGGGCAAAGTGCAGCCGATTACCAAGGTTGAGGTGAAGTCCAAGGCCAGCGGGATCGTGAAGAAATTGCTGGTGGACGCTGGGGATCGTGTAAAGCAAGGTCAGATTCTCGCTGAACTCGACAAAGAGGAGCTCCAGGCCCAAGTTCGCGGCGACGAGGCTCAGCTCAGCGCGGCGGAAGCTAATCTTCGCGCTGCGGAAGCCGACGTTGAGCGAGGGAAGGTCGACGCGGCCGGCGTAGATGTTCCCACTTTGCAGCGTGCCTATGAACGAGCCAAGAGCATGGCGTCCGAGGGAGTAGTTTCGACTTCCGCGCTCGACGATGCCCAGCGCAACTATGAGATGGCGGTGAACAAACGCGACATAGCACGCGCGCAATTGATCGTGAGTCAAGCCAAGGTGAAGCAGGCTCAGGCCCAGGTGACGCAGTACAAAGCGACGCTTTCGCGTACTTCCGAACAGCTGAATTACGCGACGATCGTCGCGCCCATCGACGGCGTTGTCCTCTCTCGTGACGTAGAAGTTGGCGACGCTGTCAGTTCCATTCTGGTCTTGGGCTCCTCGGCAACGCTTGTCATGACCCTCGGCGATATGAAGCAGGTTTACGTCGATGGCAAAGTCGACGAGAGCGATATCGGCAAAGTCTATCTTGGACAGCACGCTCGCATCAAGGTGGAATCGTTCAAGGACAAGAGCTTCAGCGGCAAGGTCACGAAGATCGCTCCGATGGGCGTCGAGAAGGACAACGTAACCACGTTCCAAGTACGCGTCTCGATCGACAACTCTGGCGGCGAACTGAAGGCTCTTATGACTGCTAATGCCGAGGTCATTCTCGAGGAGCACAAAGGAGTGCTGATCATTCCCGAGAACTCGATCATCTATGACAAAGACAAGAAAGCGCTGGTCGAAGTTCCCGATGCAAAGGGCAAGGACGGCAAGCGCAAAGTTCCGGTTACCGTTGGCATCTCCAACGGTGCCAAGACCGAACTGCTGGCTGGTTTGAAGAAGGACGACAAAGTCATACTGCAGTAGTTTCCGAAAAGGACCGCAGACACACTGTCTGCGGTTTTTTTCGCTTATGCCCAATTGGCTTACGAAATAGCGGCTCCGCAGTCCAATCCTGACAGTAGGTACGAGGCACATATGAACAAAAAGCTGCAAATCTCGACTGTTGCGTTGCTCCTGGCGTTCAGCTCTGCGGCGTACGCGGAAGTGGAAGGTCATTTCGAGCGTACGTTGAAGGTAAGCGGGCACGTCGATCTCGATGTCCAGAGTGGCTCTGGCGATATCGCCGTACATCCTGGAGATTCGAACTCGGTGGTAGTGCAGGGCCACATCAAGGCCGGCAATTCGTGGTTTAATTCGGGCGGCTTGTCTGCAGAGGAGCGAGTGAGACGGCTCGAGCAGAATCCGCCGATTGACCAGAATGGGAATAGCATCCGCATCGGTCACATTCAGGATGAAGCCTTGCGCAATGTTTCGATCAGCTATGACATTACCGTTCCCAAAGACACATCGGTCCAATCGCACACCGGCTCGGGCGATCAGCGTGTGAGAGAGGTGAACGGACCGGTGCGTGCCAATACTGGCTCGGGCAATGTGACGGTCAGCGATATCGGTGCGGAAGTTCGTGCGAACGCGGGTTCCGGCAACCTCGAGATTAAGAACGTGCAGGGGCGCACCTACGCCGAGACCGGAAGCGGAAATACAGTGGCCACGGGCATTGCCGGCGGCTTCGACGCGCGTGCCGGATCGGGCGATATCACCTTCGAGCAGACGGCATCGGGCTCTGTTCATGCTGAAACCGGTTCCGGCAACATTCATCTGCGCAACGTGGTCGGCGGAGTGGAGGCTGGAGCCGGCAGCGGCGATGTTGAAGTGCAAGGCAAGATCGCCTCTGACTGGCGAATTCATACCGGCTCCGGAGAAGTGCAGGTGAAGCTGCCTACCGATGCGAAGTTCAACATCGACGCTCGTAGCAGTTCTGGGAATGTCGAGGTCCATCATCCAGTCACCATGCAGGGCGCTCTCAAAAGGAACCATGTCGAAGGAACCGTCAACGGCGGCGGGACCCTGCTGCAGGTGAGTACCGGTTCGGGAACGATTCGTGTGGACTGATTTGCTCAGTAGAGATGCAGTATGCTGCAGGCCTGTCAAAATTAACTCCTGCGAATAGAGCATCGTCCGAGAGCAGTGCCGCAAAAAGCGCGGCACTGCACTGAGACGCATCCGAGGCGTTCATCCTCGTAGCTCAATCAACTCAGGTTTCAACTTTCCATTTGCAATCGTCAATTTACCCAAAGAGATCGGAAGGCTGAACCGCTTTGGTCCAGCGCTTCCCGGATTGAAAAACAGAACGTCTTTTCGCCACTCGATTAGCGGCTTGTGCGAGTGACCAAAAATGACTGCGGCGAATCCTGCGGTTCCAGGATCAAGATCGAGCTGCTGCACGTTGTGCAGTACATAGAGACTTACGGCACCAATTTCCAGCACATCCGTTTCGGGAAGTCTCTTGCCCCAAGCTGAAGTATCAATGTTTCCCCTCACCGCTGTCACAGGCGCAACTTGGCGGAGCTGCCCAAGAATGGCAGCATCACCAACATCGCCGGCATGCACGATTGCATTCACTCCACGCAACGCTTCCAGGGCCTGGGAGCGCAGCAAGCCATGAGTGTCGGAGATCACGCCAACGATATGGGCTGTAAACACTTTGAGCGATTCGTTCGATAACTAAGGTCGTTCTCTTAATACTTCCAACTCTCAACTCTCCTGCTTCTAACCTCCAGTTAGTTTGCGAGCAATTGAGCAGCTCTCGAAAGTTTAGGTTGTAGTCAACCGCAGCCTCTGTGCAACCATCTCACTCACTGCGACCCATGCGGCCTGCTGTCACTCAATCTTTGTCTGTTGGGCGCCGAGGAGCGCACTTCGTTCTGAGCAGGCATTAATCCATCACCACATCAGCAGGAGGAAATGAATGAAGAACAATCTTTATCGGCTCGGAATGGTAATCGCGATGAGCGCTGGATTCGCGTTGGCCCAAGGCACCGCGTCCCAGACGACAACGACTCCGAAGACCTTCCCGGACCAACAGCAATCTCCGTCTGCTGCTCAGAGCCCCTCGCAGAATCCAACGTCGGCACAGCCGCAGAGTTCGGATCAGCTACCTTCCAGTAGCCAGACTCCGTCCTCTTCGTCGTCGACGTCGGCTGCACCGAGCTCAAGCAGCAGCAGCGACCAGTCGAGCACTTCTCCGAGCAGCAGCAGTCAGTCGAGTGCCTCGCCGAGCAGTTCATCGTCGAGCAGTTCCAGCACGTCGACTCTGCCGCAGTCGGATCAAAGCTCGCCGTCGGCCAGCTCCTCTCCGTCCTCTTCCAGCAGCTCGCAGAGCACTTCGCCCTCGACTTCGGGAAGCGCGACTTCACCTTCTTCCAGCTCCACCGATCAGAGCGCGAATCCTTCTTCCCCGAGCGCGACTCCCTCGACCAGCAGCCAGTCCGGTGCTTCGAGTTCCAGTTCGGGAATGCCGCAGAGCGATATAAGCGCAAGCTCCGATGTTACCGGTAAGATTCAATCGGCCCTCCAAGCCAATCCGAATCTCTCGGGCATCAGCGTAAGCTCAACCGACAAGGGCATTGAGCTCACCGGAACGGCCAACTCCGCGAAGGATCGCAAAGAAGCGGTGCGCATCGCGAAGGAAAATGCCAACGGCATGAAGGTAAAGGACCACATCAAGGTCGGCGCCTCGGCCAGCAGCAAATAGCGGAACGAACCACTAAACCTCGTAAACTCAAACCGAAGGGCGGCCTCAACAGCCGCCCTTTTCATTTTGTTCAGCATTGCCAATGCGGAACCCGTAAGGGCAATGACGGCATCCCGATTGGCAGCAATATCCTCGTTTCAGCAGATATTGCGCGGTAAAAACGTACAAGCCGTTCTCGATGTAGTAATCGACGTCCTCCAGCAGCGGCTCGCCCGAGGATGATTCGCGCGGCTGTTGTTCAGTCGCCACTCGCGCTCCGAATCGCTTCCGTGGCGGCATCGCGCGCAGCGAGAATTTGCAGCACAGGACTGGGTCCGGACTGGTCCAGTAACGAGCCATCGCGGAAGCTCACGTTGTGACCTGAAATTGCCGGCACGCGCTCGCCGGGCACGATGATTCCAGCCAGGTTCAGCGGATCGGCGGCCGATACCGTGATAATTTCGCCAGCAGGCTGAGCATTGCGGATCGCCCGCAACGACTCGACCGCCTCGGGCAAGGCAAACTGTTCGCCGATAAATCCGGAGATGAATCTTCCGCCGCGCACCTCGCCGCGATCCTCGAGCC
>QIBC01000218.1 GCA_003225215.1 Acidobacteriota bacterium
CACGATGGCCGTTGGCGTACCGGATATTGTACAGGCGCTCTGACGTTGGTTGTTCGTTAGGTGCCCTGTGCAATCGTACGGCACGAGGGAAAGTCGACGCTCTAACCCAAACAATGTTCTGAATTGGTACTTCCTGTCGCTGCTAAACGTCAGCTGCCTGCCGGGCATCGTCCCACTGAGTCCGGAGTTGGAGTTCGCCAATCCACTTTTCCAAATAGTTCCGATTCAGGGAACTCCAGCGAAGTTTCAGGATTCCGGCTACATCTTCGATGTGCCAGTAGGACTGGCATGGCTTGGCCCATTCCAGCTTCGAAACGATCAGGTCCTCTGGAATGGCGGCAAACACTTGAATACCCTCGACAGCGATCGGAGTGCGACGCTGAAATTCCTCCATGCTGAATGCCCGGGACTTTCTGATGATGAAGTCAATTTTCCAACCGGTTACGAGGTCGAGCACGTTGAACATGGATTCGTGCCTGTTCGCCTGGAGTGTCGCGTCGAGATCCACATAGTATGTATCGCTCGGTAGAAGGTGAGCGAGTGAGCGCAGCTGATCCGCACTCGCGCTTACCACAAGATCGATATCCTGCGTGGTTCGCGGAGCGCCATAATAGGCGCTGGCGAACGATCCTGTGAGCATGTATGCGATGCCGGCCTGATCGAGGAGGGCTGTGATTCGTCTGAATACGTCCGCAATCGTCATCGCAGGGGTTCTGGAAGCGGCTGTGGCAGCAGTGCACGCCTGAGCAATTCGCGCACTACTTGGGTCTCCGACCAATCTGGATGATCTCGCCGGATTCCCGCCTTCGAAAGCTCCCTGGCAAACATGGTCATCTCGAAGGCGATGCGGAGGCGTTGTTCATCAGTCATCGAGCGGTAAATCTCAAACTGCATTGCTCGAACCTGGAAGCTTGTGTCGCCGATGGGCATTGCGGAAAATGTACCACGCGCAGATTCGGAGTTCTCTCATGATGTTCGGAGTCCTGGTCGAGAGCAGATGCTAGAACTACATGAACGAGGTTGTTTGCACGTTCAGAGACCTCGAATTCCCGGACTTCGGCTACACGCTTTTGCCTGCGGCTACGGTCTGGACTTCCGGGGTGACCGCAGCGGCGCGCCGAAGGCGGAAGTCTCCTCGCTCGAATATGGCGGTTAGCGCTGCCACGACGCGGGGATCGAACTTGGTATTCACCAGCGAGTTGATGATGCGAACAACGTATTCCGGATCCATCGCAGCCTGGTACGGACGATTGGTGGTCATGGCGTCGAAGCAATCGGCAACCATGATGATGCGCGGCGTAAGTGGAATTTCCTCGCCCTTGAGACCGTGGGGATAGCCGCGTCCGTCGAGCGATTCGTGGTGCAGTTCAATTCCAGGAATCATTTCTTTCAGCATCTCGACCGGTCGAAGGATGGCGGCGCCTTTGGTCGTGTGCGTCTTCATGATCTCGTATTCATCGGGAGTGAGCGCGCCTGGCTTCTTCAGAATACGGTCCTCGATTCCGATTTTGCCGACATCGTGCAATTGAGCCGAGATACGGATTTTCTCGACTTCCTCCTCGGGCAGCTCCAATTCCTTCGCAATGAGCACCGAGTAGCGAGTCACGCGGTCCGAGTGACCGCGTGTATACGGATCTTTTTCGTCAACCGCGCCGGCTAGCATCTGGATGGAACTTAGAAAGAGCGTTCGATTTTGTTCGGCGGCACGCCTCAAGTCGAGAACGAAGCGTTCCAGCTCCGAAGTCATCGAGTTAAAAGTATCGGCAAGCTCGCCAATTTCTGTGCGGCTCTTGACCTGGACACGCTGAGAAAAGTCGCCGCGGGCGATGGCGCGGCTTGATTGTGTGAGCGTCTGAAGCGGCGTGGCGAGTTGCCGTGCCGCAAAGATTCCGAAGGCCACGCTCAATAAAGTTGCCAACAGAGCAAACAGTCTTGCCTGGCGCTGCATCTCGAAGACACTTTGGTAGGCGTCAGCCTGTGTCTTCTGCGCGATAACCGCCCACTGCAGCGATGGAACTGGGCTGAAAGTACCGAGCATGTCCACAATGCGTTTGCCTCGCATCATTGCGAATTCAGTAGTGGCAACCAGTCTTGCATGTGGGCCCTGATTCACGAAGGTTCTCACAAGCTGATTGGTGGTCATTTCCTGACCGGTTGCATAGTGGCTGTCGGCGCCCGCTACGAGGCGCCCCTCATGGTCGACCACAAACATTTCCAGGCCACCCTGGCTGGCCGTCTTGAGGCTGCTGATCAGGTACTGCAGATCGACTACGACTCCAATCATTCCCAGGAAATGGTCGTTGCTGAACACGGGCATACTGACAAGCATCGTTGTGCGCTGATCTTTGCCGGAGCCTACTGTGAGCGCTTGCCCGTTATAGACGCGGCCTTCTCGAGCCGCCACAAAGGCATGGTAAAGTTCGCGCTGCACGAACGCGTCTGGAGCAATGCGCCCTGCTGAGACGCCTTTTCCTTCGTCGTTCAGAAGCGTGGCGTAGTCGAGGATGTCAGAGGAAGAGGTGAATCTTTCGACAAGCGCTCGCAGTTCAGGTGTGTTTACGTGGTCTTCGGTAAGATTGCCGCCACTTGTTACCAACACCGCGGCCGCCAAATTTCCAAGAGAGCTTTGCAGCGTGACCTGGCGATGTTCGACGTCGTCACTGAGCGACTTCGTAACCGTATTCTGCAAGAGTTGCTCGTTGATCTTGAGCCGTTCGCGGTTAATTGCGACCACCTGGGTGCCGTAAAAATATAGCGGCACGACGCCTACAAAGATCAGAACACCAGAAATCAGATAGAGCAGCGGTATACGGTTGGGTAGGCGCATGTAGACTTTCGGAAATTGAACGGAATTCTACCTTGATTATCCCGAAACTCCGGATGCCTAACTGCGTTCTCAGGCATTTCACTGATTACTTCGGTCCATGTAAGGACGCAAGCGTCACTCTTCTTTGCCAGGGCGGCTCATGAGTTCGCGGATGGCGTCTTTCGGCGACTTCTCTTCATGCAGGATGGCGTGCATTTGCTCGGTGATGGGCATCTCGATTCCATAACGGGAGGCCAATCCCAGTGCAGCATCAGTAGTAAGCACCCCCTCTGCGACCATTCCGTGCATTCCGGCCATGATGTCGCGCAGCTTGCGGCCACGGCCCAGTTCAACCCCGACGGTGCGATTGCGTGAGAGTCCGCCTGTGCAGGTGAGTACGAGGTCGCCCATGCCGGCAAGCCCAGACAGCGTTTCCCGGCGAGCTCCGCAGGCAACAGCCAGTCGCGTGATCTCTGCGAGACCTCGCGTGATCAGCGCCGCAGCGGTGTTGTGACCGAAGTTAAGCCCTTCCACAACCCCAGCGGCAATGGCGATCACGTTTTTGAGCGATCCACCGAGTTCCACACCAACTACATCATCGCTGGTGTAGATCCGGAACATCGGATCGCTGAATTCGCGCTGCACCGTCGCCGAAACATCTGCATCCGCCGAGGCCACCGTCAGCGCGGTTGGATCTCCACGCGCGACTTCTTTCGCAAACGTTGGCCCACTTAGAGCGGCGACTCGGCTCATTCCGGCTGCATCGGCCGCAACCTCGGTCATCCGCTTGTAGCTGCCATTCTCGATCCCCTTGGTTGCGCTTACCACGATGTTCCCCGTCGGCTGCAATGCCTTTATCTGCTCGTAGAGGCCGCGGGCGTGATGGGACGGCATCACGGTGAGAAGTATTTCTGCCTGTCGTAGGGCGTCCCCGAGAGAGTTTGTTACTTCTACCGATTCGGGAACTTGGTAGCCAGGAAGGAACCGATCGTTGGTCCGCCTGTTCTCAATGGACTCGCGCACTTCACCTTCCAAAGCCCAAAGTTGGACCTGATGCCGGCCGCCGCGCGCGAGCACGATTGAGAGCGCCGTGCCCCATGCTCCGGCGCCAATTACGGCAACGCGGCTCACGCACTACTCCTTGGTTGTAAATGGGAGGATCGGCGCATTAGCCCTTGTGGAACTGTAAGCGGTTTTCGGTTCCATCAAGTAGACGTCGTATGTTGGCTTTGTGCTTGAGAATGATAAGTAATGACGCGCTCAACATTACCGCGACGGCGGCAGGCGAAGACTTGCTGCGATAGAGAAGGAATGCAAGCAGAGGGAATACTGCACTGGCCACGATGGATCCCAAAGAAACGTATCTGGAGATGAGCACGACCACAAGAAAGATAGCGAGCACTACGAGAACCGCTCGCGGAGCCAGCCCGATGAATGCTCCAACCGCAGTGGCAACGCCTTTGCCGCCACGAAACTTCAACCAAACGGGAAACACATGTCCCAGGATCGCGCACAGAGCCGCGAGGGATGCGGCCAATCCAAGATCGACTCCTGCAATCCGATGACTCGTCACTAAGGCAATCAGCACTGCGAGGTAACCTTTGAGTGCATCGAGAACTAGCGTTGCGACGCCCAGTTTTGCACCTCCCGAGCGGGCAACGTTAGTGGCGCCGATGTTGCCACTCCCGGTTAGGCGGACATCCTCGCCTCGAACAATACGGACCAGAATCAGTCCAAACGGGATCGAGCCCAGCAGGTAGGCTACGACGGCCATAGCGAGATAGATGACAGCGTTCATGTGACTTCAGCTTGGCTCTATTTGAGGGCGAAGCTGGCTAACTTGCTGTAAGAGGCACCCTTCGGCGAGAGTTTGCTCTCGTACAAATGAAATTCCGTCGCGGTCATTGTACCGAAGCTGGGGTTCGATTCCGGCAGCGCTGAGCTGACATTCTGGGTTCTACTTCCTTCCTTGAAGCGCGCAAGGGTTACATGCGGAGTGAAGGCTCGCTTTTCCCGCTCGAAGCCGAGTTGAACGAGGACGCCATCTACGATTGTCGCCAGATTGGCCAACTCCGGCCCTGACTGAATGCCAACCCACAGAACACGCGGTGATCTCGCATTGGGAAAGACGCCAATGTTCTGCAGAGACACGTCAAATTGCCGCGATGCAATTCGACCCAACGCCTCCTCAATCGCATTACGTCGCTGGTCGGCAACATTGCCGAGAAACTTCAATGTAATGTGCAGTCCCTCTGGCCGACCCCAGCGCGCATTGGTTAGACACGGCTGTGTTCGAAGGATGAAGTCAGTAATGCGCGCGCGAATGTCAGGGGAAATCTCGATTGCAACAAACAGGCGCATCTCAAATGAGTTTTCGACGTATGAGATCGAGTCCGGTGAAGCTGGCCCAGAGCCGAATCCGCTCACGGTCGCCGTGCAGTCTTCGCTCTACTACCTCGTTATCTTTCCCGTCGGAAAGTGCGATGTATACAAGGCCGACCGGCTTCTCGGGAGTGCCGCCCGTCGGGCCAGCAATACCGGTGATTCCAACTCCGAAGGTGGCCTTCGTTCGCTCTCGGATTCCTTCTGCTAAAGCGACCGCGACCTCGCGGCTCACTGCCCCGTGCTCCGCGATCAACTTCGCAGGAACTCCGGCCAACTTAGTTTTCAACTCGTTCGAATACACGACGGCTCCGCCGAGAAAGTAACGTGAGCTGCCAGGAACTGATGTGATGCGTTCGGCCATCATGCCGCCGCTGCACGACTCGGCGACGGCGAGCGTCGCACCGCGCATCTGCAGGTAATAACCAACGATCTGCTCGAGCGACTCGCCTCCGCTCGAAATAACGCAGTCGTCCAACTCTTCTTCAAGCTCGCCCGCCAATTCCTCAACTCGACGTTCGGCTTCTTCTTGCCTATCTGCGCGACTCTGAAGATGGATTTCAACTTCGCCGCCGTGCGCAAGAATTGTAGTTTGGACATTCGGAACCTTCGTGTAGAGAGGCGCAATCCGGGCGTCGCACGCCGACTCACCCATAGCAACTTTCAGAACGCGCTTGGATATGAATTGTGGCGGCAGCACTTCCTTCAGTCTGGGAAGACACTGAGAGTCGAAGAGTGGTTTCAGTTCCTGCGGAGGCCCTGGAAGCAGCATGAGGTAGCGGCGGTCGCCCTCCCAGTTCGTCTGCAACCATTGAGCCGGCGCTGTGCCATTAGGATTGCGCAGGAGAACGGCTCCATCCAGAACGTCTGCCTGACGAGTGTTATTCTCCGGCATCTTCATGCGGCGTTCTGCGAATCGCTTGTAGAGTTCGGTGATTATTTCCGGATCGCGATGCAGTTCGATCCCAAGCGCCTCAGCAACGCATTCTCGGGTGAGATCGTCTTCAGTGGGACCGAGTCCACCCATCAAGATCACAATGTCGGCCCGGGTCATAGCGATGCGCGCCACAGCGACCAGATCGGCACGTGAGTCGCCAACCACGGTTTTGAAATGAACTTCCACGCCGAGTTCATTGAGTCGCTCTGTCAGGAAAAGGGAATTCGTATCCTGGCGGAATGGAGTCAGCAGCTCCGAGCCGACGGCAATAATCTCGGCCTTCACGTTCGCAGTATAGCTTTCAGAAGTTTCACTTCCTGATCAGGGCAAGAGTGGAAGCCCGTGGATATTCCACGACAAATGAAAAACCGACGACGTGGTGGCGAGAACCGCGGCGCGGCCCGGTGCGAAGCACAATCCGACAAGATTCTGACCTGAGACACAGAGTGTTGCCTGTTTCTCCGGAGTTATGCGCACGATGCCGCGCTTTCCCGTGAATGACGCTGCCACATAGAGGTTCCCGGCTGAATCGAAAGCCATCCCCTGAGGACGTCCGATCTGGCGGTCCCGAGCGATCTTGAAAATAGTGCCGCTTCGGTCGCCGACATACAGGTTCTGTTCGCGGTCAAAGGCGATACCGGTTGCAACTCCCATGCCTTCGGCGTAGGCCGACATAGTTCCATTCGGCGCGACTCGATACACGGTCCCGTTCTGTCGCGATGAGACGTACATCTGTCCTTCGCGATCGAAAGCGACGCCATGTGCATTCATCAATTCGGATAGAAACGGCTTCACGTGATAGCTCGTGTCGATCTTGTAGATCGAGACAGGTACCTTCTGCCCACGAGACCCGGAAAAAGTTACGAAGAGATTTCCCTCGTGATCGATTGCGGGGTTCGTGACGGGATGAAGGTTCTCGGCGATGGGCACCGCCACCTTCAGGTCGAAGCCGTTGCTCGTCGCCTCATCAGGAATCACCACGACAGGACCCGAGTTGGCGGCTTCTGGAACTCTGGCGACAACGAAATCATCTGACGAGATCACCACACCGGCGGGTTCGTCGCCGAAGCGCACCGTGGGGCGTCGCATGTCGTGGGAGCGCAGTCCAGTGCCCGAGATACGCACCTCGCCGCCGGGAAGAGCAAACTGTGGAGTAATGGACGTGATATGCGGCTTGCCGTTCAAGCTCTGCTTTCCCCGCAAGCGCTCTGAGATTCCCATATTCGCAAGTTCCGCTCATCAATTGCTTCAACAGGACCGCCCTCAAAGTGCAGGCCAGAACTTCATTAAGGCGGTCAAAACCAACAGCGCGTAAAGGCCAGCGCCGACGTCATCGAGCACAATGCCCGTGCCCTCCGGCAGCTTTTCAAGCGCGCGCAGGGGCGGTGGCTTCAAAATGTCGAAGCAACGAAAAAGTATAAGGCTCGCTAAAAGATATTTCCAACGCAGCGGCGCGATGATGAGTGGAATCATTTGTCCCGCAACCTCATCGATCACGACAAAGCCCGGATCTTTCATCCCGCTCTCTCGCGCAACGATAGTGCTTGCCGGGATGCCGATCGCGATGACGGCACAAGTACTGACGATGGCTATCGCGGAGAGATGACTCTGGATAACACCTGACAGTGTCCACCAGAGGAGCACAGTGACCACTGATGCCCACGTGCCGGGACCTGGATGAAGTTCCCCGATTCCAAAGAAGGTTCCAACCAGCCAGGCCCAATTCCTACGCGGAGTGGACGCTTCTGGCTTAGCGGCGCTTGTGCTCATCTTCATCCGGCCTGGATTGTGGGAACTGATCGATTTCCTCGAGCAGCTCGGGATCGAGCACAGGCGAGCTATTCTCCCCGAGTGAGCGATTCGTGTGGGCCGAAGTCGTTGATGAAGACTTTGCCATCAATCTCGGGAGCGTGCATGGGAGTGCGTCCCTCCCAGAGCAGCTCCGTCTCGTGAGACTGGCCTTCCACGAGAAGATCGAATTGGCGGCCGATGAGCTGCTTCTTCTTGCGCCTGCTGATGCTTTGCTGGATGCGCATCAGCTTCTTCCGGCGGTGCTCGATTTCAGTCGCAGGAATTTTGTCGTTTAGCTTGAAAGCCGCAGCTCCATCTTCGTCGGAATAGCCGAAGACCCCCATCCAGTCGAACTCAGCCCCGCGGACAAAATCGCACAATTCGTCGAACTCAGAACCGGTCTCTCCTGGGAAGCCGACGATGAAGGACGTGCGCAGTGTGAGGTTCGGAATTGTCCGGCGCATCTTTTCAATGCTATTCAGAAAGATGTCGGCTCCAGCGCCGCGCTTCATCCGCTTCAACGCTGATGCGGAGGCATGCTGCAGAGGAACGTCGATGTAGGAGCAGATCTTCTCGTGTGCCGCAATCGTTTCCAGCAAGCGTCCGGTGATCTTGTTGGGGTATGCGTACAGAAACCTTATCCATCGAAGTTCGTCGATTTCCGCGAGTCGAGCAAGCAGTAGGGCGAGACCGTCTTTGACCCCTAGATCTTCGCCGTAGCAAGTCGTGTCCTGACCGATGAGAGTCAGTTCTCTCACGCCGTTCGCTGCCAGATGACGCGCTTCAGCGATTACAGATTCAAAATGCCGCGAGCGAAACATTCCCCGCAGCTGCGGGATGATGCAGAAGCTGCACGGATGATCGCAGCCTTCGGCGATCTTCAGGTATGCCGAGGCTTTTCCTGTCGCCAGCAGCCGAGGAGTGCTTTCGTTGTAAAGATAGCTGGGCAGATCAGCGACCGCCCCATCCCAATCTGCTCGCGAAAAGCGTCCATCAGCTTTGCGCGCTGTGCCTTCTGGTCGCGAATGCGTCTTGACGGCGCTTGGCGCTCGATCGATCAGAATTTTGAAGGGCGAATCCTCTCGTTCTTGCAAAGGGGGAGCGGGAGCTATGCCCGCTGCTTCGATGATTCGTTCGAGTTCTCCCGTACCAACTACCGCGTCGACATCAGGGATATTCTTCTGTATCTCAGAGCGATAGCGTTCTACCAGGCAGCCGGCAACGATGAGCTTTTGCGCTCTTCCGGCGGCCTTGTGTTGTGCCATTTCGAGAATCGTGTCGACCGACTCCTGCTTGGCCGAATCGATGAACGAGCACGTATTTACGACTATAATGTCGGCCTCTTCGGCGCGAGTGGTAATCTCCGCGCCCGCCTGATTCAAAAGCCCCATCATTACTTCGCTATCGACCAGGTTCTTCGGGCATCCGAGGCTGACGAATCCGATCTTCTTAACGTTTTTTGAGGGACGCGAGCCAGAGCTAGCTGAAATGGCACGAGAGATCTCAGGAGAAACTTCTAAGGGCATGCAATCTTCTAATTTTACCATTCCGGGCGGGATATTAAACGGACAACATCCTGGGCCGTCATTTGTCTTTCGAGACTGCTTCCATTTCGCGGTACAGCTCAGGCAGCTTTTCAGCGTCTTCAGCAGAATCGCCAAATCTCGCCCGCTCGTAGTGGATCGTGAATCGCGTCGCAGCTTGGCGCACAGGCTCCTGCGGAATGGCTTTCAAGAATTCCTGGGAGGTCTGCGTGGGAGTCTTTCGAACACCGCGCCGCGATAGCAACTTCAGCAAACGCGTGTACCAGATAGTTGCCGCTGTGTGCGGCTCCAGCGTCGGCTTTTGCGCGATTCTGAATCGTCGAAGCAGATGGAAAGCTCGCGGCCCGATCAACAAGAGCATCGAAAGCGTGAGTCCTGACCCGAGCCAGAGTGTCCATGAGCCTCGATGCTCTTCGAAGTGAGTGCGTATGGCCCTTGCACGGCGTAGCAGTCCCTCATAGAGAGACTGAATGCCGTCGTGTACGGAATCAAAGCGAACGCGGCTTTGGCGAACCAGAGTCGAACCGAGCAAAGTTTGGTGTCCGGCGTCGTAGTTCACGACCCATTCGTGCCAGAACTCCCGCATCGCATCCATGTACAGATATACCCGGTTCCAGGAACTATGATCGACAGAGGATGAGGCTGGCGTGGGATCGAACGTGTACCAGCCATAGCCGGGAAAGTAAGCCTCAACCCAGGAATGCGCGTCCTTGGCGCGCAGGATGTAGCTTCCGGTAAGGTCGTTATATTCCCCACCACGAAAGCCGTTTACGATGCGCGACGGAATTCCGAGCGTACGCAGCATCACGGCCATCGAAGACGCGAAGTACTCGCAGTGCCCCATCCTGCGCTCGAAGAGAAAGTTCGCCACTGGATCTTTCGGAGGCACCAGTGGCAATTGCAAGGTGTAGCCGAAGTTAGTGGCGAGATACCGCTCAATGGCCGAAGCTTTCAAAAATGGCGTCTCCTGATCCCCTGCGATCTGCTCGGCAAGGTCTTTAATGCGGAGATCGAGGTTCTGCGGAGGAGTCAGGTAAGCCAGCTCACTTAGCCCAACCTCGTGATCTGACTCCAGACGCTTAGGCATGGGCGGAGGGATCTCGGATGTCACGACATAGTCGGCGATCCCTCGTGAGTTGTCGCCATTGAAGATCGAACCGGTCGAATCGACACGAATTAAGCGGTATCTGCCATTGATCGTCTGTGCCTCTGGAAGCACGAAGAAGACACGCGATCCAAACGGCTCCAAAGAGACCTTGTAGCGCACACGCTCACCGTGTCCGGCGAAGAGCCGCGCGTTAGCCGCCGTTAGCCCTAAGGCCCAGCCCTGGGTTGCCACGGCCGTGCTGTTCTCGTGAGGAGTGCTCCAGCGTCGGCCATCGAACATTGTCAGGGCAACGCCGCGCCAGCGCAGGTCGCGAGGAACCGGCGAACCCGGTGCAAACTTCACGTGCATCATCACGATGCCCGATTGCTGGAGCTCTCCAATCTCCCCTAGCTTTACTTCCTCGCTGAAACCCGTAGAGAGATCGCTGCGAGAGCTCAAAGCACTCAGATAACCTGCAGAAGCTTTGCGGGGGATCACGAAGAACAGTGTGATCGTTCCCAGAACGATGCTGAAGAGCAGCAAGATGCAAGCCCGCGCGACCGATGCTGGCAGCCTCCTAAGATCGCGCAGCTCCCTCACTTCCATTGGAGCCGAGAGTTCAGCAACGATCCATGATCGTCGCATCTCCATGCTCACAAAGGTCATCACCGCGAGCAGCACAAAAACACAGAACAGCGCGAAGAAGAGCGAATCCACCGTCAGCACGGCGGCGGCGAGTACCATGCCAAAGGACAGCAGGCTGAGGTACACATAATCGCGCTCGCGGTGAACGGAGAAGACTTTCACGATCGCGGCGAACAGCACCATGTGAATCAAGGAGCCGATGAAGGTCTGCGAGATCAGGAAGTAGTCGAGCGCAAAGAAAATGAGGTAGATGAGAGTGAAGTATGTCGTCCAGCGCTCGGGAAGACTGACATCGACTTGCCGAAGGAGAAGGTATCCCTTTGCCAGCAGTGCGGAAACGCCCAAAATGAGCGACAGAGCATCGAGTTTGCCCGTCCCTGCAAGTATGGCGAACCCGGTGAACAGCAGGAAGTAGAGAGAGATCTCAAAGAAGCGCTGAATGACGGGATGCGCCGCTCGCGCAGTAATGGGCGCGGTAGAAGACATCGGATTGCGGTCAGTTTACTCCGAAGCCCGGATGCAAAGTAGTTCCTTAAGTGCGCCGCAGATCATGTCCACTGGTTCAGGAATGATGTTCCAACACATCTAATTTGCGCAGCAGGACAGCGTACGACGTCCGGAGGCCTCAAATTTCCGAATGCACGCGAATGTTAATATCGAAAGTGTCAGATGCCGGGTCCCGCGCGATGTAATCCTGTGAACCCCGCCAGGTCCGGAAGGAAGCAACGGTAATGGGCCAGTGCATGTGCAGTGGGCTCCCCGGTGTCTGGCTCGTTTAGCGTGGCTTTGCGGACCGTCAGAGCGTTGCCGGCGGCCGACTCACTCCCGGAGAATGGTTTGAAACAGCTTCAGCGGGCCAAGATCAGTGCCCTCGGGACCTACGTTCCTCCCCGACTTCTTACCAACGCCGACCTTGAGAAAATGGTCGAAACTAACGATCAGTGGATTCAGGAACGAACGGGGATTCGCCAGCGCCATCTCGTGGACAAAGGCGTCGCTACTTCTGACATCGCCTGCGAAGCTGCTCGCACGGCACTGACAAATGCGGGAGTCGCACCCTCCGAAATCGAAGCCATCATCGTCGGCACAGTGACGCCCGACATGTTGTTTCCATCGACAGCCTGCCTTGTCCAGCACAAACTCGGAGCGCCGGGTGCCTGGGGATTCGATCTCTCAGCAGCGTGTTCTGGATTTGTCTATGCGCTGCAGTGCGGCGCGCAGTTGATCCAAACTGGATCGCACAAGAAAGTGCTGGTAATTGGGGCTGACGTAATGTCAGCGATTATCGACTACACCGATCGCGCTACTTGCGTGATTTTCGGCGACGGAGCAGGCGCGGTCCTTCTTGAACCAGCAACTGACGGAGAGGACCTTGGCCTCATCGACTTCATGCACGAAGTCGACGGGG
>QIBC01000409.1 GCA_003225215.1 Acidobacteriota bacterium
CAGCGACGTTCAGGGTGCCGCGCAGCTTGTTGACCACGAGGGTCGCGAGCGCTTCGCCTTCTACGTCTTCCGCGATAATGAGCAGCGGCGTGCCGCTCTTGGCTACCTGCTCGAGCAACGGGAGCAGGTCCTTCATGGAGCTGACCTTCTTCTCATAGATGAGAACGAGCGGGTTCTCCATGACGGCTTCCATCCGCTCCGGATCGGTAACGAAGTACGGAGAGAGATAGCCGCGGTCGAACTGCATTCCTTCCACGACCTCGAGCTGGGTCTCCATGGTCTTCGACTCTTCGACGGTGATGACGCCGTCCTTGCCGACCTTCTTCATCGCTTCGGCAATGATCTTGCCGATGGTCTCGTCGTTGTTGGCAGAGATAGTGCCGACCTGAGCGATCATGTCGCCAGTGACCGGCTTCGAGAACTGGTTAAGAGCTCCGCCCTTGCGGTTGCCATCCTCGTCGACGGTTCCTACTACAGCGGCGACGGCCTTTTCGATGCCGCGCTTCAGCGCCATCGGGTTTGCACCGGCAGCCACGGTCTTCACGCCTTCGCGGAAGATCGACTGCGCCAGCACGGTCGCGGTCGTGGTGCCGTCACCGGCAACATCGGAGGTCTTGGAAGCAACCTCGCGCACCATCTGTGCGCCCATGTTCTCGAGCGCATCCTTCAGCTCGATTTCCTTTGCTACGGTCACGCCGTCCTTGGTGATGGTCGGCGAACCGAACTTCTTCTCGATAACGACGTTGCGGCCCTTAGGACCGAGCGTCACCTTCACTGCGTCAGCGAGTACGTTGACGCCGCGAAGAATCGCCTGACGCGACTCCTCGCCATGTACGATCTGCTTAGCCATTGCTTGTCTCCTATACTTTCGTGCCGCCTAAGCGGCAATTCTTGCGGAGCTTCTACGCTCCTGACCTTCTGAGCTGCTCAGCTCAAACCAGAACGCTGACTGGCTGAATGCTGAGTGCCGACTGCTGAATGCTCGCGCAAAAGCGCGACTAGCTTGCCTTCCTTACCGACTTCGCTGCGCCGGTGAGAATGCCGAGCACTTCCTCTTCGCGGATGATCAGGAATTCTTCGTTGTCGATCTTGATCTCGTTTCCAGCGTACTTTCCGAAGAGAATGCGATCGCCTTCCTTCACATCGACGGGCTGTCTTTCGCCCTTATCATTCTTCTTTCCTGAGCCAACGGCGATCACTTCACCCTCCTGCGGCTTTTCCTTCGCAGTGTCGGGAATGATGATGCCGCCACGAACGGTTTCGCCCTCGTCAATGCGGCGAACCAGAATGCGGTCATGCAACGGGGTCAACTTTGCCATGTCTGTATTCGACTCCTTGTGAATTGAGTGTTTGAGTTGTACTTCCAAGTTGTTGAAACTATGAGAGCTGGTGTTAGCTTCCGTACGCAATCACCCCAGTCATCCAGTGCGACGAGAGCAGCTGTTAGCACTTACGCCTAACGAGTGCTAATTGTAGGACTACAACTCTGGAGTGTCAAGAGGGTAATGGTTAAAGTTGAGTGAAAGACACTCAAGCAGGTACGGCGGCGGTAGCCGCTGGATCCGCGAATGACCGACAACCTGGAGAAGTCCTGAGCCACGCACCCAGCGGCTACTGCCGCCACTACTGATCATTCTTGCCGCAGCGCAATGATTGGGTTCACCTTGGTCGCGCGCCGTGCAGGAATATAGGTCGCGATCAGTCCAACCAGCGCCAGCAAGGCAGGCAGCAGCGCAAACGGCAACGGCGATCCCGGGCTCACGCCATATAGCAATGCCGTAATCATGCGCGCGAGCGCAAAAGCTGCTATGAAGCCGAGAGCAAGCCCGGCCACCAGCGAAACCGAGCTCTGGCGGACGATCATCGCCAGAATGTCCTCGCGTCGTGCGCCAAGGGCCATGCGGATCCCGATCTCGCGCACGCGCTGTCCAACCGAGTATGCG
>QIBC01000219.1 GCA_003225215.1 Acidobacteriota bacterium
GGCCTTACGAAGATGTTCTCGATGTATGTGGACGGCACCAGGCGCAGACGAACGTCGCGATAGATGCCACCGAATGTCAGGTAGTCAATTTCACCGCCAAACGGAGGAACGTCGGGCCGTTCCGTGGAATCAAGTTCGACGGCAAGCAGGTTGTCTCCATCCCATCTGATGTGTTGCGTCAGGTCGAAGGAGAAGGGAGTGTATCCGCCTTTGTATTCGCCGAGGCGCTGACCGTTAATCCATACGGTAGAGGCGGTCATGGATCCATCGAAGTCTACGAATATGCGCCGGCCGCGAGCTTCGGGCGGTAGCCGAAATCTGCGGCGATAGATGGAGACGAACTGGTAAGACTTCTCGTCGAAGCTATGCCACGGCAGCATCTTGTTGGTGTGCGGAATTGTGGCCTGGTCGAATTTGGAATCGTCGAAGTCGATTGCGGTGTCGTTCTGGGAACGTTGCGCGCTGAACCGCCAGTTGCGATTGAGAGGAAAGACGAGTCGCCCAGATGAGCTGTTCGGAGTTGGAAGTGTGGGTGCGTCGGATTGAAGCGCCAGGGCGGCGAGCGTTGCCGATCCAGTCTTCACAAAGTCTCTTCGATTCATTGATAGGTCGATCCAGTGAGTTTGCGAGCGGGACAGTCTTTCAGAAAGAGACTGTCTATGCAATGGGCATTACCGGCTTTTTTAGGTAGAGACGCAGCATGCTGCGTCTCTACGATGCGGCTTGGTGTGCGAGTGCTCCATAGGCTCCCATTCAGCATGGAGGAGACGCAGCATGCTGCGTCTCTACCGCAGGAATATCGCGGCTCAATGCCGAAACAGGTAACTCACCTTAACAAATATCTGCTTTCCGTCATTGATGAGTCTACCGTTACTTCGAATTAAGCCGTTCCCGTTCGGATTGCACTGCGTCGTCCCTGCTACGTGAAAGCAGAGCCCGGGATCGAGGTTCTCAAGGTTGCTGTTGTAACCGACATAGACCGCAGTACCCGGATGCACTAGATATGTGAAGAGAACGTCGAAGTTCATGTTCTTCACCGTTTGTAGGCTGGTGTAAGTAGGATTTGCGAGCAGGCCGTTGTACTGGGCAATGAAGCGCAGCGAAAACTCCTTGGTGAACTGATAGTTCCACTTCGAGCGAATAATGTGGTTGTTGTAAACCGCGTGGTGCAGGCGGTTGTGCACTACACGATCGAGGATGTAAGTGTTGTCGATCGTCAGTGGACTGATGGGCCGCAGCGTGAGTGTTTGATTGAGCGAGAGATCATCGCCCTCGACCGGTAACTGGCCCTTCGGCACAACGACATCTACAGCTCCCTGGAGAAAGAGGTTGGTATTGAGGGTCACCTGACGTACGGGAGCCGCAAAGGCGACCAAACCGACAAAGTCTTGAGTGAATTTCCGATTGAAGGTGAGAGCGTCAAAGTCTTGCGGACGCAGAGTGTCACTTTGGATTCCTATAATGGGAGCAAAAAAACTGTTGTTGCGATATTGAAATACCCAATCGCCATTGACGTTGTATTGGATCCCGTTGCCCTGGTGATCCCATGTTCGATCGAAGCTAATTTCAGGACCATGGAATATGAGGTGCTTGCCTTCAGGCCTGAAATAAAAGTGGTAGTAGTTGTTCCAGTGGCGAATGTCGGTGCGGCGCACAAAACCGGTTTCGGTTCGAAATCCCTGAGTAATGTCCTGATATTGCAGCAAATACGTGAACCGCCTTCCCTCGCCGTCAAGCTGAGCCTCGTGATCTTGTCCGAAGGAATAACCAGATGAGCTGTCTTGCGTGGAGCTGACTACGCTGTGAAACGCGGTATTCCAGTTCTTGCTGATCTTGTAATTGCCGTCGAGGCCGCCAACACGGTTGAAGTCTCCGACAAATTCCCGGTCGGTATAGATGAATCCGATGCTGGAGTTCTTGCCGATGTCGTGGGTTATGCGCCCAACTGAGAAGTACGCCTTCTTTCCCGTTAAAGGATCGTTCGGAGGGACGATCTTTCCCGGAGATTTGTCATCCGCGAACAGAAAGCCCATATTCCACGGGCCTTGTTTACCTGTGAGCCTAAGCCCATAGGAAGGATCGGCGATGCGTCGGGTGAAGAGCAGCTGCGTGTTGGGTCCGCCAAAGCTGGCGCCCTGGACGGTGAAGAAGTTGGCGTTCTCCAGGAAGAAGGGGCGCTTCTCGGGAAAGAAAACTTCGAAGCGCTGGTTCACAGTGTTCTGTGGCTGGTCAGATTCGATCTGCGCAAAGTCGGGATTTAGCGCGCTATCAAACACTATGCTGTCGTGAAAGACCACTTTGGAATCAAGTCCGATCTTCCCTCTGGCCAGCTTCTCGGAGAATCGCGGATTGATGGGATCGCGGTCATCCACAACCTTGAAGCTCGAGAGAACGCCGTATGGGTTCAGTTGAATATTGCCTTTCGTACCCTCAGGATCAATCTCGCGAAGCACGCCTTCCTGCGTGAGACGTCCGGTGATGCGGCTGGAGACGCGCGGCCAATAGTCACTCTCCTGGTTGCGAGCGATCACACGATGGAGCGTCACCCCCCAGTCCTGCCGTCCCGATCCATGGGCGCGCAGGCTGCGGAACGGAATCTCCTGCCAGACGATGTAGCCTTGCGAAGTCAGCTTGCCGCGAGAATTCCAAACCGTGTCCCAGGAGTTGTCCGGATTGTTGTTGTTGCCTTCCGTCCACAGGCCATCGGCTTGAACACCCAGTGGATTGTTCCCAAAGTTAAGTCCGTGGCGATGGTCGCGGAAAGTATCGATGGTAATGGCGATTACGTCGTCGTCGTAGATGTTTTCGCGGCGCACAAGATGCGCGCGAACCTTGCCCGGCTCGCTGTCGAAGCAGAGCCACACCACGTATAGGTTTTTGTCGTTAAAACCGAGATAAACCTCGGTCCTTTGGGTCGCGGGCTGACCGTCGGAAGGATCCGACTGGATGAAGCTGGAAACCATCGACATCTGTTGCGCCGCTCCGCGCGGTTGCATGCCTTCAAAATCGGAGATCGCGGGCGCCGTGGGTAGCCGAGGAACCGTGACCGAACTGCCATCCGAACTTTTCAGCTCCGGATTGTCGCGATTACGTTCAGTGAAGGCTGTTGAGTAGGTTGCCAGGCAGAGGGTGATTGCGACCACCGGCAGAAGTCGTTTTGCGCGTTTGACACGCGAGCGCGGCACAGGGTCGGCGGTTAGACGCAAATTTAGAACAGAGGTCACTTCACCGCAGATAAATTGTGGAGGCGTGTGCAATGGCGCATCTTCGCCGATGCCATTGAGAAAATCGGGAAGACTTGGTCTTCCGATCCTTACTTCTAGCAGTCAAACGTCGATTGCCGATAGGCATACCCCTATGACAGAATCGGCGACATGCGTCGTTCCTATGCTGTTTCCTTTCTTTCTGTTGCATTTGCCTTCTCAGTCGCCCAAGCCCAGCTCGCTCCCGGCGCTCCTGGCCAGATGGCGCACTGGAATAGCGGTAACAAGCAGGGCATAGGTACGTCGAATTCGTTAGCCTCTCATGTCTGGTTTACGCTTGGCCCAGACGGAGTTCTCAACGAGGTCTACTACCCGACGGTCGATAAGGCAAACACACGCCTGCTGGAGTTTGTCGTCACGGATGGCAAGAGTTGGATGGAGCGCGAGTCGGAAGACACTACACACCAGATTGAGGTGCCGGACACCGAAGTGCTTAGCTTCCGCGAGGTGAACACTTCCAAGGCTGGGCGCTATCGCATTACGAAAACGTACATTACCGATCCGGAACGAGATACCCTGCTGATCCAGGTACGTTTTCAGCGGTTGAAATCGGGTCAGGTGCAGCTATATGTGTTCTACGATCCGTCCATCAACAACAGCGGAATGCATGATACCGGCTACAGCGTCGACGACACGCTAGTGGCATCCGACAATGGCATCGCGTCAGCTCTCGCTAGCAGCCTGCCTTTCACGAAGACGACCAGCGGATATCTGGGAACCAGTGATGGTTTCGTAGATCTGAAAAAGTCATTCACACTTAAGAACACTTATCCTCGAGCGCAGGATGGCAACGTCGTGCAGATGGCCGAGCTTCCATCGGCCGCAACTCGCGATGGTGATGAAGGCCCATGAAGACAAGACGTATCGTGGCGCCGGCGCAGCGTCGCTCACAATTCCCTGGGGAGAGGAAACCGATGCGGACCAGCCTTCGGTTGGCGGATATCACTTAGTGTGGGCGCGCGATCTATACGAAGTCGCAACCGCGTTTTATGCGATGGGCGACAAGGAAGCTGCGGATAGGGCGCTGAGCTATCTTTTCAATGTCCAGCAAAAATCGGATGGTTCGTTTCCACAGAACTCGTGGCTCGATGGCCGCCCATTTTGGGGCTCGCTGCAAATGGACGAAGTCTCCTATCCGCTGATTCTCGCCTGGCAACTTGGACGTACGGATTCGCAGACCTACGAGAAGCACGTGAAGCCGGCGGCAAACTTCATCGTCAAGAACGGCCCGGCATCGCCGCAGGAGCGCTGGGAAGAACAGTCAGGATATTCTCCTTCCACCATCGCGGCCGAGATCGCTGGCTTGATCTGTGCCTCCCGAATCGCACAGATGAACCACGATGACGATGCGCACGCACAATGGTTAAGTATCGCCGATGACTGGGCAAGCAAGCTCGAAACCTGGACCGTGACTCAAAACGGGAAATACTCCGATCGCTATTTTCTACGCTTGAGCCAGCATGGGCAGCCGAACTCGGGAGAGATCATCAATATTGCAAACAAGGGCGGCACCTGGGATGAGCGCGAAATCGTCGACGCAGGATTTCTCGAGCTGGTTCGCCTTGGGATTCGACCCGCCGGAGATCCGCTGGTCGAGAAATCACTCGGCGTCGTCGATGCCGTAATCAAGGTGGATAGTCCGAATGGTCCGGTCTGGTATCGCTACAACCACGACGGCTACGGCGAACAGGCAGATGGCCATGGCTACAACGAAGTTGGTATCGGCCGCTTATGGGTGTTGCTAGCAGGCGAGCGCGGCGAATATGCCGTTGCGTCGGGAAAAGATCCCACACCTTATCTCGATGCTATGCAAAAGATGGCTAACAATGGTCACATGTTAGGCGAGCAAGTCTGGGACCGAAAGGATTCTCCCGATCCGAACCGCTTCCAATTCGGGGAGGCTACTGGCTCAGCAACGCCGCTCAACTGGACTTGCGCGCAGTTTGTGCGGCTTGCCGTAGCCGCCGAGGACAAAAAACTGCCGGAGACCCCGGCAATCGTGAGCGAGCACTTTGCTCAGCGAAAGAGTCAGGCAGGCTCTCTTCACTGAAATCGTGAATTGTTCTCAGACTTTCCACAGAAATGTGCACGACAAGAGGTGCCAAATTGGGAGCGCATGGCTTACGTCCGGTTTGTTCATCCGTATAATCTTCATAGCAGTAAAAATTCTGGATGTGAGGATAGCCTTGAAGAGAACGCTCGTAACGCTCTTTTGCTCGTTACTCCTGTCTGGGTGCGGCTTTGCGCAAGCTGCAGACTTCGCCGTTTTGGCCGGCGGGATATTCACAACCGATAAGACTCCTAGTGCCGGCGTTGGGACTTGTACGACCAGCAACCCTTTTTGCGGACAGACCATTCACACCCCGGCAAGGATTTCGTACGAGGGCGCCCTGGCAGTGAGGATGCTCAATGCGCATATCGCGTCACTTCATTTCGAACTTCCCGTTGTAGGGACGCCTACGCGCACCATTGAGCAAGGAGGCTTCCGGCAAGACTACTCGACGGTCTTCTTCACGCCTGGGGTACGACTAAAAGCATCGTTGCCGTTCTTCTCGCCCTTTGCGGCTGTCGGAGGAGGCTTCGCTCGCTTCTCTGCCAGCAGCTCAGGCACCTCCAATCCGGGAAGCAGCACTGTCGCCGCCTTTCAAGTTGGCGGTGGATTCGATCTCAGCACGCATATCCCATTGCTAGGCTTTCGCGCTGAAGCGCGGGTGTTTCATACTGGAACCCCAAACTTCAACGTCGGCCAAAACCAGGTATTCGCGGGGGCGGGGCTTGTTCTGAGATTCTGAATCGAGCCCTTAACTTTGGCGCCGTCCAGTGCGCTAATTCGCTTAGCTATTTCGTTTATCACCCATACTTCATACTTCACTCTCTTGGGACGTCATGTTGTTTAAGAGAATATTTCTGACTTTGCTTGGTTCGCTCTTTGTAATCTTCTCTCAGGGTCAAATCGAATGACTTTGGCGTGTCAGTTGGGGGAGTTTTCAGTCCGAACTCTGGTAGAAGTGGGCTCTGTCCAGCGGTGGTTGGGTTTCCCTGCGCGACCATAGGTCCGGCGAGGTCAGCATTGATGGTTGAAGGCAACTTAGCTCATCGACTAGCAAATTTGCACGTCGCCTCATTTCATTTGGAGTTGCCGCTGTTGGGAAGTCCCAATCGCACCGCGCCTGGAACTAGTTTTTCTTCCATATTCTTCACTCCTGGCGTGAAGGTAAAATTCTCGCTGCCTCTCCTGTCGCCATTCCTATCTGTTGGAGGCGGCCTGGCTCATTTTTCTACCGGCACCAACGTCGGTGGCAGCAGCACCACTGGAGCATTTCAAGTCGGTGGAGCAGTGCGGTAGATGCAAGGTGTCAAGCTGAGTGGCGGAGCAGGGCGCGATAACTGCTCCACGCGCAGATTCGATAGATACCCACACCGGCAATCATGATCAGCAAGCTGAACCAAAGCGCATTCATGCCTGCTATGGTTTCGCTGCGGCTGTGTACTCCAGCAACGATGACAAGCACTGTGGGAGCAACGCCCAACAAACTGCAAACGATCGTGCCGCCCGGAATGCGGAACGGGCGTTTGAGTTCAGGTTCCCGGAACCTGAGCAAAACCAAAGCGAAAAATTCGAGCATCATGCTCGCACCCCACAACACGATGACGAGCGTCACGAGTCGCTCGAAACCCAAACCCAGGCAAGCTCCCCACAGAATGGCGCAGGCAACAATCGCTACCCACGGCGCCCGTGTAGTCCTCGTGGTGCGTGCGAATACAGATGGCAAGAGGCGATTTTCGGCCATTGCGAGTGGCAGTCGCGAGTAGCTCATCAGCAGCGAATTAAAGGTGGCCAGTGCCGCAACCATCCCGCCTGCGATGATCGCGATTTCAAGCCAGCGTCCCGCGACTTGACTGCCTACAGTGGCCCAGGCGCCGGTCGTCCAGATCTGCGGGGCAATACCGGTTCGGGACATAGCTCCGATTGGAATGATGTAGCCCACCGCTATCAGAACGATGGTCACGATCATTGCCAGCGGGTACACGCGCTGCGGATTCTCGACCTCACCCCCTACATTGGAGGCGTTGTCGAAGCCCATGTAGTTCCACATGCACACCAACAGCCCGGCAACGAATCCGAAGGGCTCAGCCGGAGCCGGCGTGGTTCCTCCACCGCTCTTCCAATGCAAGAGCGCAAAGACCGTAAGGACGACGAATGGTCCAAGCATGATGAACAGCATTACCAGTGAACCGTCACCCACGGCTTTGCCGCCGGCAAGGTTCCAGATTACGCACACCGCGATGACGGCGGCGCCAATCGCGATCCCGTGCCAGCCCGCATCAGATCCGGGAAAGAGTCGAGAAATGTAAGCCACAAACAGTGTCGGGTAGATGGCCATGTCGAAGACGCTGGCCGCCAACGACAGCCACGCCTCTTGGAACCCCCAAAATGGCCCGGCAGCACGACGTACCCAGACGTAATAGCCACCCTCAGCGGGGATAGCGCTGGAAAGTTCACCGATCATCAGGGCAGTGGGCAGACTCCAAATCAGAGGGGTCACGAGGAGTAACAGGATTGCTCCCCCATAACCGGCTCCCTTCACCACCTCCTCTAGACCATACGGTCCGCCGGATACCATGAAATAGGTAGCCGCGATCAGAGGCCAGAGGGTTATTCCTTTCCTTTTCTTAGCTTGCAAGTGGCTGTTCATTCCCCATGAGAGACAAAGACCGGGATTCTACCATCGCAACTATCCCATTGAAAAGAAAAGGTAAAAACAGGAATCTATGAGGCCCAATCGAGCATCTACATCACAGTTGACAATAAGTCACTCAACTCTCATACTACGTCTGTTATAAGAGAAACATCTCTGGGTTTTCAGCAAGATAGCGGTTGTTCTCGTCTTGATTCAAGCCAGAGTGGAAGATGCAGTAAACCGAGCAGTTAGGAGAAGGCAATATGGCAAAGATTATCGGCATTGACTTGGGTACGACGAACTCGGTCGTAGCCGTGATGGAAGGCGGCGAGCCCAAGGTCATCGCAAATGAAGAAGGCGGCCGGACGACGCCTTCGGTAGTCGCGTTCACCAAATCAGGTGAGCGCCTGGTTGGCCAAGTCGCAAAACGGCAGGCCATCACCAATCCGGAAAACACGGTTTATTCGATCAAGCGCTTCATGGGCCGTCGTTTCGATGAAGTAAACGACGAAATGAAGATGGTGCCTTACAAAGTCGTTCGCCAAGGGGACCATGTCGCTGTAATCGCACAGGGCAAGGAATACACGCCGCCTCAGATCTCGGCCATGATTCTTCAGAAACTGAAGAAGGCGGCGGAAGATTACCTTGGCGCCACCGTTACTGAAGCGGTGATCACGGTTCCCGCGTACTTCAATGACGCGCAGCGTCAGGCGACAAAAGATGCCGGTAAGATCGCGGGTCTCGACGTAAAGCGCATCGTGAACGAGCCTACGGCAGCAGCGCTTGCGTATGGTCTCGACAAGAAGAAGGACGAGACCATCGCCGTCTACGACTTCGGTGGCGGCACCTTCGACATTTCGATTCTCGAAGTCGGTGAGGGCGTCATCGAGGTGAAGTCGACGAACGGTGACACGCACCTGGGCGGCGACAACATCGATCAACGAATCGTCGATTGGCTAGTCGAGGAATTCAAGCGAGAGGAAGGGCTTGACCTGCGGGCTAAGGGCAACGAGATGGCTTTGCAGCGTCTACGCGACGCCGCGGAAAAAGCCAAGATCGAGCTGTCCACCGCAATGGAGAGCGAGATCAATCTGCCGTTTATAACGGCCGACGCCTCGGGTCCGAGGCACCTGGTGAAGAAGCTTACCCGTTCCAAACTGGAACAGTTGATTGAAGACATCATCCAGCGCTCGGTCGGTCCGTGCAAGCAGGCGATGAAAGATGCGGGCGTTGACACCAGCAAAATCGACGAGGTCGTGCTGGTTGGCGGACAGACGCGCATGCCGCGTATTCAGGCGCTGGTGAAGGATCTCTTCGGCAAGGAGCCTCACAAGGGCGTGAATCCTGACGAAGTGGTTGCGATTGGAGCTGCAGTACAGGCCGGCGTGCTCGGTGGCGAAGTGAAAGACCTGTTGTTGCTCGACGTGACTCCGCTGACGCTGTCGATCGAGACTCTCGGTGGGGTGTCCACGACGATGATTCCGCGCAACACAACGATCCCGACCAAGAAGACGGAGACGTTTTCAACGGCCGCGGACAGCCAGACTTCGGTCGAAGTTCACGTGTTGCAGGGCGAACGTCCCATGGCGGGCCAGAATCGAACGCTCGGCAAGTTTCATCTAACCGGAATTCCACCGGCTCCGCGTGGTGTGCCGCAGATCGAAGTGACGTTCGACATCGATGCCAATGGCATCCTCAACGTCACGGCGAAAGATGTCGCGACGGGTAAGGACCAGAAGATAACCATTACGTCGTCTTCCGGTCTAAGCAAAGAGGAAGTCGAGCGCATGGCGAAGGACGCTGAGGCTCACGCTTCGGAGGACAAGACCAAGCGCGACGAGGTGGAAGCTCGCAATCAGCTTGACTCGATGGTGTATCAGATCGAGAAGATGCTGAAGGAGCATGGAGACAAGATCTCCGGCAGCGAGCGCAGCGACGTAGAATCGGCGTTGGCCGATGCCAAGAAGGCACTCGAGGGCACCGACGCAGCGGCGATGAACTCGGCGCGCGAGCGGCTCACGCAGGCCTCGCACAAGCTGGCTGAGGCGATGTACAAAACGGCTCAGACCACCGGCGGAGCACAAGCCGGCGGCGCAGCTCCAAGCGGCGATGGTGCTCAGTCCAGCCAGGAGCAGAAGAAGGACGAAGGCGTGATCGACGCTGAGTACGTTGATGTGGAGCCGAAGAAGGCGGGGTAATCCCATTCTGCACAGTAGAGACGCAGCATGCTGCGTCTCTACTGTGGGACAAACAAAACGCAGGCTTTATAGCCCCAAAACGATTCGTCGAGTTTGGGGTTTGTAGCAGTAGAAGGGAACCAGGAGCACAACATGCTCCGTATCAGGGACATGAAACAATATTTGGTGGTGAAA
>QIBC01000220.1 GCA_003225215.1 Acidobacteriota bacterium
TGCTTCGCGGCCTGCGCCCGGCTGTCGCCGAGCGCCATGTTGTATTCGGTCGATCCGCGCTCGTCGCAGTGCCCTTCAATCAGAACTCTCCAATTTGGATGCTGATTCAGGAACTGCGCGTCGGCCTGCAGCGCCGATGCATCCTGCGGACGAACCTCGTAACTGTCATAGTCGAAGTACGCGTCCTTGATGTTCTGATCGAACAACTGTTGATCGGTCTGCGTTGGCTCCTGCGGCGGCGCTACAACCGGCGCCGGACGATTCACGGTCACGCGCGTAGTGGCCTCCTGCGTTCCCCCCGGACCGGTCGCGGTCAACCTATAAGTTGTGGAGTCGGTCGGAGTCAGGGTCTGTGATCCGCTGGCCTGCACCTTGCCGACTCCCTCAATGGAAACATCGGTGGCGTTGTCGGTCTGCCAGGTCAACTGCGTTGACTGCCCGGCATTGACGGTGGATGGGTTCGCCGAAATCGATGCGGTCGGCGCCGGCGGTGGGGGCGGTGGCGGCGGTGGCGGCGCAGGATGCTTCTTGTGGCAACCTGCAATCACCAAGAGTAGTGACAACGCTGCGATCTGACTCGCATGCATCCACTGGCTTCTGTTCACGATCTCCTCCGAAAGTTCTTTCGATAATGACGCAATTCATTCACCACGGAGACACGGAGGCACGGAGAGAACCAAAAATCCGATTGAACACGAAGGACACGAAGGGCACAGAGAGGAAATGCGGGTTTTCTCGATCTCACATCAATGCTCTGAACAGTCAGTGCAATGCCTCTTTCAGCCAAGGAGAAACCTCCGTGCCCTTCGTGTCCTCCGTGTTCAATCTTTTTTGCAGTTCTCCGTGTCTCCGTGTCTCCGTGGTGAAATGGCCTTTTGATCTTACTTCCAACTCCAGTTGGGTTGTGTGTTCTGGCCCGTATGAGTTAACTGGTGCTGCTGGGTGCCGTCGCCCAGCATGGTCCAGATTTGCGTGGTGCCCGCGCGATTGGATTGAAAGACGATGTGCCGCCCGTCGGGCGACCATGACGGGAAGTCGTTGGAGCCCGCGTCATGCGTCAACTGCGCCCATGTTTTGCTGGCCACATCCATTATATAAATGTCCTGCGCGCCGGGGACTCCGGGACCGTATTTGCGCGACCAGGCGAAGACCAGGAATTGCCCATTTGGGGACCACGATGGCGAAACCGCGTATCCCGTATCGGTCATGCGCTGCACATTGGTTCCGTCCGAGGCCATGGTGTAGAGCTGCGGCAGCCCTGAGCGGCCGCTGATCCATGCGATCTGTCCGCCCGTTTTGGGATTCCATACCGGCGAGACGTCCGGACCATGAGCCTCTGTTAAGCGGGTAAGTTCTCCTCCAGAGGCATTGGAGACGTAGATTTCGGGATCCCCAGTCCGCGAAGACGAGAACGCCAGATGCAACCCATCGGGCGACCATGCCGGAGAGATGGTAGTGCCACCGATCGCCGGGAAAGATACGGGACGATTCAGGTCGAGGGAGAACATGCGGATATTCACACTGCGCTTGCCAAGTTCGACAAAAGCTATGCGGGAGCTATCCGGCGAGATGCGCGGTGAAAGCGCGATGCTGCCGAGTTTCGTGATCGCGTGCTCACCGTTGCCGTCGTAGTCCATCATCCAGATCTCTTTGGCCCCAGTGCGATTGCTGACGAATACGATCTTGCTCTCGGCGATTCCCGGAATGCCACCGCCCAGGCGAAAGATGATTTCGTCGGCAAAGCGATGCGCGATCAGACGCGCGCTGTCCGGCGTAGCGTCCTCGCGATATTGCTTCCCGAGCACTTGCGGCGAGACGGTGTTCTTCACGTCGTAGAGCCAGCCGGACACGGAAACCTGCCCACCGCTAACGCCCAGGTTGCCGAAAGCGAGCATCGCAGCATTAGTTGGGGGATTTCCCCAGGCATCGAGTGTGACCTCCTGCGGTGTGCCCGGCACCTGCAAGGGATTGAAGCTCTTTGAGACCACATCGAAGATTCCGGCATTCTGCAGATCGGAGTAGAGGACGGAGTTGAAAGTTGAAAGCAGCTGTCCCGTATTGGGATCGGCGTTCGCCGCCTTGAAATCGGCAACCGCGATGCGGACTCGTTCCACGCCTTGCGTGACCACGCCTTGGAATTTGTCTTGTTGGGAAAAAGCGTGAGACGAGAACAGAACTAGGACAACTGAGAGCGCCAGAAACGACATATGAGGTTTCTTAGGAACAGACATTGGCGCGAAGCGTGATTTAAGCATCGGCTTCATCAGCGCTGGTTCATGGAAAGCTCCCGGTGGAAGCCACCGACTTCCAGTCGAGAGAGCCGGACTTCCCGGCGGAAGCCCCCGACTTTCAGTCGGGGGAGCCGGACTTCCAGTCCGGCGGCAAAACAATGAAGCAATGAAATGGGCTTTAGCCCCGGGCAGTCTGCCAGCCAGCGCTAAAGCGCGACAATGTGGGATGCAGCTCCTCCGCGAGGCTTGAAAAGCCTCGCTCCCCCGACTAGAAGTCGGGGGCTTCCACCTCCAGATCCACCGAAACAGACTTTGCTTCGTGAAGACTGTCATCCTGAGCCCCTCTCTTCCACCCCACAAAGCAACAGCAGCTTTGTCGGGGCCCCGGTTTGGGCGAAGGATCTTCCACGATGCCTCGTATTTCATCGCCGCATCCAGGTTCTTTGGCCGCGGATCCCTGGTAAAGAGCCGCGATAAGGCGATCAAGTCCGACGCATTCCGGGAGATCCTTCGCCCAACAGATGGGCTCAGGATGAAAGTCTCTGGAGGTTTTGGAAGTGGGGAATAGCTCTTAGACTTCTTCATCAATATCGTCATCTCTTAACCGGTGTGTACCGAAACTCGAATTCGGCGCCCACGCTGCCGCCGCGATAATCCGAAGGCAGCGGCCCAAAGCTGTCGATACGCTGCAGCGTTCGCACTGCCGAGGTATCGAGCGACGGTATGCCGCTCGACTGCGTAATCCTCACGTTCGACGGCGATCCATCGCGCGAAATGTCGAAGGAAACGGAAACAGAAGCGTTCGGCATGGCGTGCGGATCAACTTCATACTTCAGCCAGTTCTGCGAGAGGAGCTGCGCCACCTGGCGCACGTAATATGCGTAGCGGCTGCCGAAATCCCCGCCGGTAGTCATGGCCACTGCGCCTACGCCGAGTGCGCTGTTGAAAGTCGTGAAGTTCTGGTGAACCTGGCCACCTTGTCCGTACTGTACCTGGTTTGTCGCTTGCTGCACCGGCTCAGGACGCTTTTCCACGCTCTGGCGCGGCTTCTCTTTAGGCTTGGTCTTTACCGTTTCGGGAATCTTGACAGCTTCGGGCACCGGAGGAGCAACTTCTTTCGGCTGCGAGTGTGTAACCGCCGCAGACTCATTGGCCACGATGTTCTCCGTAGGCTGCTCGCGCGGAAGCGGAATAGCGCTGGCCCCTACGAGCGTTGCGGAAATTGCTTCGCCGGATATCCTCTCGCCGCTGCCCCATTCATTTCGGGAAAGACCCATGTAGGCGCCGTAGGCGAGCACCGCCGCCACGATGGCGCCGTGAAACGCGATCGAGGCGGTAATCGGCCCCTTCCACGATTCCCGGATATCGAAAATGTCAACGCGTTGCGGCATTCTTGTTCTGATAGGGCTGAGTAACGATGGCGATGTTGGTGATGCCGCTCTGCTTCACGATATCCATCAACGCCGCAAATGCGCCAAAGGTCACGTTCTCATCGCAGCGCAGATAAATCGGATGATGCTCGGGATCCTTCACGCGGTCGTGCAGTATCTTCGGAAGCTCCGCCAGCTTGATGGTCTCGCTTCCCAAAAAGACATTCTGATCGCGATCCATAGTGAGCACCAATCGCGGCTCGGTAATTTCCCTCACCGTCTGGGTGTGCGGAACGTTCACCTCGATGCCCGACTGAATGATCGGCGCGGTCAACATGAAGATGATGAGCAGCACCAGCACCACATCGACAAACGGCGTGATGTTGATCTCGGAGAGCGAACTCTGCGTGCGACCTTGGTTGTTTGTGAATGCCATAAAAACCTATTTCACCACGGAGTCACGGAGGCACGGAGAAAAACCAAACCGGGATTAAACACGGAGGGCAGAGAGGCCACAGAGGAAGTGTAGGTTTTCTGCATATCACATCGACGATCTGAATCTTTAGTGGAATGCCTGTTTCCGCCAGGGCAAACCTCCGCGACCTTCGTGTCCTCCGTGTTCAATCGCGCTTTGCTGTTCTCCGTGACTCTGTGTCTCCGTGGTGAGTTCGCTATCTCTCTTCCAGAACGACGCTTTCGCGCATCCTTGCGGGCGACTGCGGCGCGGAGCGGTCGACGGTGTTCAGAAGTTCGAGGCCGAAGTCGTCCATGCGCGCGCCGAATTCGCGAATCTGCTGCATGTATTGGTTATATGCGATGACAGCGGGAATCGCGGTAAAGAGTCCGGCGGCGGTGGTGATCAGCGCCGCGGAGATTCCTGGAGCCACAGCTCGCAGCGTCGCAGCACCTGCATTCCCGAGTCCCTGAAAGGCATCGATGATGCCCCACACGGTGCCGAAGAGACCGACAAATGGCGTGATCGCGCCCGTGGTCGCGAGCCAGGGAAGGCGCGACTCCATCTGCGTCATCTCTTCCGAGGACGCGATCTGCACCGCGCGCTGTACCGCGGGAAGATTGCGCGGTGAGCCGGCGCCGCTCTGGCGACGATATTCTTCGTATCCGCCCTCGAACACACTTACCAGCGGACTCGGCTTGAACTGCTCCGAGACCGCAGAAACGTCCTGCAAACGTCCGTTGGCTTTGCGGAAGGCGCGCAGGAAGCGTCCACTCTGCGCACGCATGCGGCGGAACTTCGTTCCCTTCGACAGAATAATTGACCAGGAGATGACGCTGAAGAGGAACAGGAGCGCCAGAACTGTGTGTGCGACCGGTCCAGCCTGGGCAATCAGATTACCGACATCGGTAGTAAGTGCAAGGAGGGCAGGGGGAGACGTCATTTATACCTCTGCTAAAAGGTAGCAAACCGCAACTCTGTGTGGCAAAGAGTCGAAGCTCTTAGTACCTCGTGAGTACATGTACTGTTGTTCACCACGGAGGCACGGAGGACACGGAGAAAAGCGAAAAAGACGTAAGCAACCCGGAGATTAAAGCGATCTGCGAATAAATCTGCAGTGTTATACTTGTATAGCAACTGACGCTATGCTTGCGATTCGACTACCGCAGTCCATTGAAAAACGCCTTGAAAAGCTCGCGCGGCGAACTGGGCGGACAAAAACCTTTTATGCGCGCGAAGCGATCCTGAGGCATTTGGAGGATCTTGAGGACGTCTATCAGGCGGAACGTGTTTGGGAACGGGTGCTGGCTGGAAAGGAAAAGACCTATTCCCTCGACGAAGTGAGAAGACGCCTTGGCCTGGAAGATTGAGTTCACTGAAACAGCTCTCCGGCAATTAGACTCGCTCGACAAACAAGTCGCACTTCGCATTTCAAAATTCCTGCAACAGCGAATCTCTCCACTCAAGAATCCACGCTCGATCGGGCAAGCATTGACGGGCGAACGCTTTGGCGAGTTTTGGAAATATCGCGTCGGAGACTACCGTCTCATCGCCAAAATCGAAGACAACAGGCTCGTAATAGTGATCGTCGAGCTGGGACATCGCCGAGAAATTTATCGTTAACTCCCGGTCTGCGCACAACACTTGATTTCGGTCCGCTTTTCCTCTGTGTCCTCCGTGCCTCCGTGGTGAAACCGATTGTTTGGGTAAGCGAACAAGGCTAT
>QIBC01000221.1 GCA_003225215.1 Acidobacteriota bacterium
TCTTTTTGTTGTGCTCGTCAATGAGCTGCGACAAGCGCAACGCACAAGCCATGCCAGCCGGTCCACCGCCGACGATGACGACATCGGCTTCCATTTGGGGGCGATCAATGTGGGGAAGAGGGGTTCGAAAAATCATTTTAGGAAAGGCGTTTCGAGTTTCGAGTTTCAAGTTTCGGCAAAGCCAGTTGCAGACATCTTAGTGATTGCATGCATTATTTAGGTGGCGGTAGCCGCTTTCGATTGCGCTCGAATCGATCCGAGCAATCCGTTCAATAAGCGCAAGACGTTAGAAGCCTTTGCTTCAAGAGCCTGAAAATCAGAGGCGCTTAGGTACTGCAGCTCCGCTGCGATTTCAAGTTGAGTAAGAAGCTCGAGAAGAGATCCCCGAGAATGTCCGAGAAACTGACTGAATTCACCCTTTGTCAGCCTTCCTTGACCTTCGGCGATATTCGACACTACGGAGATAGCAGCTCGTCGCACTTGCGAAGTCAGACCGTAGATTTCGCACTTCGGAAACTGCTCCGAGACGGTATAAACCTGGACTGCTAGGGCCTTCCCTTCTTGCCAAACGACCAGATCTCGATAGGAGTGAGACATAGTTAGGAACTGGCTTTGCCGAAACTTGAAACCTGAAACTCGAAACGCAGTTATGTTTTCGCTTTTCTCACTTCTTCCGTCAACGCTGGAACAATGTCGAACAGATTTCCTACAACTCCAAAATCTGCGATTTCGAAAATTGGCGCTTCAGCATCTTTATTAATCGCGATAATGCTTCTCGATCCCTTCATGCCGACGATATGCTGAATTGCACCGCTGATTCCGAGTGCAAGATACAGCTTTGGAGCGACCGTTTGTCCGGAGGAACCGATCTGGCGGTCCATGGGAAGCCAGCCTGAATCGCAGATTGGACGCGATGCGGCGATTTCTCCGCCCAGAGCATCGGCCAGCGCTTTCGCGAGCTCGATGTTCTTCTGCTCTTTGATTCCGCGACCGACTGAGACAATGATTTCCGCTTGCGTCAGATCTACGGCTTGCTTCGCTTCTTTGAATATTTCGAGCGGCTTCACGCGAACTGCAGAACCGTCTGCCTGCGCAGCGATTTTCTCGACCGGAGCCGCGCTTGCGCCCATCTCGACCCTGTCGCCACGATAAGAACCCGCTTGAAACGTGGCGAAGTGCGGCGGATCGCAACTGAATGAAACATCGGCGGTGAATTTGCCCTGAAACATCTGGCGCGTGAAGACTAACTTCGTCCCGTCTTTGCGATAGCCGATGGCGTCGCTGATCAGCGTACGTCCTAGAGCTGCGGCGAGCCGAGGAGCAAAGTCACGCACCTGATAAGTGTGCGGCATGAGCACAAGCTTGGGCTGCTTTGACCCGATGAACTGTTTGAGCGCAGAAACGTACGCCTCAGCGGTGTAGCGCTCAAGCTTTGGAGACTCGATCGCATATATCTTTTTGACTTTTACTTTGGCGATCTCCTGAACAATTGCATCAACGCTGCCTCCGGCAACAGCCGCCTCCAGGTCCCAGTTGGTCTCTGCGGCAATAGCCTGTGCGGCTGTGAGCGTCTCGAGCGAGACGCGATTCAGTTTGCCTTCACGTTGTTCGACTACGATGAGGATTGTGTCTGCCATGAACTCCTTTGCGGAACAGCGGAAAGAGCGAACACGAAGTTCACGAAGAGGAACCCAAGGTCACAGAGATCTCCGTTCGTGGCCTCATCTTGTTCCTTCGTGCCCTTCGTGTTCGCTCCTGGTTTTGCTCTTATTCAAATGCTGCAAGCCCAACGCCAGCAAGGCGTACGCTCCGAGACTGTCCGGCAAGAGTAGCCATTTGTAACTTTGGGGCCAGCGGTGCGGCCACAAGACGAGCAGGAGGGCAGCATGCACAAAGAGGACCGCACCGGCAATGGCGAGAATTCGCGCCTTATGCCGTGGGATGACTTCCCTGGAATCTGCGAATCCTCTCACCCCGCTCCTGTGCTCCCATTCTGAGTCGCAAACGCAGCACCCGCCTGCGCTCCACGTAGCCCCACAAAACTAGTCCCAAACCGATCCCCCCCGAAACAGCGCACATCACGCTGAAGAACGCGTTTCCGCTGCGCACATCCCAGCCAACCCAGACCAGAAGCACCCAGGCGTAAATCAACAGAAAGCCGCCTAGCACGATGAGAGTCCGGCTCAGGTTCCGCGCGTCCTCGACGCGAGACTCTAAGTCCGGTCCAACATAGCCAAGACGGTCATGCGCATGGCGCAGCTGATCGTCGTCGAGAATGCCCTCTTCCAAGCGGCTCAACGACTCTCGCGGATAACGCTCCGGGTGCACATCCATCCCAAAGCTATGGCCGTGATGCTGCTCTGCCCGATTTGGTTCACTTCCCTTTTCCGGAATCGCCATACATCCTCCTGAATTATCACCTCGATCCTATTCAGTTCGATGCACTTGGCGCGGTCCGCGATTAAAGTACGCGGACCTCATTCTTAAGTTTGTCGACTAATTTCTTGGCCACTTCAGCAGCCGATCCCTCCAGCATCTCGGTCTTCTTCTGCTTCTGCGGAATATAGAGCTTCTCGATCTTCTGCAGATTCGGTCCGAGGGCATGTTGGATTTCTGCGTGCGTCACCTTACGCAGCGGCTTATTCTTTGCCTGCTTGATACCGATCAACGTTGCATAGCGCAGTTTATTGATGCCAGACTGAATCGTGAGTACAGCCGGCAGCGGCATCTCGAGATGCTGAAAGAACCCAGCCTCGAGTTCGCGCTTGAGACGAACGCCGCCATCACTCTTCTCGATGCTCATGATGATGGTCGCATGCGGCCAGCCCAGGATCTCGGCAAGCAACACTCCGGTTTGCGCGTAGCCATAGTCATCCGACTGGAGACCAGTAAAGATCAGATCGAACTGCTCGTCTTTGATGGAGGCCGCAATGGCCTTCGCGGTATTGAATGAATCCAGCCCAACAAACTCGTTGCCTTCAAGATGAATGGCGCGGTCAGCGCCCTTGGCGAGAGCTTCGCGCAAAACCTGCTGCGCGCGAGCTGGCCCCGTGGTGATTACCACCACCTCGCCGCCGTGCTTTTCCTTCTGACGCAGCGCCTCTTCGAGCGCATAAGCGTCAGGCTCATTGACTTCGTATGAGACGTCTTCTCGGATCCAGGTGCCGCTCTCATTCAGCTTGAGAGGCGCGTCCTTCTGCGGCACCTGCTTCATGCAGACCAGAATCTTCATAGCTGTTTGGGCAAACTAGTGAGTATAAACCCCGAGGCGAACACGAAGGTCACGAAGGCAAACCCAAGGTCACAAAAACACCATTGAAAAACTTTGTGACCTTGGGTTTGCCTTTCTGACCTTCGCGTTCGCTCTTGCTTTTGACTTTTATTCCAGGAACGCCACAGACTGCACGCCCGCGACCTCGAAGCGCTTGCGGCAGCGCATATTCTTGCAAGCAACCATGTCATCCTTGCGGACCATGTATGACTTGGCTTTGGCAAACTTGGCGCGATCGCGCTCGTCGGCGCGAGGCGGGAGCTGGCGCTTTTTCATACGCACCAGCCAGGAGAGTTCGTAATCTCCAGCCTGGTGGCAATGAGGGCACGTGAGATTGTGCGACCGCTTCTGGTCTTTCTCATCGAACATCTCGCGTTCTTCCACAAACCCTCCGGTTGCAGCCCTGGCAACACGCGATTATTGCATAATGCCAGTGTTCGGGAGGCAAGCGGCGGAAGGAATGGCGACTCGGAAAAAGAAGAAGAAATTTAGCGCGACCAAAGCGGTGAAATCGCTGGCGCGAGCGACCATTGGCTCGCCACCTCCAGTGCAGAGAATTCCCACTCTTAAAGAATCGCGCAAAGAATCGAAACACAAGCAAACGTTGGGCAAGTTACTGTCAGAGGAGTGAACCGCGATCAACTCGTACATCGGAGGACCAAGAAGCCTCAACGCGCCTTGGGCAATTACTGTGTGGTGGCAGGCCAAGAGCCCCGATGTCTAGAACTTCTCCAACATCCAGACATTCGAGTTCCCGCTGGCCTCCCACACGGCAACATGACGTCCGTCAATGGACGGGATCGCCCAACCTACCATCATTTTCGTTTCCCGGAGCATCGGTCTCGTGTGTCCGTTGAGATCGATATTGAGCATCGCCCAGGTGTTGTCGGTGGTATGAGCGGCCGCCCAGATACTCTTACCATCGGCGGCCCAGTCAACGGAAGTAATACCTGACCATCCCGGAACGGGAAGAGTTCTGCTGCTAAAGTCGCTGAGTGAAGTGACCTTAATGGCAGGCACATCTGGGCTAAGACTGGTGTAAGTACGTTCTTTGCTCGAAGTCACGAGACTCCGGCCGTCTGGAGACAAACTCCAGTTATAAGTAGAGTAATCAACACCTTCGATGGTGAGCTGAGGTATTTCGCGAGTCGTGCCCTTCAGCGGATCGAAGCTGAAGAATCGCTCGCCTTTTTGGTCGAGTTCGCTCAGCAGACACAGAGTAGCTGGGGCGCGCGCGCACTGCTGATTGTTCATCCCGTCGCGCTCCATAACCAGCTGGGGAGGGCCGCCGCTGAGAGCCATCCGCATCAGGCGAACCGGACTTAGCACGTATCCCGTCTTGCGCGACAGGAAGTAAAGAACAGAGGAGCCGTCGGGAGTCATACGAGGCAAAAATGATGGCTCGTCGCCGCCGATAAACAATTCAGGTTCGGTCTGATCCAACGCTTGCTTGAAAATGTGATAAGGACCATCGCGATTGGAGACAAAGAGAACGGACCTGTTGTCTGGTGTCCAGGCAAAGGGATAGTCCTCTCGATCATCAAGAGTGAGCCGCCGAGGAACGCTGAGATCCCTTCCTCCTGCTTCAACGCTGGAAACATAAACATCGGGCTGGATGGTATTGCGAAGAAACGCCAGCCGATTGCCATTGGCGCTCAAACTAATGGAGGCAACATAGCCTGGTCCGCCGGCAAGCCGTACAGGCCCACGAAATTTGGGATTGTTCGGTCCGTACATGCGAATCGCCCAAAGACTCGAATCCCCCGGCGTTGGCCGCGGTGATGCCATTGTGGCGTATATAAGTCGATCGTCTTTCATCCACGCAAGTGCGCCCAACAGACCCGGCGTCTGAATTACCACATCGGTCTTGCCGCTGGCCAAAGCGAGAGTCTCGATCTGGGAATCGCTGCCCCAGCTTCCAGGGTGATATTTGCTGCGAACGAAGGCGATGCGTTTCCCATCGGGAGACCATGTAGGCGGGCCAAAGGAATTCTCAAAATGGCTGCCGTCGCCCCCCAGAATCTTGCGAGGCTTCTCGCCATCGGCTTGCATGACCCACAACGCCTGACTCCCCTCCGGCGTGAGCCATGCCGCCTCGGAGTGTTCGGCGAAGACAATCTGAGATCCATCCGGAGAAACCGCCGCCCAATGACCCTGATTGGCAAGCTTGCGTGGCGAACCACCCATGATCGAAATCGTCCACAGGCTGGTTGGTTCGTGCGGACCTGCAACCCAAGTCACAAGCAGATGAAGTCCGTCAGGAAACCAGCTTACCGGCTGTGGAATGAAACCGGTCGGAAGCGGGATGGAGTGGGTCTCGCCGGTGTCGATGTGGCGCAAGTAACAGCCATTCTTGTCAGAGAAGGCCAGGTATTTGCCGTCGGGCGAAATCGCCGCGCCTGTCACCCGAGCCTCCTCCGGATTTGCCGTAAGCCGACTTTCGCTAGCTTGACTGCCTTGAGAGGAGCGAAGACCGGCATGGAAGCCGATGCTTAAAACAACAGCGAGCAGCGGCGCCGCGAGCCACAACCATTTACGACGGCCGCGGGCAACCAGAGCGGCATCAACCGTCGGCACTTCAGCCGGTGTCGCGATTCCATTGACGGGAGCTATAAACCGGTAACCCCGCCGCGCGATTGTCTCAACGAAGCGGGGATTCTCGGCGGAGTCGCCGAGAGCGTCGCGAAGTCTGCGGATGGCTGCATTCAGGCTGTGATCAAAATCGACGAAGGTATCGGCTGGCCATAGCTTCTTTTGCAATTCGTCGCGAGTGACGATCTCGCCAGGTCGCTCAACCAGAGCAAGCAATACCTGAAACGGTTGCTCCTGCAGACGCACACGCGAGCCGTTGCGGAGAAGTTCTCCAGCCCGCAAATCCACCTCATAGGTACCGAAGCGGATCGCCGGCAACTCCTTCGCGCTAGTTACCGCCATTGCCACCCCGCAAACATTCCGACTTTAGCACCGTCCAGTTGGATTCCGCCAAGTCACCAGAGCTTCTAACTTTTTGACGTTGCTCAGCTTAACTCGTTATCCAAATTTAGGTTGGCGATGATTCTCCTGCCATTGAGGTACCCACCGCGCAGATCGATGGTGGCCACACCGAGGAGGTGGTCGCTGTGGCTCGTCGATCTAGCTTTTGGATCGTGGCACTCATGCACGTGGCAGCTCTGCCCGTTTGGGCCGATGCAGGCGGCCAACAGCCCTTGGAAATCTACGTTTACAACCATGCTGGAGTTCCGGTCAGAGTTCTCGCTCAGGCAGAAGAGAAAGCAACGCGGATCTTTTATCTCTCCCCTTCACCGCGAATGGAATATATCGCTCGTGGGCGTCCTGGGACATGTAATCGCGCATGAGATTGGACACCTGCTGTTGGGGCTGAACTCTCATTCCACTTCGGGAATCATGCGTGGATTGTGGGAGGAGGAAGAACTAAAAGCTGTGGAGCGCGGCCGGCTGCTTTTCACGTCGCAGCAGTCCAGGCTCATGCGGCAAAAATTGATTGCTATTGCCGGCGAGCGCAATCTAAAAACCGCCTCGAAGTTGGCGTCTACTTCTCCCGGTAGCTAACGTGAAGAAGCAATTGCCATCGTCGATTCTGGCTCTTTGACAGTCTGCCGCTTCGCCCACCACCAGTTCCCTGTTGCCAGCAGCGCTGTAACGCCGATAAGCAAGGCCTGATGCCGATCCAGAGCAGAAATCAACGTCAGAGAGATGGCGATTGAGATAACAGCGAGAGCTGGACCGAACGGGATCCGCAAGGCATTAGCCTGCGGTTGCAAGCGTCGCAAGCGGATCAACGAGGCGCAAACGCCGCAATACAGAATCAGCAACGCGCCCGCGCCGACCGCGACTACCCAAAGATATGTTCCCGTCGCCGCCAGCAGCCACACGAGTAATGCGAAAACAACGATCGCCAAAGCAGGAGTGTTGAAGCGAGGATTGACCCTGGCGAGAAATCCAGGCGCGTCACCATTGGCAGCGAAAGAGTAGAGAATCCGCGGCGAGCTCACAATCTGTCCAGAAATCCAGGCGTAGGTCGAAACCATTACCGCGATTGCGACGAACAAAGGGCCACCGCGCTGAAGTAACACAGACGCGGTATCGGACAGCGGATGTTGAGTGGGGTTCGTCCCGATGGTCACAACAGTAACAAACTGAATCAGCATGTACATCAGGGCACAAACGAGCAGACCAGTGGCCAGCCCGAATGGCACAGTTCGTCTTGGATCCTCTATTTCGCCGCCCGGAGCTACGGCGAACTCGAAGCCCGCGTAGGCAAAGATCAGGAGCAATAGGGCTCTGAGCCAGGCGCTCAAGCCGGGCTGTGTGAGCTCGGCAATCGAAAAAGGTTGCGTCTGGTGGTTGAAATGCCACAATCCGAGAACGATCAGCAATATTAAAGGCAGCACTTTGGCTACTGTCAGGACCGTGCTCAAATTGGCTCCGCGACGCACTCCAAGATAGTTCACCAGAGTGGGAACCACGATCACGGCGGCCATGATCCCGATTCGCGCCAACTTGCCGCCTGCTGCCGGCCAAATAGTGGCTAAATACAAGACAAAAAGAGTTGCGTTGGCTGCCCCACCCGCCAAACAGCCAAGCAAATAGAACCATCCAACCTGCACGCCGGCAAACCGCCCGAAGGCCCGCCGCACGTAAAGATAGCCTCCGCCGGCTTCAGCGAATTGCGATGCAACCTCGGCCATGCAGGCCACGATCATCGACACAATCAAGCCCGCAACCAGCATTGCCAGTGGACTGGCCCTGCCCAGCAGGCGTGTAAGCTCCGCAGGCAATCCGAAAATGCTGTTTCCTATAATGGAATTAACGACCAGAGCGGTCATCGACCAACGGCCGATTGAGCGAACGAAAGCCACCGAGACCTCCGCCGAAAAGTGCCGTACACCTTATCATGCGTGGGGAAAGAGCGCCTTCATCGTAAAAGCCGGAGCAAGCGTCGTCCAGCTAGCGAAGAAACAAACTCAAGTAGATCTGTTGTCAGGCTTTTGGCAATGGTCCGCATAGACTCGAGGATCCGATCACTTCCGGCACGACTGGAAATCGGTGCCCTGAGACGAAGCGGATCTATATGGGCAACCGGATTCTCGACTCGCTATTGTCGGCGTTATTTTCCAGCGTGAGCGCCAAGACGAGGCTTAGTGCGATGAGGGCCTCCGTCAGGGCTGGCGCAATGAAGAAATATCTCCACGAGATCATCGCCATGCCGACGTAGTTGAGAAAAAATAGAAGGACAATTGGTTTCGCCGAGCCAGGATTGGTCTTTATAGATCGTCCCAATTGCCAAAAGAGGACAGCTTGGACAAAGAGCGCCAAGGTCACGATAAGACCATAGCCAAAAAAGAAATCCCAGTAGCTTCGCATCGAGCCCATCACATCGAAGCGATGGGATTTCATGGCTTCAATTACGGAAACTTGCTCGGTTCCGTGTTTCGGCGCAGCAAGAACTCCGCCCACGGTGTGCAGAATGCAGTGAATCAACGTCAGAATGGACGCAATCCGCAGAAAGAGTGTTGGCTTCATGGCGACCAGTCCTTAACGGAATGTCATAGGCATCCCAGTTTTTACGGACGCTCAGCACTGCGAAGCTGGGCGAACTTACGGCCGTTACTCTGAAAATGTCATGATCGGCCTGACTTCAACCGAACCGAAACGGGCCGCCGGGATCTTTGCCGCTATCTTCATAGCCTCGTTGATTTCCTTCGCTTCGATGAGGTAGAAGCCCCCTAGCTGCTCTTTGGTCTCGGCGAATGGTCCATCGGTGTTCGTGGGCTTCCCGTTGCGCACGCGAATTGTCTTTGCCGTGTTCGTCGGCTGCAGCGCGTTCCCGCCCTTAATATTCGAGGAGAACTCCTTACCGAATGCTCGATACTGGTTGATCTCAGCCTTATCGTAACCCTGACTGAAGCGTTTTTCGTTTTCATAGATCAGCAGTAGATATTGCACGGATGTCCTTCCTCCTCGTGTGCATTTCAATATAGCAATCCGGTTCCCCGAGATGTTGCAGCGCCAGAGTTCTCGCGGCCGCGATCTCCCTCCGGGACCTGTTCAGTAGAATCGAACACTCATGCTCGGAGTATCCCTCCAGGAGTGACATGACGAACACGAAGCGCTCGAGCGACTCCAGTTGAATGACGGCGGCGAGCGCACCATCTGCAACTAACTTCCAGTCATCCTCTTTCGGAGGACTGGATGCATGCAGATTCACGCCTCCCGGAGAGAAGACTCCGCGGATCGCGTTCATGATGATCGTTCGGCGGCTCCAGGCATAGGCCCAGTTCTTGAAGACCGGGTTCCCCTTGATGCAATCGTCGAGGCCGGCGACGAAGCATCGCTCAGCCAGTTCAGAATCCGCCGTCAGAACAAGCGACAGCGCGTATAGTCCGCGCATGTCTTCCTTAAACAATCGACAAAAGTCGCTGTGGGTCGTATAAACGGTAACCGCTTCGGACCGCGCTCTAGCGTTATCTAACTTATGCACTTCTCCTACCCATCCCACTCTCAAGCTTTTTCCTCCCTCCGAACACCTCATCAGTAAAACGTTCGAGAGGAGGCGAAATCGACACTACTTTTGAATAACTAAAGTAGCTCTCCTTTTTCCTGGACTGGTGCGTGGTTCAAGCAAGTGCGGCATTGCATCGTGCTTTGCTGTAACCGCCTCGCGGTCAGATCTTTTCGGCTCAGCCTCCCGCCGCATCGCCCCAACTGCAAAAACGCAAACATCCCAAACCTCATGTCTCTCTTTCCAGCGAAGTGTTGGCTTGAACTTAACTTGGATACTGATC
>QIBC01000222.1 GCA_003225215.1 Acidobacteriota bacterium
CGCGGCACTGGTCTCGGACGATGATCTTTGGCAGGAGTTAATTTGGACAGGCCTGCAGCATGCTGTGTCTCGGCGATGGGGCCAGGAATGCCGAGATTGCCACGTGCACATACGCAGTATGGTGAAGACGCAGCATGCTGCATCTCTACCCAATCCAGCATCCAAGCTTACAGGAACTCAGATCGACTCGAGGTGATCGAATCCATTGAAATTGCTTGTCCAGCCGGGAGACGGCATCGGGCCGCTGGTGAAGGCTATAGAAAAGGCGAAGAAGAGCATTCAGATCGTGATCTTCCGGTTCGACCGCCTGGAAGTCGAAAAAGCGCTTGAGGACGCGGTGAAACGGGGTGTCGCGGTGCATGCCCTGATTGCATTCACGAACCGCGGAGGGGAAAAGAACCTGCGCAAGCTGGAGATGCGCTTTCTGGAGCGGGGTGTAACCGTTGCACGCACGGCTGACGATCTTGTGCGCTATCACGGAAAGATGATGATCGTAGACGGCAAAGAACTTCATCTGCTCGCCTTCAACTACACCCAAATCGATATAGAGCGCAGCCGTAGCTTTGCCGTGATCACGCGCGACAAGCAACTCGTTAAGGAAGCGGAAGAATTGTTCGATTGCGATTGCAAGCGGCAACCGTATAAGCCGGGTTCAGCACGTTTTCTCGTAAGCCCGCTGAACGCGCGCGAACAGCTAGCTAGATTCATCAAAGGGGCGAAGAAGGAATTGCTGATCTATGACGTAAAAATCAGCGATCGCGCAATGATCCGCCTATTAGAGGAGCGGGCAAAAGACGGCGTTGAAATCCGGGCAATCGGAAAGATAACTCGGCACAACAGCCAGATTTCGATTCGACAACTGCCAAAGTTGCGCCTGCACACGCGAACCTTTGTGCGCGACCATAAGGATGCATTCATCGGCAGCCAGAGCCTGCGCGAGTTGGAACTCGATTCACGCCGCGAGATGGGAGTGATCTTTCGCGATGAACATGCAATCGCCAGGATCACGAAGATCTTTCAAGAGGATTGGAAGGCCGGGGTCGTGGGGGCTCTGGATGAGGCGGACGATGTAGTAAAACCGCCCGCAGCCAAAGTTGCAAAGAAAGTGGCCAAGAGCGTGACAAAGACGTTTCCACCTGTTGCTCCCGTCGTGGAAGAAGCGATGAGGAACGTTTTGAAGGTTGGCAACGGCGTTCCGATCGATCGTGATGAGGTCGAAGAGAACGTGCAAATCGCCGTGAAGCAGGCGGTAAAACAAGCTGTGCGCGAAGTTGTGGAAGACGTGGTGGAACAACAGCGCGAACCGGAAGCATGACCCGCATGTTTACAAAGAGCCTTGTGATGTTTCGAAATGGAATTGCAATCGCCGCGATGCTTTTACTGAGCGCAGTCGCACTCGCTGCTCAGGGAGAAAAGCCGGGGCCCGCCGTTAATCAAAATGCTGCCGTCGCGGCGGAATTTGATCAGCATGTCGCCAACTACATGAAAGTCCATCAGAAGGCGTTAACTGGACTTACGGTACCCAAAAATACGGAGTCGCCGGACAAGATCGCAGAGTTTCAACGCCAGCTTGCGGCCAACATCCGGTCACTGCGTTCTGACGCCAAACAAGGCGATATCTTCACTCAGGAAATTACCGCTCTATTTCGGGATCTGGTCGCCATGGCGATGCGCAGCTCGGATGGCCCCCGCATTCGCGCGAGCTTTGAACATGCCGAACCGATCCACGGCATTCGCCTCGATGTAAATCAGGCGTACCCTGATGGCTTGCCGTTACAATCAATGCCGCCTTCTCTCCTGCTCAATTTGCCGAGGCTTCCGAAGGAGCTGGAGTATCGCTTTGTGGGGCGCGAACTTATATTGCGCGATATCCCTGCGAATCTGATTGTTGACGTGATTCCCGATCTCACTGAACCCCAAAAGAAATGAATCGCCGCATTCTCGCTTTAGTAATTTTTGTTATCGCTGCATGCGGCATTGTCTCTCTCCATCCGCCCGCTGAGATTGCCGCGATCTTCGCCTCCCCTCAGGCTATGCCTGTCGCCCAGGGTGTGGTCGAAGTAAAGCTGCCTCTGGAGCAGAAGTCGGTACGCTTTGCCGTCATCGGCGATAACGGCACCGGGGACACGCCGCAGTACGAAGTCGCGGCGGAGATGGAGGCATATCGTAAGGTCGTTGGCTATGACTTCGTGACCATGATGGGCGACAACATCTATGGAAGTCATAAGCCCAAAGACATTGAACGCAAATTCGAAACTCCCTACAAGCCGCTGCTCGATGCCGGAGTGAAATTTTACGCATGCCTGGGAAATCACGACGACTCCAACGAAACCCTCTATAAACTTTTCAACATGGACGGGCAGCACTACTACTCGTTCAAGAAGGGCGACGTCCAGTTTTTCGTTCTTGACAGCAACTACATGGACTCAAAGCAGCTCGACTGGATACAAAATCAGCTCAGCGGGTCCACCGCAAAGTGGAAGATCGCGTACTTTCATCATCCTCTGTACTCTGACGGACGTTTCCATGGGCCTGATCTCGATCTACGTAAACAGCTCATGCCTATCTTCGAGAAGTACGGACTGAATGTTGTGCTGTCTGGTCATGATCACGTGTATGAGCGCTTCAAACCAGAAGATGGAATTTACTTCTTCCTGGTAGGGAACTCGGGGGAGCTGCGATACCACAACCTTCGCCCGGGTTCCAACATCATGGCAGCAGGCTTCGATACGGATCGAACTTTCATGCTAGTAGAAATCAGTGGGGACAAGCTGTACTTCCAGACCGTTTCCCGTACCGGGCAGACGGTGGATTCAGGCACACTGCAACGCCAACCCAAGGCGCAAGCGCCGATCCAGGCGGAGCAACAGGTTCACTAGGAAATCACAAACGGGACCGATTTCGCTCGGGCAGAGCACTGTTCGCAATGGAATCCCAGGCGCTACGTGCGGAATAGCGCGGGTGCCGGGTTGGTACCAGCCAACATCTCTGGCCGGAGCTGCTTCTAATCCTCCCTAAGCGCCTGATTCTGAAGCTCGTGGCTCCATTTCGGCTACACTGGAATCACTTTTTCAATGGAACAACTCTATCCACTTTTGCTGTTACCGGAATTCCATGAGCGGATTTGGGGCACGCATGATCTGAGCGGGTTCTATCCTTCGCACAAAGTTGGCAACGAACCGATCGGGGAAGTTTGGCTGACGGGAGAGGGCTGCCGGGTCGCCAATGGCGCTCTTCAGGGTCGCACTCTCGCTGAGATCTCTCGGCAGTTCGGAGAAAAGCTAAATGGGACCTTGGCTCGCGAACATCGTTTTCCCTTGCTGGTAAAGATCATCTTTCCGAAAGATAAGCTTTCTGTGCAGGTACATCCTGACGACGAAGGTGCGCGGAAAGTTGGCCTGCCCTGCGGAAAGACCGAATGCTGGTATGTGCTCGAGGCCGCGCCGGATGCCAAAGTGGGACTTGGCCTGAAGCGCGGAACGCGTCGCCCGGAAGTGGAGGCGTCGATTCATAGTAAGAACATGGAGGAATTGCTGAACTGGATTCCAGTAAAGCCAGGGGACATGATCTACGTCGACGCAGGCACAGTTCACGCCATTGGTCCGGACTGCGTACTGCTCGAAACCCAGCAGAATTCCGACACGACTTACCGGCTCTACGATTATGGCCGCCCGCGCGAGCTGCATATCGACCTAGGGCTGCAGGCCATGAAGGAAGTTACGCGGGCGGGAAAAGTAAAGAGTCGCGGCGGCAATGGGCGCGTCGTGCTGATTTCTTCGCCATCGTTTACCCTCGACAAGATGATGCTGAGAAAGGATGCCAAAGAACTGACCACCGAGGAGTCGCCGCACCGCACTTCTCCCCACTGCATCATCGGGTTGCGCGGCTGCGGCATCATCGAAAGCCAAGGATGTCCGGCACTTAGCTTGGGACGCGGCGAGGCTGCCATAGTGCCGGCCTCAATTGGCAAGTATCAGATTCGACCGCAATGGGAATTTGAGTTTGTTAGAGCGCTTGTTCCTGCGGGTGCGACTGAGCCGGAGACGGAGAGTCCGGCGCAATCGGTAGAGACCAAGCATGCTGCGTCTTATGCGACGAGCATAGGAATACCCACGAAGCTGCGATAGTGCCATCATCATGGTGAAGACGCAGCATGCTGCGTCTCTACCAATTGAATCCAATGTCTAAATCTCCCAATTTCTATCCCGTAATCCTCGCTGGTGGAAGCGGTACGCGCTTCTGGCCGCGCAGTCGCCGGAAGATGGCCAAGCAGGTGCTGAACCTCGATGGCGATCAGTCGATGATTCAGCAGACCGTTGAGCGACTGTTGCCGCTGGCCGATGAAAGCAATTTTTGGGTTATCACCAACGATCACATCTTTGAAGTAATCAGCGGGCAACTGAAGAAGGTGGCGAAGAAACAGATCGTCTCCGAACCGGTGGCGCGTAATACCGCTCCAGCGATCGGACTGGCCGCATTCATCCTTGCTCGGCAAAACCCGAACGCGGTCATTGGGATGTTCCCGGCTGACCATGTGATCAAGGACGAAAAGAATTTCCGCAAAGTTGTCGCCGAAGCCATCGACCTTGCTGCATCGGGTGAGAACATCGTGGTGATGGGCATTGCCCCGAACCGTCCCGAGACGGGATATGGATACATCGAAGCCGGCGAGAAGCTGGGTGATGGCCTGTATCGCGTGCACCGTTTTACCGAGAAGCCCAATCAGCAGCGGGCAGATGAGTTCCTGGCCGCCGGCAATTACTACTGGAATAGCGGGATATTTCTTTGGTCGGCGAAGACGCTGGTGACTGCCATGCGCGAGCACCTCTCCGAGACGGCGCCTTACCTCGAGCAAATTGCCGCGGCTTGGGGGACTACAAAGTTCCAGTCGATCTTCACCCACCTATACGAGAAGTGCGAAAACATCAGCATTGATTACGCCGTGCTGGAGCCTCGATCGGCCAAAGGCGAGCACTCGTCGAACCTCTACTGCCTGCGAGCTGATTTCGGATGGAATGACCTTGGATCCTGGACGGCGCTCTTCGAACACCAACTCTCCAGTTCGCAGAACGGCGACGGTTCCAACGTGATCGACGCCGAAGATCACTTCGTACTGAATGCCGAAGGCAACTACGTTTACTCGCCGAAGAAGTTTGTGGCCGCCGTTGGCGTGAAGAACGTTGTAGTCGTGGAAACCGAAGACGCCATCCTCATCACTACCCGCGAGCACTCGCAGGACGTGGGCAAAGTCGTGAAGCACCTGGCCGAGAAGAAGCTCACAAAACTGATTTAGGCCAGAGCTTTGGCCACTCGTTGACGCATGGCGTCGCAACACGCTTGAATCTGCACCTTGAGCCCAGATAGCGACTCCCCGTTTACCTGGATCACAGCCGCCATCATGTGTTCCGGACAAGTGAGTCCGGCGACCTTTTCCTGCATGGACCGCTTTACCTGATCGAGGACAAGATGGTCGAGTCCTCCAGCGGCTCCAACCTCCTGCCCATTAAGCTTCATTTTGATTTTCATGCGTGCATTTTCCCTTCTGCGCCCGATCGAGAAAATGACCATTGAGGTGCAGGCGGTTACTTCCGCGCAGTGAAATCGCGCCGAAAGCTGTTGCTGACCTGAGAACATGGACCAACGTAATGCGGCAACGTCGGTGAACCTGGGCTAATTTAGCCCCACAGTATGCTGCAGGTGTTACAAGGAATCGACGTCGCCCTCGGAGTAATGATGGCGATTCTGCTTGCCCGATCAACGGCTGCGGAAATTCGCAAGCTCTGGAAGGAATAAAGCCAGATTAGCAGCTCAACTCTTCCGCTCCCTCATGACGTTCCGTCGCAGAGAATTCAATCTGAACGTAGTAACAGCCTTTGGGATTGGGCACTAATCTCTTTTTCATGCGATGTAGCCCCCTTCGACTCCCAATCTTAAGTGCTGACTCCCAACATCACAATGCTCCTCTTTGGCTCGCCGTATCCGGAGCTCCTGCATCCAACTGCATAGGCTAATGCCTGTGTGTGCCCGCGCCTTCCTAATCGTCTAAACTAGAAGGACTTTTGCCGATTCTATGCAGCCAATCAAATTTGGAACTGACGGATGGCGCGGCATCATCGCTGAGGACTACACATTTAGCAATGTCCGCCGCGCCGCCTCTGCCATCACCAATTACGTTCTGAAGCATGAAGACAGCCGACGCGGAGTTGCAGTCGGTTACGACACGCGCTTCGGATCGCGGATGTTCGCGCAGGCGGTTGCCGAGGTCCTCGCTGCTGCGGGCATCGATGTTCGACTGTCCAATGACTACACTCCCACACCCGCTCTCTCGTTCGGCGTCAGGCACTTCGGCGCTGCCGGCGGGGTGATGATCACGTCGAGCCACAATCCCTTTAACTGGAATGGCGTGAAGTACAAAGCAAGTTATGGCGGGTCGGGGCGTCCCGCGATCAT
>QIBC01000403.1 GCA_003225215.1 Acidobacteriota bacterium
ACTGTATCTGTCGTAGCTCAGCAATGTGTTGGAGCAAGACGGATCCCAGTTGTTGGCGCAACCCTGCGATTGTTGCAGGTCGCCGGCAATGGTGACAGAGGTGACCCCCATTTGGGCGATTGCGCAATGGGCAGTAAAAAGAAGACTGAAAAAGAGTGCAAAACGCTTCATATCGGCCCCACACGCCTTTCTGAGCGATCAGCAGTGTACTCTGAACCAAGTGGTTGTCAAACGTGAACCGGTCGATAAGCCCGTGCTTGTACCATATTGGGACGACGGTTGAATCCACTGAAGAAGCAACTCACGCTGGCCATTCGGCCCGCTGTAGCATCGCTGATTCTGCACCAGTCGTCGGCAACTCTTTCTTTGAAGCGTGATATGCTCGCCATCGATTTCTCGAATCGGCTAAACTGCATCGGCCAGCCACTTTCTTTGTCGCATGATCAGCAGGTCCTTTCGACCTATCCGCTGAAGGACAGACCGATGATGAAAGCACTGATTCGCGACCGATACGGTCCGCCCGACGTGCTCGAAGTAAGGGACATCGAACCGCCAGCACCAAAGGAACGCGAAGTTTTGGTGCGGGTGCATGCGGCCTCAATCAACGATTGGGATTGGCAGATGCTTCAGCGGCCGATGGTTCCGCTCGGCTTCAATACGCCACGTGTACGGATTCTGGGTTCCGACATCGCGGGACGGGTTGCCGCCGTCGGCAGCGGGGTTCAACGTTTTACCGTCGGAGACGAGGTCTACGGTGATCTGTCTCGCTTCGGCTCTGGCGGCTGGGGCGGATTTGCGGAGTATGTGTGTGCGCCCGAAGTGGCGTTGGTACGGAAGCCGTCTCGAATGACTTTCGAAGAGGCCGCCGCGCTGCCGCAAGCCGGGCAGCTCGCAGTGCAAGGTCTCTTTGCGGCCGGACCGCTGAGATCCGGCCAGAAGATCCTCATCAATGGGGCGGGTGGCGGCGTGGGCACGATTGCCATTCAACTAGCCAAATCGCAGGACGTGGAAGTTACGGGTGTCGATAGCGCGGTGAAGTTCGAGATGATGCGGGCCATCGGCTTTGACCACCTGATCGATTACAAAAAGGAGAACTTTGCCAGGAACGGGCGGCGCTACGACCTGATCCTCGATACAAAAACGACTCGTTCCCCATTCGCGTACACGCACTCGCTCAGTCCCGGAGGAACATATGCCACCATCGGTGGCGACTTGTCCCGACTGTTCCAGTTTGTAATTTTCGGATGGTGCATTCGGCAAACCACAAGCAAAACCGTCCGCTTGGTCATGCTGAAGCAGAACCAGGACCTGCCATACTTAAACGAACGTTTTGAAGCCGGACAGCTGATCCCCGTGATCGACGGTCCTTATAAGCTGAGCGAAGCGCGGGAAGCCTTTCGTCATTTTGGTGCAGGCACTCACAACGGCAAGGTCGTCATCACGATGGAGTGAAAGTCGATCAGTTATCGCAACATCCTTCTGCCGCTCTATTGCGGGTGAGTACTCGGCGACTGTTCCCTAATTGGATCGTTGAAGAGTAGCCCGTGAGTCGGGAGCAATTCGGCGAACTGCACGTGCGCCTCGCGGCTGGCAGCTTCACCTGGGGTTGAGCAAGCATTTTCCGCTGTCGGAGCGACTGCAGCTTCAATTTCGCACAGAGGTGTTTAGCATCTGGCAATCACCCGCACGCGGCTCCGCAAGCGAGCTTTTCATCCGGCCCCGGAATCTTCGGATCGATTATCTCGACTGTAAACACTGGACGGGGTGGGAACGAGGACTAGTCGCCAGGTGCAGTTCATGCTCCGTTTACTTTCCAACTCGATCTCGAGTCAGATCGAATTTCGAAAAATCCGGATTGGCTCACATGTGGACGCACCTGCCCGCCTCTGCACGCAAACTGAACTCTGGCAAACTGGCAATTGCTTTGTTATGCTGGGCGGCCTGAATGAGGAGAAAACGATGAAGCGAGCAGTCGGAACCACGCTGATCGTCCTGTTCTGCACCTGCATGTTGTGGGGTCAGGGCGCCATGGGCAACGTCAAGACGGTCGCGGGCATGGGTTATGATTCCAAAGAGAAGCTCTACACCTACGACGAGTACAACACCATGGGTGTGCACCAGGTCTCAAAGGGCACCGTTTCCGGCGACACTTGGACCTGGACCAACGACAGTGACTTCGGCGGCAAAACCATAAAGGGCCGCTTCATCCTTAAAGAGTTGTCTCCCAAGTCGTACACCTTCAAGTATGAGATCTCCGACGATGGCAACGCCTGGACTGACGTGATGGAAGGCAAGTCAACCAAAGTGGAGGAGAAGTCCGCTAAGTGAAGTAGATAGCGGTGGGCCGGGTTTTGCTGCTTAAGCGAGAACGTCCCTGGCTCAGCCGGAAATCGGTAACCGCGTGTCGCTCGAAGTTGCTCGCGACCCGCACGTCTCATCTTCCGCTGGCTGCTCGTTTTTCCAACTCCGGTTTCAGACCCACCATTCTGATCAGGCGGTGGAGGTAGTTAGATGCAGGCCAACTGCTGAGACCAAGCAGATTCAAATGCTTGGAAAAATCGGAGCAGGCAAGAAAATTGCGTGCATCTGAGCGGGCCGAAGGCGACCGCCTAATCGTGCCCGACTCTTAAAGTGCGCAACGGTTCATGGAGAATCAATCCCGTGGATCTTGCGGATCGTGACGAACTGTCCATCAAGCGAATAGCGGCCGTTCGTCATCAACACCACGTTGTTGGTCGCTCCGCATGTGTCTCTTTCACCTCTGATTTCCAACCAGTAAGCAATATAGTCTTCGATCTCCGGCCCAAGCCCCTCCTCCTTATCAGATAACGTGCGGGATACAGTAGCAGTTATCTGATCGCCGGGTATGTCGTCGAAAGTCAGGCTGATGCGATCACCAGCGAATAGATCTTCCATTGTGAACCTCGTTTCTCGTGCGTTAACGAGCGTGATCACTCACCGGCACTAACACCGGAGCGCCCTTCTCCTTAACCAGGAACACGACAAATTTTGCCGGCTTCGTTTTGCTTGCGTTCCGGCCAACGACATGAACATCGTCGGGACCTTCATAGAAAGTCTGACCTTGTGTCAGAGTAACTTCTTTTCCGCCCTTCACCTGCATCACGATAGAGCCTTCCAGCACGTAAACGAACGCATGTGCATTGTGGCGATGTACGGGGTCCGAGCTGCCCGGCGGATACTCCACTGTGATCATCAGACCTTCCTTGTTGGGAAGGTCTGTTAGGTTTTTTGACAGGAGCTCCGTCACCTTGGCGTCCTGAGCCATGAGGGTGCCGGTTACGAGGCATACCAGCACCAAACTTAGCTTCTTGATAGTCATAAATTAACCTTTCGCTTACCGAGGCCATATGACCCATGAGTTCCTGTGTGTTAGCTCTTCGCCAGTTAACAGGAACTCACGCACCGCTACAGTTTCACAGTGAGGCCGGTTCCCAAAACCGGCCTTCCCAGCGGGCTGCTAGTGGACGACCATGCCTCATGCTGCAGGTTGCGATTTCGCATGAGGGACCTGACCAGTGGGCTGATTCAGCCAAGTCTCGTAGCGAGTCTCGCCGAGCTGTGCATTAATACCCGGAACCAGTGTTCTATCGTTGACCTTCGCCCCAGAGTAGAGCGCATTCGGATCAGCGATGACCTCGCGAGGATCTCCGAGCTGGGCCAAACGCCTCCGGACTAGTTCATCCATACGAAACTGCTCTGGCCCCCCTATTTCGACGGTGCCATTTACTGGCGGGCCTACCGCGATCCTGCCTACGGCAGTCGCGACATCGTCGGCAGCCATCGGCTGGAAGAGGACAGGAGGCAAATGCACCTTGTCGCCAACCAGGGAAATGTCGGCAAGCCCCTTGACGAATTCGAAGAACTGCGTTGCTTGGACAATGGAGTAGGGGATTGAAGATTCTTTGATCAGTTTCTCCTGAGCGATCTTGGTTCGCCCGTGAGAGAGTTGACCCCCGAATTCGGTGATGCCGCTATCGTTTCGTGCCCGTGCTCGCGAAGCTTGGTGACGAGCTTTGATCCGATGAGTCCACTTCCGCCGATTACTACGATTTTCATGATTGTCTCCTTTCGATCAGGTTTTCTGTCTCAAGCGCCTTCAAAAACCAGAGCGGTGAACATCTGTGGGCACATGAAGCCGCCGCCCCATTTTGCGCGTACGCAGCCGTCGGCTTCAGAGCAATTATTTCGTGGAGTGATTTGCCTTGCTTCTTTAGAGCTGCAACCTTGTCGCGAACACTAACCAGCAGGTGATTATAGAACTTGAGGTCAGACTTCTTGACGATCGGTCTGTGTCCAGGGCGACAATCCTTCGCGCGACGTTTTCAAGACCAAGGCCGATGTGGTGGTGTGCTGAAGTTCGTGCAGAAGGCCGTTATCACGAACAAAGGTCTGACCATCATCGATTTGGGGGATGCTCCGCTTTCAGTAGGTCATTTAAGTGAAGTTGCAGCTGCCCCCGGAGTGCAGATAGTGATGCGGGCAGCGGATTCCAAAATGGGATAACCGTGTCTCTCGGCGGAGTGCATGCCACCGCTGTCCTTACGGATTCCACTACTCTGAGTTTTGCAGTGCCGGTCGTGAGTGCCGGCCTGGAGGATCTCGTGGTGCAAAACCCCGATGGCGCCAGCTATACCCTTCAAAACGCTTTGACGGTGCAGTAGAAAAACCAGAAAACAGAGGGACAGCCGCTGATCTGGTACTGACCCTACGCACAACGCAGCTTACTTTCCTGAATAAAACGTCTGCTTTTGCAAAAGTCTGGGACACATACGCGAATTCTTTCCGCGCTTTAAATTACTTGACCAGTGGCTTGTGCCACCGACAGAAACCGAGGACCTGTTTCCAAGACAAGCACGATGGGGACTATCAGCTTGCCTTTGTCCTCTTCAAGAGTGGAGTCTCGCAACCTGCATCCCCGCCTTTGATGGTTCCATTGGTGGATAGTCGGCTAACTGGAAGGAGCCGATTTTCCCATGATTCGCCCTGCAGCGGCAGACACATGCCTTCCGCGGATGGTGAGATACTCGCGGGAGTATTGGAGTCGTCCTTTGACCGCAGCAGGCTTTCGCAGGATTGCACGGAGCCTTGAGGGAGTAGAAGAGTACTCCCACGCGG
>QIBC01000223.1 GCA_003225215.1 Acidobacteriota bacterium
TAGAAGCCGGACTCGGTTTTGAAACAAACATTCACCCGGGGTTGCACCACGGGGCTATTCTCAACCGTGTCGCAAAAAGCGCGGCACTTCTTTCGGAAGTCAAAACTAATTTGCAGGGTCCTGCAGCATGCTGCGTCTCCACGATGCCGATTTGCGTTACCCAGCTTTACGAGTGTTCCTGGAATCGTCGCGTAGACACAGCATGCTGCGTCCTACCTAGTGTGTTTTACAATGCGCTTCGTGCGAGTTCTCCTCCTCACATTCCTGTTTTTTTCGTCCGCTCTCGCGGAAAGCCCGCAGGAGAGTGCAAAGAAGCCGGACCAAGGCCCGCCGGTCAAAGTGAATATTCTGAACGTCTGTACTCCTGGAACTGAAGAGCAGCAGGAGATGAAATCCGCGCTGGCTCGATTGCCCAAGGCTCCTGCTTTTGTCACAGATTACGAGATAGCTCGTGGTGTTTCGACCGTGGAGGAAGGGAAGACGGCGAAATACGTTCGGCTGCGCCGGGAATTCAGGAGTGACTTGCCGCTGCAGACGATTCAGTATTCATTGAGCTCGGACGCAGAGAACACGATTGAGACGCTGGTCTTTCGCGGGCGCGACGTGAAAGATCTACTGGCGCTCTCGATCGAGGACAAACTATCTACCTCAGTGAGCAAACCCTCTACCGTTATTCAGACCGATACGCCTGCCAGCCGCTTGCGTGTCGAGCGTGCCGGAAAGACTACCGTCGCTCTGGCACGCTGTGAAGGTGTAGATCAATCGACGTACGAGCCTATCTTCGCGCAGGCATCTGCGGTGTTGGCTGGCTACCACCGAGTCCTCAAATTGAAGTCGATGCTCGCCGGCGACATTGCCTGGCTAAATTCCGCCGCAACGGCTGGTACGGCGACGCGCGCTGGGCCATCCGCTGAGTCCAAGAAATCTGACGCGTTTGCGGCCCCGCCATCCGCACCGCACTAGCTGGAGCGGCGGGTACAATATCTGTTCCTGAATCCCAGGTCTGAGTCTTCCTGCGGGACTGCTGAATCCAATCGTTGAGGCTTATGAACAATTCCGTACGCAATGTGGTCATCCTCGGCTCCGGATGCTCCGGGCTGACCGCCGCGATCTATGCTGCTCGAGCGAATCTCAAGCCCCTGGTGATCGAAGGTCACGAGCCGGGTGGGCAGCTCAGCATTACGACGCTGGTCGAGAACTTTCCCGGGTTCCCGGATGGCATTCAGGGTCCCGAGCTGATCGAGAACATGAAGAAGCAGGCGGCCCGCTTTGGCGCTGAGTATCAGATGGCGCATTTAGTGAATGCCGATTTCACCAAGCGCCCATTCGTGTTGAATTTCGGCGATAAACAGTTGCTCGCGCGCACGCTGATTGTTGCCAGCGGAGCGTCAGCGCGCTGGTTGGGTATTCCCAGTGAACAGGCGCTGATCGGACATGGCGTTTCTTCGTGCGCCACCTGCGATGGGTTCTTCTTCAGCGGCAAAGACATTGTGGTCATCGGGGGCGGCGATTCGGCGATGGAGGAGGCTCTCTTCCTCACGCGCTTCGCAAATAAAGTGACCATCATTCATCGTCGCGAGAGTTTCCGCGCGTCGAAGATCATGCTTGAGCGCGCCCGCCAGCATCCCAAAATTGAATTCCTCACTAACACCGTCGTAGTGGACGTCCATGACGTCAAGAAAAAGGAAGTCACCGGCCTTCGCCTTCGGAATCTGAAGAGCGGAGCAGAGTGGGATTTTCCCAGCAGCGCCATGTTCCTCGGTATTGGCCACGAGCCAAACGCAAAATGGGCCAACGGACAACTCGAGACCGATCCGGATGGCTATCTCCTGACCAGGAACTACGTGTTTACCAAGGTTCCGGGAGTCTTTGCCTCCGGAGACGTGCAGGATAGGCGTTATCGGCAAGCCATCTCGGCCGCCGGCACGGGTTGCATGGCCGCCATGGAGGCCGAGAAGTTTCTGGAAGAAGAGGGCCGGTAACTTCTCCAGAGTTATCTTCGTGGTTAATTAAACTTGTTCGTAAATTAACTAACAAGTCATCGCGGATTCTCTCGTTGCAAGTCCGGAGATGCGATGCTAGTCTTCTTGCCCTCAGTTCCCCCAACTGTTGATTGTTGCGGATTCCATACATCCGCCACTTTGGGCCATCCGTATTTCCAGTACTAGACAACTCAAAACTCCAATCCCTGGCTGAGGTGGAGTCATGAAGTTCAATCTGTTTTCTCTCTCCGTCGGCGCGCTTGCCATGGCGGGGCTTTTAGCCGCCTGCGGTGGAAACAGTAATAAGTCGACCTCCAACAGCAATCCAACTACTGGTGTGGCGCAGTTGAACGGGAGCTTCGCCTTCTCGGCCAATGGCAGCGACCCTGCCGATGGCAATTATTTCGTTGCCGGCAGCTTCACTGCCGATGGTAAGGGTGGGCTAACGGGAATCGAGGATCTGAACCTTGGCTCCGGCGTTGACAGTAATGTTCCCTACACTGGTATGTATCAGGTCGATTCCGCAGGCGCGGTGTCGGCGACAATATCGGATGGCACCGGCATACCGACCTTTTTCACCTTCGCCATACCCAGTGGTTCCAGCGCGGTAAAGCTCAACTACAACGGAACAGGCAGCGGTACGCTGCAGTCGCAAAGCACGAGCTCTTTCAGCAACGTGGGTACTTTTGCCTTTACGCTAAATGGCCAGGGCGAGGGAACCGTGACCGGATCAGGGTCGTTTACGACTAACGCAGCCGGAAACTTTACCTCTGGAACTGAGAACTTCCAGGATGGAGCGTTCGCTCGCAACACATTGGCTTTAAGCGGAACTCTCAGCCCGATTTTCAGTGGTGGCCGAGGCACGGCGGTGATCGGTACCGACATGTTCAGTTATTACGCGGTTTCGCAAAACCAGATTATTCTCGCCGGACTTGAAGAGACCACGCTCATTTACGGCACGGCGAGCAAGCACTAAAACATTCTTGCGCCACGATTCGGAGGCCACGATGAACGTCCAACATCTGTTGTCAAAGATTGCAATCCTGTGCCTGGCACTGGGCATGTTTTCCAGCCGCGGAGCTGTTGCGGCCGATCATCGCGAAGCCCCGATTGTGGACGGGATTGCGGAAGGCGACATCACCGACGTCTATCTCTTTACCGATCCCAACGATGCTACTCGGGTGGTTATGGCGATGAATGTGAATCCGTTCAGCGTTCCAGCCGAACTCCCGAGCTACGCGCTTTCTCCCGACCTGCTCTACCAGTTCAAGATCGATAACACCGGCGACGCGCGCGAGGACATCGTCATTCAAATAGTCGCCGACGTGGCCGGACAAGGACAGACGATTCGAGTACTTGGCCCAGCCGCATCCTCAGTGACCGGAGCACGTAACGTGCTGCTCAATTCGTCGCCCTCAGCGCAAGGGGCATTCGGGAACGTATTTGGGAGTGCAACTGGAGTACAGGCCTTCGTAGGCATGCGCGACGATCCATTCGTGTTTGACGTCGGACAGTTCTTCCGCATTCTGAATGGTACACAGGATGTCTTTCGGCAAATCGGTACGAGCTATCGCGGCCGTGCGGTGCGCGCCGATGGCACCAGCGGTGTGGATGGCTTTGCCGGCTTTGACGTGACGTCAATTGCGGTTTCGTTGCCCAAGTCGATGATTCGCGGCAGCACTTCGAAAGTAAATGTGTGGGCGACGGTCAGTGAACGAATTGCGGATCGCCGCGGCTCCGGACGCGTCTACTCGCAGTTCGAGCGCATGGGACAACAAGGCTTTGCCACTGTTTTCATTCCGAAAGGCGCCCCGCGCGATGCCGAGAATGCTGAGATTCCGGAACATGACGTCGCCAACTACTCAGGCTTGATTCCAGATGCCCTCACCACCACCGACAACGACGGCACGGGAAATACGATTCAAGGCAGGGCAGACTTGCTGACTGCGCTGGGATTGACAACGTTGCCGAATGGAGCTCCATTGCTACTGCCCGGTAGTTTTGGAAACACAAACAAAGACCTGCTGCGAGTCGCATTGTTGCCCGATGTTCTGCGCTTCGATCTAGATTTAGCAGCCAATAACCCGGCGATTGGTCAGTTTGGTCTTCAAAGTGGCCGGCGCCTGAACGATCCGGCGATTGATATCGCTCTTCAACTTCTTCGCCAATTGGCGGATGTGCATTTTCCGGTGGGGGTAACCGGTGGTGGTCCGCTTGGCAGCCGGGCCGCGCTGGAGTGTTCTGCATTTCCGGCATGCCAGGACCGTCGTGTTCTCGTCGTGGTGCAGGGAACGACCTTTAACAAGCCGGATACACAGCTCAATGATTTCACAATAGTGGGCAATGACCGGGCGTTCTCAAACACCTTCCCATACTTGGCCACTCCTCATCCGCTCCCAGGCGAGCCAGGAACCGTCGGATTCCCGGTCCAGCAGTGATGGTCTGTGTAGAGACGCAGCATGCTGCGTCTCTACCATGTTGACGGGCTACTCCTGTGTTCATGTCCATCCCATCGCCTTCTCATAGAGACGCAGCATGCTGCAGGCCTGTCCAAATCAACTCCTGCGAAGAGAGCATCGTGCGAAAGCAGTGCCGCGCCTTTTGCGGCACGGTTGAGAATAGCCCGGTGGTGCAACCCCGGGTGAACGCTGTTCAGAAATCGAGTCCGGCTTCTAGCCGGACGGCTGAATTGCCTTTCCCGTCGCAAATCAGATCCAGTCGTCCCGCAAACGACGCGGGACTCGAACATAAAATTCGCCAACCCGGAGTTTCACTCCGGGCTATTCTCAACCGTGCCGCAAAAAGCGCGGCACTTCTCTGGGATGGCATGGCTAATTTGGGCAAGCCTGCAGCATGCTGCGTCTCTACCATTTTCTTATTCGCGCTCACGTGCGAGCTTCTTGCGTCTCAGATCGCTCCCAAGCCGATTCCATCGAACACAACTGACGAGCGCATCCGTTTCTTCCAGGCACAACTCGCGCGCGATCCCGAATACTACGTGAACTACAACCGACTGGCCGGCGCTTACGCGCTCAAAGCCCGTGAAACCGGAGACATCAGCTACTACGAACTTGCGGAGAAGGCGATCAGAAAATCCCTTGAGCTGGAGTCGCAGCATGAGGAAGCTGTGACCGCCTATGGGCAATTGGGAGCAATTCAGTTCGCGGAGCATCGCTTTTCGGAAGCTGCTGCAAGTGCTGAACGCGCTCTCAAGCTGGCTGACGATCCCGCCGCTCTAGCTCTGGCGGGAGACGCGCAGCTCGAGATGGGGGACTATGCCAAAGCCGAGTCCTTGTTTGCAAGACTCACGCCTCCCAATGACGGACGCCCTCATTCAGGTCGCGAGTACCTGAGGACCACGCGGCAAGGCTCGCTGGCCTGGATTCGCGGCGATGTCAAAAGCTCGATTTCGCTTATGAAGCAGGCATGCGCGCTCGCTGAAGAAGCGCACCTTCCCGCAGAGAACGTTGCATGGACACACTTCATGCTCGGCGAGCAGTTATTTCAGTCTGGGAATCTGGCTGGAGCTGAGGGCGAAATGAACGCCGCACTGCGTGCTTTTCCGCTCTACCACCGCGCGCTGGCTGGCATGGGACAGATTCGAGCAGCGCAACTTCGTTTCCCGGATGCGGCCGATTTTTATCAGCGAGCCATCGCCGTTATCCCCCTCCCCACTTATGCCAGCGCCCTGGGAGACATCTATCACCGCCAAAGGAAGGACACGGAAGCCAAGAAGCAATACGCCTTAGTGGAGTACATCGGACAATTAGGAGCGCTGAACAAGCAGGTTTACAACCGCGAATTAGCGTTGTTCTTCGCCGATCACGATCGGCGTTTGGCGGAAGCCCTCGCGCTTGCCCAAAAGGAATTGGAGGTCCGCCACGACGTCTACATGTGGGACACGCTCGCGTGGGTACTGCTGAAAAACAATCGCGCCCAAGATGCTCACGAGGCGATGCAGAAGGCGCTCGCGATTGGGACGCAAGACCCGCTGTTGTTCTTTCATGCAGCTGCAATCGAGCGCAAGTTAGGCAACTCCGGTGCTGCAGATTTCGCTCGGAAGGCGCTCTCCGTGAATCCTGAATTTCACGTGCTGTACGCCGACGAAGCGCGCAGATGGTTGAGCACCCCGATGTCCAATGCGACTAGCGCAGTTTGCAAATCGAATTGATCCTGAAACTGCACAGTCACTCTATCCGCGCGAGCTCTCGTGCGTCGGGACAGAACGCAGATCAGCGGGCGCAAATGCCCGCCGATCCGGCGTTGAGCGATGAAAAAGCTACTGGACGTGACGGTGAGTTCAGTCCGTGCAGGTAGGCAAGTCAATGGACTTGGCCATCGTGCTGACTGTGCCGTCATCGTTGATGGAGACGGTGATGACTCCACTGAGCGGAAAGTTCACGGCTGACCCCTGCCCGACCCACTGCGAGTGAAACGGGACGTCATAACTGGACGCTGCGGCGTCGAACTGGGCATTGCCTTCCAGATTAACCTGGTAGTGATTCCCCGCCTCATCCTGACCCTCGGCCTTAATCTGCAGGTGAACAGTCACGTGAGTGTCGTCG
>QIBC01000224.1 GCA_003225215.1 Acidobacteriota bacterium
GGCCAGAAGACGCGAAGTTCCTGGTGCCCGACGGTGTGATGGACCACTTCAAGTCCGGAATCGGGAAACGTGGCGGCGAAGCGCGCCTTGCATGGCGTCAGAAGTTCGAGCAGTACAGGCAAAAATATCCGCAGCTCGCCGATTATCTCGACAAGATGCAGCGCCGTCAGCTTCCCGATGGATGGGATAAAGACATTCCCGTTTTTCCCGCCGATCCCAAGGGAGTAGCGGGCCGTGACTCGTCGGCAAAGGTTCTGAATGCAATCGCAAAGAATGTGCCCTGGCTGATCGGCGGATCGGCCGATCTCGCGCCCTCGACGAAGACGCGCCTCACCTTCGACGGCGCCGGCGATTTCAGCGCCGACAACTACGGCGGACGAAACCTGCATTTCGGCATCCGCGAACACTCGATGCACTCGATTCTCAACGGGCTATCAACTTCGAAGCTGCGCCCGTTCGGCTCGCAGTTCCTCATCTTCAGCGACTACGCGCGCACTTCGATTCGCTTGAGCGCCATTATGGAACTGCCGGTAATTCACATCTTCACCCACGATTCCATTGGGGTCGGCGAAGATGGACCGACGCACCAGCCCATCGAGCACCTGGCGTCGCTGCGTGCCATTCCGGGACTCATTACCTTCCGCCCCGGCGATGCCAATGAAGTAGCCGAGGCGTGGAAAGTAACCATGAAGCTCACCTCCGAGCCAGTGGCCATGATTCTTTCACGCCAGAATTGCGCGACCGTCGATCGCAGCAAGTACGGCGCAGCTTCGGGAGTGGCAAAGGGAGCCTATGTTCTGTGCGGCGATCCGAAGACGATGCCGGAACTAATCCTCATCGGCACCGGCAGCGAAGTGCAGATGTGCGTCGAGGCATACGAAAAATTGACGGCTGAAGGCGCGAATGTGCGCGTGCTCAGCATGCCTTCGTGGGAGCTCTTCGAGCACCAGAGCGACGAATACAGAGAGAGCGTGCTCCCTGCTGCGGTGCAGAACCGCATCTCCGTAGAGCAGGCGTCCACGTATGGTTGGTCGCAGTATGTGCGCAATCCTGCAGGCCGCATCGGCATGAAAACATTTGGCGCTTCGGCTCCGCTGAAAGAACTGCAGAAAAAATTCGGCTTTACTCCGGACGCGATCATCAGTGTTGCCAGAGACATGTTGGCGAGAAAGGTAGCAAGAGGAGCATGAAGATTACGATCGGCTCCGATCACGCCGGCTTCCCTCTGAAGCAGGAGGTTGCCGCACATTTGCGCGAGCAGGGCCATGAAGTGATCGATTTGGGAACTAACAACACCGATCCAGTCGACTATCCAGACTACGCGGAGGCGGTTGGCAAGAGCATTCTCGACGGCACGGTGAAGCGCGCGGTGCTGATCTGCGGCAGCGGCGTGGGCGCGTCGGTTGCGGCAAACAAGATTCCCGGAGTCCGTGCCGGCCTCTGCCACGACGGTTACTCAGCCCACCAGGGCGTAGAGCATGACGACATGAATGTGCTGGTCCTGGGAGCACGCGTTATCGGCGTAGCGTTGGCAAAGGAACTCGTAGATAACTACATGCGGGCGGCATTTACCCATGAAGAGCGGCATGAGCGCAGATTGAAGAAGGTTATGTCGATTGAGGAGCGGTACGGGAAGCGAGTTTCGGTGAAAAGCAGTATTCAGTAATCAGTTGTCAGTATTCAGTTGTCAGTAATCGGTAATCAGTATTCGGTAATCAGTATTCAGTAAAGACTACAGGTTTTGAAATGGGAATTTCTAATGCTGTCATCCTGAGCCCTTCCTTTGGGCGAAGGATCTCCCGCGATGTACCGGTCTTGAATGCATTGTCGCGGCTCTTTCACCAGAAACATCGAGTGCGTGGTGAAAGTGCCGCGAAAAAGCAAGTAAGTCCGATGTATTTCGGGAGATCCTTCGGCCAACGGCGGGCCTCAGGATGACAGGATTCGTGGCACACGCTGCGCCAGAGTGATTGACGTTGGGCAGAGCCACAGCCGAGGGCGGCTGTGCCACAAGATGCAAAGCACAAAAACCGACAGAGCAACTCGGTTTTACTGACTACTGAAAACTGACTACTGACTACTGACTACGAGTTAACGAGCCCAATGCGTCGTATCAAACCGGTCCCCTGAACTAATACAAGAAGCAAGGAGTACACATCATGAGCGCGATTCGTGCCACTGCTATCACCTCCACTAATCCCCTAAAGGCGCTGGCCAGTTACGGGCAATCCGTGTGGCTCGACTACATTCGGCGCAGCCTTATTACCAGCGGCGAGCTCCAGCGCCACATCGATGAAGACGGTCTCACCGGCGTTACCTCCAATCCCGCGATCTTCGAGAAAGCTATCGCCGGCAGCAACGACTACGCCGACAAGCTCTCGCGCCTGAACTCCACCAACCTCGATGCGAAGGGAATTTACGAAGAAGTTGCGATCGGCGACATTCAGGACGCTGCCGACATCATGAAGCAGGTATATACGGCGACGAAGAAGCGCGATGGCTACGTGAGCCTCGAAGTTTCGCCGACTCTGGCCAACGATACCGCTGGAACGCTCGAAGAGGCACGCCGCCTGTGGAAGCGCGTTGCGCGCGAGAACGTGATGATCAAAGTTCCGGCCACTCCCGCGGGAGTTCCTGCGATTCAGCAACTGATCAGCGAAGGCATCAACGTAAACGTCACACTACTCTTCGCGCAGCAGGCGTATGAAAACGTGGCCGAGGCTTACATTACTGGACTGGAAAAGTTTGCCGCTTCCGGCGGCGATGTTTCGCGCGTCGCCAGCGTGGCCAGCTTCTTCATTAGCCGCATCGACACGCTCATCGACAGCCTCCTGACGGAAAAGATCAAGCAGGCCGGCTCCGACCAGCAGCATCAACTGGTGGAATCGCTGCTGGGCAAAGTCGCCATCGCAAATGCGAAGCTCACGTACGAGAAGTACAAGCAAATCTACAGCGGCCCAAGATGGAACGCGTTGAAGGCGAAGAATGCGCAGACGCAGCGCCTGCTCTGGGCTTCGACCAGCACCAAGAATCCGAGCTATCGCGACGTGATCTACGTCGAGGAGCTAATAGGTCCGGATACGGTCGACACCATTCCTCCTGCTACCTTCGACGGGTTCCGCGATCACGGTGTTCCCAAAGAGAGTCTCGAAGCGAATCTTGATGCCGCGCGTGAAACCATGCAGAACCTCGGAAAAGCCGGCGTCTCCATGAAAGACGCCACCGAGAAGCTGCTTGCCGACGGCGTGAAGATCTTCGAGGAAGCCTTTGCGAAGCTGCTCGAAGCCATCGAGAAGAACAGGAAGAAGAATCTGGCGCCTAAAATCGCTCAGATGACGTGGAAGCTGCCTGCCGATCTCGAAACCAAAGTGAAATCCACCATCCAGGATTGGGAATCTGGGAAAAAGATGCGCCGCCTGTGGGGACGCGATTCTTCGCTCTGGACGAACTCCGACGAGTCGAACTGGCTCGGCTGGCTCGCGATGACCGAAGACCAGCTTGCGCACATCGCTCATCTCACTGCAGTCGCGGAAGAAGTGCAGAACGCCGGCTTCAGCCATGTTGCGTTGCTCGGCATGGGCGGTTCCAGCCTGGCTCCGGAAGTGCTGAGCATGACCTTCGGACGCGCCAAGGGCTTCCCCGAGTTTCATATGCTCGATTCCACCGATCCCGCGCAGATCAAGGCGTTCGAGAGCAAGCTCAATCTGAAGACCACGCTGTTTATCGTCTCCAGCAAGTCGGGAAGCACCCTCGAACCCAACATCTTCAAGCAATATTTCTTCGAGCGCATGAAGCAGACCGTCGGCGAAGCCAAGGTTGGAGAACACTTCATTGCCATAACCGATCCTGGATCCGCGTTCGAGAAGGTCGCTACCCGCGATAAGTTCCGCCACATCTTCCACGGTCGCGCCGATATCGGCGGCCGTTACTCCGCGCTCTCAGATTTCGGACTCGTGCCGGCCGCGGCGATGGGCGTCAACGTCAAAAAATTCCTGAACTGTACCGAGGAAATGGTGCAGGCTTGCGCGGCGACGGTTCCCGTAGCCGATAATCCCGGTGCCGTTCTGGGAATCGTCATGGGCGTGCACTGCAACGCCGGGAAAGATAAGGTCACACTCATTACATCCCCGGGAATTTCCGACCTGGGCGCGTGGCTCGAGCAGCTGCTGGCCGAGTCGACGGGCAAGCACGGCGAGGGGCTGATCCCCGTGGCCGATGAGCCGACCGGTCCGCCCGAACTGTACGGGCGCGACCGGCTGTTCGCCTATCTGCAACTCGAGGAGGGCGAAGATCCGGCGCAGCAGAAGCATGTCGACGCGCTGGAAAAGGCCGGCCATCCGGTCGTGCGCATCGTGGTGAAGACGCCGCTGCATATCGGCCAGGAATTCTTCCGCTGGGAGATCGCAACCGCAGTCGCCGGATCGGTAATCGGAATCAACTGCTTCAATCAACCCGACGTGGAAGCCAGCAAGATCGAGACGCGCGAACTCACGCAGCAATACGAAGAGACGGGATCGCTTCCGCCCGAGTCTCCGATCCTCGAAGACCAGGGCATCAAGCTCTTCGCCGACGAGAAGTACGCAGGCAAGTTGACCATTGCTGCGGGCAAGGAGAAGACGCTGGCGGCATATCTGCGCGCCCATCTCAACACGATCGGCGCCGGGGATTACGCAGCGCTGCTTGGCTACGTTCAGATGAACGAAGCTAATCAGAAAGCTTTGCAGACAATGCGCCACGCCATCCGCGATCGCAAGAAGGCGGCCACGTGCCTCGGCTTTGGCCCGCGCTTCCTGCACTCCACCGGACAAGCATACAAAGGCGGTCCCAATACGGGAGTCTTCCTGCAGATCACCTGCGACGAAGCAGCCGACCTGCCGGTGCCCGGCCAGAAGTTCACGTTTGGAGTAGTAAAGGCCGCGCAAGCCCGAGGAGATTTCCAGGTACTGAGCAAGCGGAATCGGCGGGCGTTGAGAGTGCATTTGGGGAAGGATGTCGCGGCAGGGCTGGCGACGCTGGATAAAACCATTCGACAGGTTTTAGGGTGAGGTCGAATCGGGTGATCGGGTGATCGGGTCATCGGGTGAAGTAAAGGCAGGTAACTCGTACAGCGTCGGAGAGCGAGAGTCTGAGCAGCCCTCAACAGGAGTTTAGGAAACGCACCAAGGCTTTTGCACTGCGGATTTTGCGGCTGTTTCGTTCATTGCCGAAGACCACAGAAGCCCAAGTGTTGGGAAAGCAGCTGCTGCGGTCGGGAACTTCAATCGGTGCAAATTATCGTAGCGCTGGGCGAGCTCGATCTAAAGCGGAATTTGTTTCAAAGATAGGCGTTGTACTCGAAGAATCTGACGAGACGGTGTTCTGGCTGGAGCTCTTGTACGAATCCCGAATTGTGAAACCTGAGCTTCTCCATGACTTGTTGCGCGAAGCAAATGAGCTGACAGCAATCTTTTCTGCGGCTCAGCAGACTGCAAAGAGTCATATCCGAAGGTGAGGGTGGGTTTTACTTCGCCCGATCACCCGATGGCCCGATCACCCGATTCGACGACAAAGACGATTTCTAAAAGGAGTTCCACCTTATGCAAATGGGAATGATTGGTCTAGGAAGAATGGGCGGCAACATGGTGCGCCGCCTGATGCGCGGAGGCCATCAGATCGTTGTTTCTGACCTGAGCGCCGACACTGTCAATGCAATCGCGAAGGAAGGAGCCGTCCCCAGCAGCTCGCTCGACGATCTCGTCAAGAAGCTCAGCAAACCGCGCGCGGTATGGGTGATGGTTCCGGCGGGCGATCCGACGGAGAAGACCGTCATGACACTCGCCGACAAGCTCGAAGCCGGCGACACCATCATCGACGGTGGCAATTCCATGTGGAAGGACGACATTCGCCGCGCGAAAGCACTTAAAGCGAAGGGTATTCATTACGTGGATGTCGGCACCAGCGGCGGCATCTGGGGCATCGATCGCGGCTATTGCATGATGATCGGCGGTCCCGATGAAGCGGTGAAGCGCCTCGACCCAATCTTCAAGACGCTCGCGCCCGGAATCGGCGACATCCCACGCACCCCGGGATGGGAGAAGAAACCGGGCAATACCGCCGAGCAGGGATACATTCACGCCGGCCCTTCAGGCGCCGGGCACTACGTGAAGATGGTGCACAACGGCATCGAATATGGCTTGATGCAGGCGTATGCCGAAGGCTTCGACATCTTTCGTAACGCCAATTCCAAAGAGATTGCTGAAGAGC
>QIBC01000404.1 GCA_003225215.1 Acidobacteriota bacterium
ATTCCGCGCTCGGCGGTCTTGGAGGATGTCCGTTCGCGCAGGATGAACTGGTAGGAAATCTTCCGACAGAAGTTGTATTGGAAACGCTGAAAGAGCTCGGCGAGAAGATTCCCATTCGCAAGCCACTGGACAACGTGCTGAAGATGTCGCAATTGATCGGAGCAGGTTCGCCGTCGGCGCAAATTCAATGAACTTCACAACGCTAACCCTCCACGAGAGCGACGGCATCGCGCTGCTCACACTGAATCGTCCAGACAAGCGCAACGCCATCAGCTACGAGTTGATTGCCGATCTGCAACAGGCGCTCGACGCGGTAGAGAAGTCTCTCTCTCAGGTTTTGATCATTACCGGAGCCGGCAAAGCGTTCAGCTCGGGCATGGATTTAGAGAATCTCAAGTCGCTGATCGGCCGAACTCCGGAGCAGAACATTGAAGACTCGCGAACCATGGCACGCCTGTTTCGCTCAATCTATGACTTTCCCAAGCCAACCATCGCCGCGGTCAACGGCGCCGCCATCGCCGGAGGAACCGGAATCGCGACGATCTGCGATTTCACCCTGGCTACGCACGAAGCCAAGTTCGGGTACACCGAAGTTCGCATCGGATTCGTACCCGCAATCGTCTCTAACTTCCTCGTCCGCCAGGTCGGAGAAAAGCACGCCCGCGATTTGCTGCTCACCGGGCGCATCTTTGCCGCGGACGAAGCTCTTCGCCTCGGGCTCGTGAATGAAATCGTCGATCCCGACCGCCTGCTTCCTCGAGCCTATGAACTTGCGCGCACGCTAATGGAAAATAGTCCGGCTTCGCTGCGCGCGACCAAAGAACTCCTGTCGCAAAGCGTGAATGAGGAACTCAATGGGCGGCTTGAGAGTGCGATTGAAGAGAATGCGCGCATTCGCCAGACGCCCGACTTCCGCGAGGGCATCAACGCCTTCCTCGAAAAGCGCAAACCGCGTTGGAGCAGTCATTGACGGCCAGCCGGTCGCACCAGAATCGAAGCACTCATGAAGTCCGGCTGCGCGTACGCTACGCCGAAACCGACAAGATGGGCGTGGTCTACCACTCAAACTTCTTCATCTGGATGGAGATCGGCCGGGTCGAGCTGATGCGCGGCCTGGGATTTGATTACAAGCAGATGGAAATTGAAGATGATTGTCATTTGCCTGTGGTCGACGCACGTTGCCGTTACAAGTCGCCCGCCTATTATGACGAAGAGATCGTAATACGAACCGAGCTGCGCAATCTTCGCGGCTCTCTGATGCACTTCGGATACGAAATCATGCGCCTAGGTGACGGCGTAGTCTTGGCGGAAGCAGAAACGACGCACATTGTGGTCAACGCCCAGATGGAGAAGCGCCAGCTTCCCGAACGCTACCGCGCCGCGTTCCTCGCCTTGACGGAACGACCACTCTCATAAATCACACATCTACATTCTTGCCTCGGGCATCTATGCTATTGGAATGCTCAGCTTGACCCTCGCTTGCGTAACCATGGGAGTCTGTGTGCTCTTCCTGTGGTACTTCTACTACGCCCGCAAATCGAGGCAGCGAGCCTTCGAGGTTCTTGGCTGGATTGAAAGCCTGTTGAGCGGTCACGGTCATGTGGCCGGCCTCAAGTGGGATGGCTCGTCAAGTTTTCATGTCCCCCTTCGCCTGCGCTCCAACATCTTTCACAACGCTAGTTTGCACGTACATCTGATTCCCCGGGAGCTCCCCCTGAATTGGCTGGTGGGCAAGCTGAAGAAAAAAGAGGAGACGGCGGTCTTCCAGGCCGATCTTGATTGGGCGCCACCGTTCAACCTTGAACTGGAGAGCTACCGCCTATTCGCGCGCACCCGCAAGGACCTTGCAGATATAAGCGCGTTTTTCACCACGGAGACACGGAGTCACGGAGAAAGACGAAAGAAGCCAAAGGCGGGAGAAACCGCAAAGGACACGAAGGATGACAAAGGGTTTGGGCTTGATTTCCTTCGTGTTCCTTTGTGTCCTCGGCGGTTAGCCTTGGCTCTCTCCGTGACTCCGTGTCTCCGTGGTGAAAACGCCCTATCCGTCAGCAGTCTGCTTGTCTGGCCAAATCAGCGACGCTGCTACTGATGCTCCCAAAATCAGCACTACGGCTCCCAGCGTGATCCCGAGTGAGGGCTCGTAGAAGTGAGAGGTCAGCATTTTGAGTCCCACCAACATCAAGACCACTGCAAGGCCGTAGTGCAGAAACCTGAACAACGAAAAGAAATGCTCCAGCGCAAAATACAGAGAGCGCAGCCCAAGAATGGCGAAAACATTTGACGTATAGACGATGAAGGCGTCGCGGGTGATCGCCAGGATGGCGGGAATGGAGTCGACTGCAAAGATGAGGTCGGTGGTCTCGACTACCAGCAGCGTCAGGAACAGGGGCGTAGCCGTCAGCCGCCCTTCGCGCCGCACGAAGAAATCGCCTCCCTCAAAATTCGGAACGATGGGAAAGAACTTGCGAAAGATCCGCAGCACCAGATTCTTCTCCGGATCGACATCGGGTTCGCTGCCCCGCAGGAGCCCAATGCCGCTGTAAATCAGAATTGCTCCGAAGACATATATAAGAAACTCAAATCGCTGCAGAAGAGAGACGCCCAGCAGGATGAAGAGAAGTCGCATGACTAGCGCGCCCAGCACTCCCCACAACAAGACTTTGTGCTGATATTCCCCGGGCACGCGAAAGTAGCGAAACAAAACCAGGAAGACAAAAAGATTGTCGACGCTAAGCGACTCCTCCACCACATATCCGGTGATGAACTGAAGTGCTGAGGCTCTCCCATATTGGAAGAAGACGAGTCCGGCAAATGCAGCAGCAAGTACTATCCAGAATCCCGTCCAGGCTATCGCCTGTTTGAAACTCATTATCGGCGATCGCCGACGGAGTCCGAGGTCGAGGGCCAACATGGCCAGAACGAAAAGATTGAAACCAATCCAGAACGCCAGCGAATGAGTCATTCGTTTCGCTCAGCAGTGTACAGGGAGAAAGGAATCTAAAGTCGCTTCTATGATCAAATCTGATCGCAGTGGGCTTTGCCGAAACTCGAAACCTGAAACTCGAAACGCTTTCTCTTGCTGTCTGCACCTCACGCGATGGCCCGATCACCCGATCTTTTTAGCCATCCCTAATTCCCCAACTTGCAACAGTTCTAGTGAGGCCTTTGCCGATTCAGAGGTGCCGTTATGCGATCGCGTGCGCAGATCAAATCCCACCCGATTCACCCGATGCTGGTGGTAATGCCAATTGGCTTGCTTATTGGCAGTTGGATCTTCGATCTTATTGGCAAAGCCACGAACAATGAGCTGCTCTGGGCCGCGAGCTATTATTGCGCCATCGCGGGAATCATTGCGGGATTCTGCGCGGCAATTCCCGGCCTGATTGACTGGTTCAGTGTGGTGCCGCCGAAATCGAGCGCAAAGAATCGCGGACTGCTGCATGGCGGTCTGAATGTCCTTGTGCTCGCAGCATTCATCGTCATTGCTATTCACCGTTCGAGCGCGATTGAAGAGCCTCGAGGATTCGAATTGGGTCTAATGACAATCGCCGTTGTCGTTCTGGGAATTAGTGGATGGTTGGGAGGAACGCTCGCATATCGCAACCAGATCGGAGTGGACCATCGCTATGCCAATGCCGGTCAATTCAAGGAACGCGAACTTGATAGCTGGGAGCGGCCGGCATGCAATCAGAGCGAGCTGAGCGAAGGCCAGATGATGCTGGTTCGCGTGGGCAGCGAACGGGTTGTCGTGGGACGATGTCCTGAAGGCATGGTCGCATTCAGCGATCATTGCACTCACAAAGGTGGACCGTTATCAGACGGCGCCCTCGTCGGGTGCACCGTTCAGTGTCCCTGGCATGGATCTCAGTTCGACGTGCACACCGGCAGAGTGGTCGCGGGTCCTGCCAAAAGCAAAATCGACGTGTGCGAGGTTGAAGTGCGAAGTGGCGAAGTCTACGTAACGCCGAAGACGCGCAACAAGCCTAAGGCCGCCTAGATTATTTCCGCCGCTGACCGTAAGCTGCTCGGATGCAGAGCAGCGATCTCCATCAACGCTTGCTGCGGGAAGCTCTCCAGGAAGCGAAACTCGGCCTGAGTGAAGGCGGGCTACCGATCGGCTCAGTTCTCGCGGATAGTCTTGGGCAAGTGATCGCGCGCGGCCACAATCTGCGAGT
>QIBC01000049.1 GCA_003225215.1 Acidobacteriota bacterium
GCTGACGTCCAGTTAGTGAGATCAAGGCAGGGCAGCTATGGCAGTTACCTGCGCACCTCAACATCCTGCTATTCTGATTGTTGAAAAACGTAGGTAGAATCGCATTTGTGGCGGGTGTGCTCGCGTCCGCCTTTTCAGCTTCTCCTCCTCTCGCACTCGCTTTAGGACTGGCCCTCGCTCTGGCATTCGGGAATCCCTTTCCTGCCCTCACTTCCCGCTGCTCCAAGTGGCTGCTGCAGATTTCGGTAGTAGGGCTTGGCTTTGGGATGAGCCTCACTGAAGTGGTTCGTGCGGGGCGCTCTGGTTTTCTTTACACAGTCATCGGAATTACTTTTGCGGTGGTTTGCGGATTAGTTCTCGGACGCGCATTAGGAGTCCAACGGATACCTTCGCTTCTAATTTCAGTCGGAACGGCGATCTGTGGAGGAAGTGCGATCGCTGCCGTAGGACCAGTCGTGGACGCCGACGAGCACGACATGGCAGTCTCTCTCGGGACAATATTTGTCCTAAACGCGACAGCTCTGTTCATATTTCCGATGCTTGGACACCGCTTTGGGCTTTCGCAAAGCCAATTTGGGATCTGGTCGGCATTGGCGATTCACGACACTAGTTCCGTCGTTGCTGCTGCAGCCAGATACGGAAGCCTGGCTCTGGCTATCGCTACTACGGTGAAACTGACACGTGCGCTCTGGATTCTCCCCGTAACGTTCGCAGTGGCAGCGCTTAACAAGCACAAAACAAACTTTCAGGTTCCCTGGTTCATTCTGGTGTTCCTCTTGGCGTCCGTGGCGAGAAGCTATTCGCCACAAACTTTGGTGCCAACGTACACGCTTGTGTCAGGCGCAGCCAAGATCGGATTGGCCGTGACACTGTTTTTTATTGGCGGCGGACTCTCCCGTAATGCGATCGCACAAGTCGGCGTGCGTCCGCTGGTACAGGGAATTGTGCTGTGGGTGGTCGTTGCCGCCGGATCCATGTGGCTGGTGCGGTCGGGATTGCTTTAGAGACAAGGCTTACCCTTTCAGGTTTCTTAGTTGATCCTGGAGGTATAGGGTTTCGCCCCGCTTCACGAGGATAGATAGGGGCTCGGGCCCGAAGTGAAAACCGGCTTCGTGCCGCCGAATATAGATAGCAGGAGCAGCTCCGATGGGTACGTAATCCTCGGAACTCCGCTCCTGCTTGGTGCCCTGTCTCTGATTGCGCGCTACCCGCCGAGGCAGCCGCCAAATGAAACTAGAATCGAGTGACTGCGCTACGGCAGGAACAGACGACCGACTACCAGCCGTACTCTTTAAGCTTGCGATACAGAGTTGTCTTACCGATCCCAAGCAGGCGGGCTGCCTTGAGCTTGTCGTCATTGACGACTTTCAAGGCGTTGGCGATGGCTTGTTTCTCCATAGTTGCGAGAGGAACAATCTTCCGAGCTGGTCCGCTTGCGCGGGACGCTGGGGCTTTCTTTTTCGATGATTTAGGCATATTTCAGTTAGTCCTGGCCATTCTTTAGGATTTTTTTGATTTCTTGCGCTGTTCTGCCCAGCGCCGCTTCTGTGCCTCTGAGATGCGTCTACGTGCTTCTGCACTCATGTGCCGCGGTCCTCGGCGTCCTGGCGCGCTTCGTCCCGTTCGAGAACTCCCTCCGAGTGCAGCGATGGCCTTGTCGATCCGCTGACGTTCGGCCCTCAGTGCTTCAAGAATCTGTTCAGTATCCAACAGCGTCTCCTAACTCCCGATTCGGGAAACACAGATTGTATCAATAAAACTCAAAAAGTTCATGCCACAGAAGTCGCAGCAACTTGCTACTCTGGGATAATCACTCTTAAGTTTTATGCAAATTCCAAAATGAGTTTACAGGTGAATTCCGAATGTCGCGAGAGGATTCACGAAAAGTTACTAACTTTTTGATGGCAAAATGGGAATACCCGGTAACCTCGATGCGTTACGAAAGTTACACGAAGTTACTATCCCAAATCCGAACCGTCAATGACCGCCGGCAACCAAATTACTGTTGAGATTGCAGTGCACACCATCGATTCGGCGCTTGCGGCTGAGGCCGGGGGTGCCCATCGTATTGAGTTATTCAGTAATCCCATTGAAGGCGGCGTTACGCCTAGCGAAGGGCTGATCGCCGCAGTACGAGAGAATGTCACTAAACCTGTGCATGTGATGATTCGTCCTCGTGGCGGAGATTTCCACTACTCTAATCTTGAATTCGACGTGATGGGTAGGGACATCAATATGGCAAAGCGCCTTGGCGCTAACGGAGTGGTGTTTGGGCTCCTCAATCAGGATGGCACCGTTGACATGGATCGAACCCGCCAGCTGGTCGAAACGGCCCGACCGCTCGCTGTGACATTTCATCGAGCCATCGATCTTTGCTGCGACCTGGAGAAGGCGGTGGATGGGCTGGTCTCCTGCGGAGTAGATCGTGTGCTTACGTCGGGCGGGGCGGCGACCGCCGTCGAGGGGATGAATTGCATTGCAAAGCTTGTGTGTATCGCTGCAGACAGGATTACGATGACTGCCGCCGCTGGAATTAAACCGGAAAACGTTCGGCAAATCGTGCGGGAAACCGGCGTAACAGAAGTTCACGCCGCTTTGCGGAGCACCATTTCTGGGCCAATGCGCTTTCAAAAGAGCAGGATCTCTTTTCGACATGCAGCTCCGGGTACATACGAACGGCTTGTGGTGAAGCAAGAGGATGTGCGCAGACTCGTAGCTGAAGCAGGCCGACCGTGATCCGGATTCTGGCAGTAGCTTTGTCTATGCTGTCGATTCACGCGCTTGCCCAATCAACCGAACCGGCTCGGTATCAGACGAGATTGGAAAACGATGTGGTTGCGGTCTATCAAGTAAACTTGGCCACGCACGCTTCAACCTCAGCGTTTCAATCGGCTCATGACACATTTTGGGTGTCGCTCACAGATTCTTCAGTGAGCTTCTCTCGCCAGCAGGCTAAGACGGATATTCACTGGCAATCAGGCGATACACGATTCTTTCCCAGCTTTGACACAAACTCGCTGAGCAACACGGGCATCACAGAATTTCGAGGAGTGATGATCTCGCTGAAACGGCGAGGGCTTATCTCCGGTGCGTGCGATTGTGTAGGAAATACCGCCAAAACCATTTGTGGATGCAAGGGTGCGGCTCACCTCGACCCCTTGTGGGCCCTGAGCTTGGGCGAAGTGGCCCTTGCGGGGACATCGTTATCTGCCGGCGAATCGTTTCGCGCGGCGGCTTTGCGGGATGACATGCTGCTCGTGGCAGTTACCGATCTCAACCTGACCGATCTGGGCATTGAGGATGGGGACAGCGCAGACCGTGTGCTGCGTCTCAAGTCTGGAGAGTCAATCTGGATCACGGGCGGCCGACACCAGTTCAAAAACGTCGGAGGCGAGGCGGCACGCTTCGTCACTTTTGAATTCTGATTCATTTCGCGGGGACAGTATGTCGCGAGTTGAGTTCCTTTTCCATGTCACGAAGGACGAGTTGCCACATCTCGATTTCGAGTTCGAACTGGTGCTTCAAAGGTGTATCTCCCGCTGACACGAAGGCAACATTCCTCTGCATCTGGCCAAGTAGAGTTCGCATTTTGGCGAGTTCCTCTCTGGGATCGTTGGCGTCTGCGTTGGCGGATTGAGCTGTCTGCGGTTCTGGCGTGGCGCTTTTTGCGGCAGTTTGGACATCTTGTGCAGTCGATGCAGCGATTGCGCAGAATAAAATAACGACGGTCCTGACGAACTTTGGCATGACGACTTCTCTCCTCCATGGTGGACTCACCAGCAATATCAGAGAAATCAATCGCGAGAATCGATTTTTCTTATTGGGAGAATTGGAAGGTTGCACTGTGTAATCGAGGAGAGCATAAAACAACGCCGTGAATGGACTACCAGGATTGGATTTAGATCACCTCAAGACATTCGTCGAGGTTGCCAAAGAAGGTAACTTCTCGCGGGCGGCTGCCAAAGTGTTTCGATCGCAGCCCGCCGTCAGCGCGCAGATTCGGCAACTTGAAGACGATTACCAACAACGGTTGTTTGACCGTTCGGGAAAGGCAGTGCGCCTGACGCCTGCCGGCGAAATCCTCTTGCAGTACGCGACTAGCCTGCTGCGCCTGCACGATGAGTCGAGAAATGCGCTGTCGCACGCCTCGCAGGAAACTCGCGGCGTGCTTTCGATCGGAGCGAATGAGGCAACGTTTCTCTACGTGCTGCCGAAGGTGTTTGAGCGCTTTCACGGCAAGTATCCATCAGTGCGCATCAGTGTGTACCGGAATTTCAGCCGCAAAATCATCGAGAAGATCGAAGCAGGAGCGGTGGATGTCGGGATAGTCACGCTGCCGGTGAAGAGCACAGCGCTGCGTGTGGTGCGCATGTTCAGTGACGAATTGCAGCTGGTGATTCAGGCGAGCCATCCTCTCGCGAGCAAGAAAGTGGTTACGCTGGCTGAAGTAGCCGAGGTACCGCTGATCTTTCCTAAAACGGGATCGACTCGCCAGGTTCTCGAACGCATTTTCAATCCCTTCCGCGACCGGCTGCGCATCTCGATGGAGTTGGGCAGTATTACGCTGATCAAGCAATTCGTTGCCACGGGCTTCGGAGCTTCGGTAATCAGCACCAGTTTTGCGCAGGACGACGTCATAGCCGGACGCCTTCGCCTGATCCCGATCAAAGACCTTAAACTTAAGCGGGAACTGGGTCTGGTTTACCGCAAAGACCGCACTCTGCCTCGGGCCGCGACGGCGTTTGTCGAAGTTGCGCATCAATCGCTCCGCACAAACTGAGGCTTACGCTGAAGCCTCCATCTGCAGCGGAGCCAGCCGACGCAGCGGCTCAGATAAGCTGCGGATCATCGCGGCAAAACCTTGCAAGTCAAGAGACTGAGGACCATCCGACAGAGCGCGCTCAGGGCAGGGATGTACCTCAACGATCAGTCCATCCGCGCCTACGGCAATCGCAGCGCGTGAGACCGCGTTAATCAGGCTTCTCCGTCCAGTTCCATGAGACGGATCGGCGATCACCGGCAAGTGCGACAGTTCCTTCGCTAAGGCAATGGCGGCAAGATCGATCGTATTTCGTAGTTCCGTTTCGAAGGTCTTGATGCCGCGCTCGCAGAGAATGACCTGAGAGTTTCCTCCGGAAAGCAGGTACTCAGCCGCTAGCAGCCATTCCTTCACTGTGGCTGAGGGACCACGCTTCAGCAGAATGGGACGATTGGACTTGGCGAGTCGCCGCAGCAGCGCGAAGTTCTGCATGTTGCGTGCGCCCACCTGAAGCACGTCGGCGTGCTCAGCAATTAGATCGAGATCTTCAGTGCTCATTACCTCGGTGACGACAGGAAGACCAGTGAGCTCGCGAGCCTCGGCGAGGATCTTCAGGGCCTCGATGCCCAGACCTTGAAAGTCATAGGGCGATGTGCGGGGTTTGTAAGCTCCGCCGCGCAGCATGTGGGCTCCTGCATTCTTCACCGCAACTGCTGTGTCGAGCAGTTGTTCCCGCGATTCGACCGAACAAGGTCCTGCAATCACTATGACTTCGTCGCCGCCGATCTTCACTCCGGCAACTTCGATGACGCTCGGTTCCCGGCGCACTTGGCGACTGACCAACTTGAACGGATGTGCTATTGGAATAGCGTCTTCCACACCAGGAGCGACCTTTAAGGCTTCGAGGAGCGCGCGGTTTCCGCCGCTGCCGACCGCGGCGACGATGGTTCGCTCGCTTCCACGAATTACGTGAGGTTGGTAGCCGCAAAGGACTATGTTGTCGACCACGTGCTGAATTTCGGCTTCGGTTGCGCCTTCCGCCATGTTGATGATCACTGCAGTCTCCTTTTGGAATCATTGCTGAAAGCAAAAGCCGCGACTTTGGAGTCGCGGCTTTCGGTGTTTCTGCTGATGATTGCTAAACGATTAGAACTCTAACTTCGTTTGCATGCACGCGATTCACCGGAGCCGCTACTCGTAAAGAACCAGTAGCGGTATGTAAAGAAGCCGGTAAATCGGAGCGCTTGCATGAAAGTTGTGGAACAGGACTATAGACAGCTTCCGCGCAGATGTCAACGATTTTGCTGAAAACATCTGAGTCAAAATGGAACGTTCCTTGGGTCACCACCCGGGTCTGCCATTCACTCTGCAAAGCTACCAACGAAGGCGCTGCGCTTGCCATGGCGATCCCAGTCCACACCCAATCCCGGACCCTGATATTCATCGGTCATGGCAACGGCGGCCATCGAGTGTTCGAGCTTGGTCAAGGGTGGGTAATAGGTGGTCTCAGCACCACAAGTGTGATCGCCTTCATTCAGGGCGCGCGTCTGGATTTCCGCAAGAGTTCCTGCGCGCAGCGTTGCTTCACCATGATGAGCATGATCGCGAAGCACGTTCATTTCGATCGTGGTCGGAATCACGCGAAGAACGGTCGAAGTCAGTTTTCCGCCCATGTGCTGCGCAAACGCAACCAGCGCTTCGCGCTGTGCAGGTGTTGCCTGCTCATCCACCAGCATCACCGACTTTGCGGGATAAGGATCGGCGTACGGATCCCCAAGCGTGGCGTTGGCTTTTACCGCAGCGATTACTGTGAGTCCATCGAGCTTCTGCCCGTTCCAGCTGCCGTCTCGCACATGCCACGCGAGCAGAGCCTGATCGCCGACAAGTCCAACTTCACCGTTCGCGAAGCATTGCGCGACATAAACGTCCGCGCTGCGGCTTTCGAGATAGTCGCCGGTGATTTTTTGCGCTTGGCTGGCGAAGGTCACCGCCCCCAATGCTGCAGTGGCAAAAAGAATTCTGACGAGATTACGCATTGCATACTCCTACACTTTTTGATGCCGTGACGTGACTGTGGATGTAGATAGTTTATCGCTCCTTGCGCGCGCACCGCGAAGCTTCTCCCCGAAAGCTCATCCACACTTGCCAGTTCCATGGCACGGCCGATGTCCAAGGCAGTTGCCCGGTTCCGCCAGCTTGCCATCCGGACCAATGCAGGTCTGCGTGTGCACGCACCAGAAGTTGCCATCGTTCGAGGGCGGCACTGTCGGATCGGGCTCCACGTTCAGATAGATCCGCTTCCAGCGCAGCGAGGTACAGAGGTCGGGATGATTCGTGTTGAAGCGTTCGAAATCGTTGACAATCATGCCTGTCCTCCTTTGGCTGCCTGAAGCACGGCGCGCTTTACTGCCACGTGTGCCAGCTTGATCTTATATTTGTTTCGACCGAGGCTCTTCGCATTCGCGACAGCCGCAGCTCCCGCCGCATCGGCTGTCTGCTCGGAGATCGTTTTTCCAGCGAGCGCCTGAGCAGCTTCATTCGAAACCCAGGGGATGGGAGCAACGTGGCTCATCACTACCCGAGCCGAGCGAACCGTGTCGCCATTCATATCCAGAACTACCGAAGCCGTAGCGTATGGCCAGTCGAACGCCGCCTTTTGCCGAACCTCGTAGTGAGAGGCCTTGACTCCAGAAGGCGGCGCTGGAACGATCACGTCGGTCACAATTTCATTCGGACGCAGATCGTGCTCCCGTTCGTTCTCGCTTTTCGGAATGACGAAGAATTTCTCGAGAGGAATTTCGCGCGGACCTTTAGGACCAAACAAACGGATGCGAGCGTTATACGCGATCAAGGCAGGGGCCAGGCTGGAAGGGCTCACGAAATAAGCCGGGCCATCGTTGCCAAGAATCGCGTGATAGCGATTATCACCCTGAAGCACCAGAGACTTTCCATCAGGAGCGGTGGCGAGCAAGCCGAATCCATTGCGAAACCACCAGCATCGTGGACGCTGGCACATATTTCCGCCAATGGTGGCCACATTGCGGATCTGCGGGCTGGCTGCCTCTCCAGCAGCGTGCGCCAGCATGGGGTGATGCTCCTTCACCTGCGCATCTTCGGAGATCTCGCTCAAAGTCATGAGCGAGCCAATGCGCAAACCTCGCGACGCATTGAAGGTGATCCCACGCAGCTCCGGCAGCTCTTTTACATTCACCAGGCGCTTGGGATGGACGATATCGTCCTTCATCAACGCGAGCAGATCGCTTCCACCGGCAAGGACCTCTGCGTCTCCCCATTGCTGCCCTAGTAACCCGACCGCCTGCTGTTTCTGTTTGGGACTGGCGTATTCGAAGGCTCTCATGCGCGGCCTCCCTCTCCCTGTGCTTTCTCCAACGCTTCGAGCACCCGGTCTGGTGTGAGCGGCAAGAAGGGAACACGAACGCCGATCGCATTGGCGACGGCATTCGAGATCGCGGCTCCGGGCGACACCGTCGGCGGTTCGCCAATGCCGATTACGCCACGTTCGTCGTATCCCGGGCCGGTCATCAGCCGCACCACCAGCTCTCCAACGTCGCCAATTCCAGCCAGACGATAATTGTCCATGTTGGTGTTGAGCATTGTGCCGGTGGTCTGGTCCATGACTTTCTCTTCGTAAAGCGCGTAACTCACGCCCATAATCATTGCCCCCAGCACTTGGCTTTCTGCCTGCTTGGGACTGATCACGAGACCGCAATCCTGAACGGCTACCATCTTGTTGATTTTGACGATGCCGGTCTCTGTATCGACAGACACATCGGCCATCTGCACGCCGCCGACTCCGCTGTTGGTCAGGTCGCCCTCACCAGGATTTGTCCCCCGAACTGTGAGAGTCTGGGCGCCCAACTTGGAGCACGCCTCTTTCCAGCTAAGGCTGCGGCTCGCATCGCTCGCAACGCGCACTCTGCCATCAGCGACTTCCAAGTCAGCGGGTTGCGCATTGAGAGCGGGAGCGACTTTGGCAATGAGCTGCCTTTTCGCGTCGGTCGCAGCGCGGAAGGTGGCCGAGCTCACGCCGCCGATCGTGCTGCTGCCGCCGGAGGCGCTATCGGGAGGATATTGGTTGTCTCCGATTTGAAGGCTGATCGCTTCCATAGGAATGCCGAGGGTATCGGAGTCGCCCCGAGGATGCCAGCGCGCTTTCCACTGCATGAGGTCGTTGGCAACGTCGAGTTCCTCAGAATAGATTTTCGAGCGTGGATCGAGCAGGTCGATGTTCTTCTTTACGAAATCGAAGGTATCCATCCCAAGCTTCGCTGCCAGATCATCGAGGGCGCCCATCGTGATCACGCACATCTGGGGATGGTTCGGGGCTCTCCAGGCGCGTGACGGGCCAATGTGATTCACGACGCCCACATACTGTTTTTGCTGGTTAGGCACCTTCCATACGTAAGGAATAGCAAGCGAACCGGGAGCTCCCGGACCGCCCGAACCCCAGGCGTAGGACTCCCAGGCGAGCAACGTCCCATCCTTTTTCGCGCCTACCTTCACGCGTGCGTAAGCTGAGGGGCGACAGCCTGCGGTCTCCAGTTCGGTGGCGCGGTTGAGCATCATCTTTACCGGAACGCCGCCGGCCTTCTTCGAGAGCTGTGCGGCAGCCACGCCCCAGGGATCTAAACCGAGCTTGCTGCCAAATCCTCCACCCACGTGGTCCTGGTGTACGTGAACGTTTGACGCCGGCATGTCGATGGCTTTAGCCACTTGCTCGCCGATGCCTGGAACGTTTTGCGTGGAGATGTGCAGGAAGAGATGATCCTTGTCAGGCCATTCCGCGACGCTGCCATGCGTCTCGAGGCAGCAATGCGTAATTACCGGAGAGCCGTAATAGCCTTCATGCGTTACTTCGGACTGCTGGAACGCCGAGTTCGGATCGCCTACCGTTTCCTTCGAAGCGACTTTATACAACTCACTCTTCTCAGCCTCGGCGAGGTTCGGTTCTTTGTCGTTAAGCACAAGATGGGGAAGCTGCTCGTATTCGACCTTGATGGCGCGCACTGCGTCGCGAGCCGTGGGCTCATCGACGGCTGCTACCGCGACGATGTCCGTTCCAGCCCAAAACACTTCACCTTTTGCGCCATCGTCTGGTCCGTGTATTACATGAACGGCTTTCACTCCCGGCATCTTCTCAGCCGCCGATGTGTCAATGCTCTTGACGCGGGCGTGAGCGTATGGGCATTTCACGCTGTCTCCGTAAAGCATGTTCGGACGAACGAGGTCGTAGGTGTACTTGGCGCGTCCGGAGGCCTTCACCGGGCCATCCACGCGGTTCATCCGCTTGCCGATAAGCTTGCGCTTACTGGCATCGGGCCACTGATAGGTGTTCTCCGCCATGGCTATGCTCCCCCTTTCTGCTGCTGGCCGGAGAGTTGGGCCACAGCGCCCTTAATGCCCGCGTAAGTACCGCAGCGGCAGAAGTTTCCTCCTAAGCCTCTGGCGATCTCGTCAGGCGTTGCATTGGGATGCTTATCGACGAAAGCCTTGGTGGCCATCACGAATCCAGGGGTGCAGAAGCCGCACTGTTGCGCGTCGTTATCCACGAAGGCTGCGGAGACAGGATGCAGTTGTCCTTGCGGCGCAAGGCCGTCAGTGGTGACGATCTGCTTGCCCTGAGCCTCGATGGCCAGCACCGAGCAGGCGTACACGAGTTTGTTGTCCAACAAAACCGTGCAGGCGCCACAAGTTCCGCGATCGCACACCCGTTTCGGTCCGGTCACTTCGAACTTCTCGCGAAGGGCATCAAGGAGGGTGAAACGAGGCTCGAGGTTGGCCGTGAGGCGCTTCCCATTCACGTTAAGAGCAATGGGAACCTTTCCGGGACCGAAGACGTGAACTTCTTGTCCTTCGACCTCCAGCACAGTTGGGCCGAGGACGAGTGGGGCAGACGTGGTTATCGCGGAGATCTTCAGGAATTTACGTCTGGATATTCCTGAGTCCTTGGGGGAATCCTGATCACTCATCTTCTTGGTCTCCTTAGTGAGTGTTTCAGAAGTAACCGAAAATGGTAGCGCAAGCGCCGTTTCTTTGCAGGATGCGTTTTACTGAACAAATTGTTTGAATGCACGCAAAATTTGAAGTAACTCCGCCCCATGCTTGTTTGCTCCTTTCTGCACTTGATTCACTGCAATCACAGGGGGTCCCCCCCTTTTCGGGCTAAATTCACCATGCAAAGGACTTACGTTGAGATCGACCTTGGTCGTAACACAACATCTTCGATTGCCGACATTGAGCAATCGAACATCTTGTGTTTAGGGGGAGAACTTTGTGAGGTTTTGTGCAGAATTCGAGGAGATTTTTTTGCACCCAGACTCGATAGCCGGCTGCTGTTCCCGTAATGGCCCTCATCGAATGCTCCTATCTTCCTTGCTACGACGATCTAGTGAAGCGTGTCAATGTTTGTACCGTCGATCTCTGGGAAATCGTCGATGGGATTTCGTAGAGAGCACTCCATCCCGGGAAGAGCGAACACGAAGCTCACGAAGGTCACGGAGATGGCAAGAAGACATTTCGTGACCTTCGCCTTTGCCTTTCTGTTCGCCCCTCGCGGTTGCTCCTATTTGTTGTAGTAGGTCTATGCCGGTGTTGAGACTGGCAACTCGAATATGATGGAGAACTTGGATCGACCTTCGCGAATCGCTAATTCTGGTTTCCTGCTCTCCGCAGCCCTCGTCTCGCTTCTTTTTCTGCTTCCTGGAACCTCAAGTTTGATGCTCGCGCAGTCGGCGGCGGCAAGCGGATCGATCTCCGGAGCAGTTACCGATCCGCAAGGGAAACTTATTCCCGGAGCGCAGGTAACGATTCGCAATGCCGACTTTTTAGCCGAACGCACGCTCGTCACCGACGAGGCCGGACATTTCAGCGCTCTATTTCTGCCGGCTGGAAACTATTCGATTGCTGTAAAGGCTCAGGGATTCGTGCTGAAGAAGCCGCCTCGCATTCCGGTCGGAGTTGGAACAAGCGTGCAAGTCACGGTGCGGCTGGCAGTGGCCGCCGCTTCTGAGCAGGTGACAGTCACCGGGCAGGCAGCAATGGTGGAAGGCAACACGGTGCCTCCTGCGGTAAACAAGCAGGAAGTTGCTGTGGGAAACACTGTTGCGGGACTAACGGTTACATATCTCCCCAATCGCGATCGCGACTTCAGCCAATTCGCGCAATTTGCGGCCGGAGTTGATTCCGACCAGGACTCAGGTGGTTTGGTGGTCGCTGGACAGCGACCGACCGGAGCTCAAGCTGCCGTCGATGGAGCGAATTTCTACGATCCGCTGCTCGGAGGGTTGCGAGGCTTGGGCGACCATGCGCTCTTCTTCCCACAAACGGCGGTGCGCGAATTCGAGATCGTGCATGCCGGAGCTGGAGCCGAAGTCGGGGGGACGAATGCCGGATTCCTGAATGTCGCCACGAAATCGGGAGCCAACAAATTCCGCGGGGAGGCTTTTTACATCGGACGGCCTGCCGGACTCACTTCCAAGGACGCATTCGGCAACTCCCTCGATAACGTGCAAAACGAATTCGGCGGATCAGTCGGCGGACCGATCAGAAAGAACCAAGCTTTCTTTTACTTCGCAGCGGAGCAGGATTTTCTGAGCGTTCCATATTGGTCGCAGTTCCAACCGCAGGCTCCGGGAACGGGATCGGTTCTTATTGCCGCTCCGGTTGGACAGATCGTGAGTAAGAGCCATCCCACCGCGCTCTTCGGCCGAGTTGATCTTTTGTTGAACTCAGTCAACACGCTGAATCTGGAAAGCAACTACAACCATGTGCATACCACGAATATTGGCGACGGCTCGACGCGCTCCTTAGCAACCCGAGACAACAGTGGACTGCTGCGAGGCGACAGCATCTGGATGCGCGCGAACCTCACCAGCACATTTGGCTCGACGCGCGTAAACCAATTACTCGGACAATGGTCGAACGACCACCGAAGTTTTTCGCCGAATTCGACTGCTCCGGAGAGTGTAATCAACGGCTTCGGCGTGCTCGGCGGCAACAGTCTTGATCCGCATGACTATTCGTCGGGAGTGCGGCAGATAAGCGACGATCTGGCGATCAGTGGCCGCTCCCATGTGCTGAGGATCGGCAGCCAGTTCGCCTACGATCCGGCGCGAGAGCAGCACGAGGCCAATCTTAACGGCCGTTTCGATTACAACTCGCTGACCGATTTTCTTGCCGGACGTACCCGCCGGTATCAACAGACATTCGCCACTGGAGACCCGACGTACAGCGGGGCGGTTCGATACATCGGCCTTTATGCGACCGACAAATGGACACTGCATCCCAACCTGACGGTTACGGCCGGACTGTGCTGGGAAGGGCAATGGAATCCGCAACCCAAGAGTCCCAATCCGGGAATTTCGCAGACCAGCCACATTCCTGACGATCTCGCTTTATGGCAGCCGCGGCTGGGAGTCGCTTGGAATTCCATGACTAATACTGTGATTCGGATTTCCGCTGGGCTCTACGATGCTTCAACTCCGGCGACAACTTTCCAGCGCGTCTTCACCGACAACGGCGTGAACACCGTAGTTGCGGACAGCTATTTCGATCCGGGGATACTCCCGCTGGTTTCATCCCGCAGGGCCTTCAGTTCGCTACCTGCCGGATTGACCGTACCTGCTGCTTTGGTTGTTGGCATTGCTCCCAATTTTCGTAATCCACGTTCGTTTCAGGCGGCAGGCAGTGTGGAGCAGCAGCTCAATGCAAAAGTATCGGTCTCAGCGGGCTATGTTAGGAACAGCACGTGGGATCTGCCGCGAGCGATCAATACCAATCTGAACCCGCCAGCGGTGGATTCAACCGGCTTGCCTGTGTTTCCCGGCACGCGCCCGAATCCCGCGATTGGACAACTTCTGCTCATTCAATCGAATGCGCACTCTGGGTACGATGGATTGCTGCTCACCGCGAATCTGCAACTGCCGCATCGCTCGCAGCTCATGGCGAACTACACTTTGGCCCGAACTCGGGATGACGACACAACCATCGATCCCTTTCGTCCTCCGAGCGTGCTAAATCCGTTCAACCTCGCCGCAGAGCGCGGGTACTCGTCGCTTGACGTTCGCAACAACTTCAACCTCAGCGCGGTTACGAACCTGCCCCTGGGATTCAAGTTCAATCCCGTTGTCGTCACGCGCTCGGGATTTCCTTATACGCCGATCGTGGGCTTCGACCTGCAGAGAGATTCGAACGACTTCAACGATCGAGCAATTCTTGGCGGTAAGGTGGCAGAACGAAATTCACTGCGCCAACCATCGTTCTTTAACCTGGATGTTCGCTTTGTGAAAGACTTCACATTGCCCGGCGAAGGACATCATCTCGATCTGTTCATGGACATCTTTAACGTAACCGGGGCTTCGAACCGCTACTTTCCGGATGGTGTAAGCCTCTTCGGCACGGCGGCTTCGCCGGTGTTTACCGCCGGACAGCCGCTGTACGCACCTGATACCACTCGCTTCGGCAGCGCCAGGCAAGTGCAATTTACCGCGCGTCTGGTAGCTTTTTGAAGTATGCCCCGCACCCAAGAGCTGAAGGCCAGGGAGTCGGCCGAGCCACTTTGGCAGGTCAAGGATCAGCAGCAGCATCTGCGCGAACTGATCGCCTCCGATCCCGAGCTCAAAGAGGCTCCATTGCGTCGCGATGTGCGCAATCTCGGACGAATCCTCGGCGACGTGATCAAGGAGCAGGCTGGACAAGAGGTCTTTGATTCCGTCGAGCGGCTCCGCAACCTGAGTATTGAGCAGCGGGAACAGGGCAAGATCGCGCAAGATTCCTCGCTCCGCACGATGGATCTGCGGCATGCCTTTCTTGTAGTTCGGGCGTTCGCCATCTACTTCGAGCTGGTCAACCTGGCGGAGACCAATCACCGCAAGCGTCGCCGCCGCGCAACCCAGGTGAATCACACCGAGCCACAGGCCGGAACTATCGCCGGTACTTTCCGGCGGTTCCGGGCTGCAGGAATCGGTCTTGAGCAGGTGATGAAGGCGCTACGGTGTGTCTATGCCGTTCCGGTTTTTACTGCGCACCCTACCGAAGTCGCTCGGCGCACGGTGTTGATGAAACGTGAGCGGCTTTCCAAGCTCCTCGAAACTCTTGATAACGCGCCGCTCACGGATGAAACCGCGGAGAAAGTAGCCGAGGAAATCGCCGCGGAGATTACCGCGCTTTGGCAGAGCGATGAAGTGCGCCGCCGCACGCCTACCGTCCGCGACGAGATCAAGATGGGACTCGATTACTACCGCGCCAGTCTCATTCGCAGCGTGCCCGAAGTGTATGCGGACATTACACGTGCATTGAACGAAGAGTTCGGATCGGACGTTCAAGTTTCTGATCTGCCCCGCACGATTGCGTTTGGCTCCTGGATCGGAGGCGACCGCGATGGCAATCCGTTTGTTACCGTTGCCAGTACGGAGCAGGCGCTGCAACTGGCGCGTGATCTGATCCTCAATCATTACGTCCAAGCGATTCGCGCTCTCATTGTGCTGCTGAGTTCAGCAACCAGCATTAACGAGGTTGCGGCCCAGCTGCGAGAGGCGCTAAAGAACTATGCTGCGCGTCTTCCCGAAGTGCATGCGCGTGCTCTGACTTATTCCGAAACAGAAGCGTATCGTCACTTCCTTCTGTACGTGCAGGAACGGCTCGTGCGTGCGGCCAGGAAACCAGAAGCCGAGAACGCATATACAGGGCCCGAGGAATTCATTGCCGATTTGCAATTGCTGCGCGAAAGCCTGGCTCAGAACGCCGGCGAACGCATAGCAGAGGAGCTCATAGATCCGCTTTTGATTATTGTCGAAACTTTTGGTTTTCATCTGCACGCACTCGACATTCGGCAACACGCCAAGTTCCATTCGGAAGCGATCGAAAGTCTGACTGCTCGGTCGAGCGAGGAGCTCACGTCGACTTCGGAGAACACACGCCTCGTCCTCGACACGATGCGAGCGATCGCGGAACTGAAGCGTCAATATCCAGCCGAATCGATCCGCAGCTACGTCATCAGTGGTGCGACCTCAGCCCAGGATGTTTTTAACGTCGTGCGACTCGCCGCGATCTCTGGTGTTCAGGTAGAAGGCAAGCGTGAGGATCCAGGCTTGATGCCGGTGCCCCTTTTTGAATCGATTCAGGATCTGCGCGCCTGCCCCGCCATTTGCCGCGAACTGTGGAGTTCACCTGCGTATGCACGGCTGCTCGATTCCTGGGGCGGAAAACAGGAGATCATGCTGGGCTACTCCGACAGCAACAAAGACGGTGGCATGCTCACCAGTCTGTGGGAGATCTACAAAGCGCATCGCGAACTGCATCGTGTGGCCCGTGAACGCAACGTTCACCTCACTATTTTTCACGGACGTGGAGGGACCGTTGGCCGCGGCGGAGGGCCCACGCATCGCGCCATGGTGGCACAGCCCGTGGGGGCGTTTACCGGGCAATTCAAGATCACGGAACAAGGGGAAGTGCTCAACTGGAAGTATGCGGAGCCGATTCTGGCCGAGCGCTCGCTCGAATTGATGGTTGCGGCTTCACTCGAAGCATTGGTGCGTCCGGACGGTCCCAAAGTCGGGGAGGACGCGCAATGGGAATCGACCATGGAGGAGCTATCGCACATGGCGTTCGAGTTCTATCGCCAGAACATCGCTGAAAACCCGGATGTGATGGCGTATTTCGAACAGTCGACGCCGGTAGGTGAGTTGCAGAACGTGAAGATCGGATCGCGTCCGGCCAAGCGCAAGCAAACGCGCAGCCTGGAAGACTTGCGCGCGATTCCGTGGGTTTTCGGATGGATGCAGAGCCGATGCCTGCTGCCTGCATGGTTCGGGGTCGGATATGCTCTCGACCAGTTTTCAGCGAAGCCGGATGGCCTGAACAATCTGCGACGCATGTACAAGGAATTTCCGCTGTTCAGCGATCTCCTGGAAAATTCCGAAATGGGACTGGCCAAGGCCGACTTCAATATCGCACGGCTGTATTCCACACTGGTTAGCGATGAAGAGTTGCGTGCTCGAGTCTTCAACATTTTGGAATCGGAGTTCTTACGCACAAAGAAGCTGCTGCTCCAGGTCACGGACCAACCTTGTTTGCTCCAGAACAACCAGATTTTGGCGCGCTCGATTCGGTTGAGAAATCCGTATGTCGATCCTATGAGCATCCTTCAGGCCGAGCTGTTGCGCCGTAAGCGGGCCGGAGAGAAGAGTGAGGATCTGGATTACGTGCTGGGAGCCACGATCAATGGCATCGCCGCGGGTTTGAGGAATACGGGGTGAGAAAGAGGCTCGGATTGGAATTGTGCCGTGTTATCAAAGCCACATCAGGCCCTGTCATCCTGAGCCCCTCTTGTGGGCGAAGGATCTCCCGCGATTCGTCGGACTAAATCCCCTGTCACGGCTTTCTATGAGAATCTGGACCGAAGAGCCGAGACACAGCAATCAAGTCTGAAATATCGCGGGAGATCCTTCGCACGAAGAGGGCTCAGGATGACAGGTCTACTTCTTCCTCGCATTTCAGGCAGCAGAGACACCTGCCAGACAGCAGCAATTTACAATGGACAATTCACGTACTGCGAACACCACGAATACATAGACCTCAATAGGGGTGTCAATTCTTTGCCGAAACGAGTTCTTCTTCTCTTACTGATTTTGACTGCACTGATCTGGGCTGGATGCGGGGGAAATAAAAGTACCACCACCGCCGGAGTCGCAATAACGATCTCGCCAACAACAGCGAGCGTCGCAGGTGCGACAACCCAGCAATTTACGGCCACAGTCACCGGCTCTACCAACACGGCTGTGACTTGGCAAGTCAACGGCATGACAGGTGGAGACGCGACAAACGGTACGATCAGCACAACCGGGCTGTACACGGCGCCCGCGGTGCTGCCGACCACAACTACCGTCGCAGTAAGCGCGGTTGCGCAGGCGGATACTACCAAGACCGCCGTTGCGGTCGTAACGCTCACGGCTCCCGCGGTTACAATCGCAATCAGTCCAACCAGCGCTACGGTTATGGCCGGCGCGCCGCAGCAATTCACTCCGACGGTGACAGTGACCGGAAGCACGAATAATGCGGTCAATTGGAGCGTCAACGGCGTGCCGGGCGGCGATGCCATTCACGGAACTATTGACGCAACTGGTTTGTACACGGCGCCCGCTTCGCCTCCCAAATCTGCGATAACGGTCACGGCTACGTCGCAGGCAAACACGGCCTTTTCGGCATCGGCTCCGGTTACGCTGCAATTCGGCAACGCGAGTCTGAACGGCACTTATGTATTTTTCGTGAGCCAGGGGGATAACAGCTCAGGCTCAGGTTTCGCGTATCGAGGCGGCACGCTTCAGGCGGATGGGGCTGGACACATCACAGCCGGCGTGAGCGACGGCAATTCTGGGGCGGGACCGTTTACGGGATCTACTGGCATTCCCCTAACGGGAACGTATTCCGTAGGCGCTGACGGACGGGGCACGATGATACTCACAGATGCTTCCGGCTCGCACACGTTCTCATTCGCTCTCACCTCGAGTACTCGCGGGCAGGTGATTGCCTTCGACTCTACGGCGGTGACCTCCGGATTCATTCGTTTTCAAGATCCAGCGGCGGTTACCGCCGGCGTGAGCGGGCCATTCGTCTTCGGCATGTCGGGTGACAACGCAGGGCCGGCGGCTGCGGTCGGTCAGCTTACGTTCAGCGGTGCAACGATTACCGGTACCGAAGATACGAATGTGAATGGAAGTTTCACTTCTGGAACTGCTGTAACGGGCTCCTTCGTGGCCGCGGGAGGCCGCGGAACTGCATCGCTGAATGCTTCACAGTTCGTCTTCTACATTGTCGATGCATCGACGCTGGTGTTGATCGATGTGGACGCTTCAGGTCTGCGGATTGCCGGCACGGCGTTTGGGCAATCGAGCACGCCCTTCAGCAGTGCCTTACTGGGATCGAGTGCGTTTTTCGTGAACGGTTCGGCCGTTTCCGGCAATCAACCCTATGCGTTAGCTGCCCGTTTTGATACAGATTTCGCTAGTCAATTTCGTGGCGGGGTTTCGGATGTAAACAGCGGAGGCACTGTAACGAGCCCACCACTTTCGGGGAGTTACACCGTCGCAGCGAATGGCCGTGCTCAAGTCACCGGATCGTCGAATTTCATCATCTGGCTTGCCTCGCAGAAGCAGGGCGTAGTCTTGCAAAGCGATTCCACCGTCGTTGCCAGTGGGCTGTTGTTCCAACAGCAAGCGGGTTTCCAGTCCGTCACCGGTGGTTATGCGTTCGCGACAGCTGGAGCAAATTCTGCGGGCACTGCGCCGCAGGCTGTGGATGGTCGAATCACCGTCGCCGGATTCGGCTCTTTGTCGGGAACCGAGGACGTGAACACTGCAAGCGCGCATGTGTCGCAGTCGCTCACGGGGAATCTGACGATCAGCACGAACGGTCGCGCTACGGGATCGATTGTGTCGGGGAGTTCTGTGAACTATGACTTTTATTTTGTGAGTCCGGATAAGTTCATAATGCTCTCAGCGGATCCGAACACTGTGCTTTCGGGAGCCGCGGAAAGACAGTGCTCGGACTGCCAGTTTTGACGCGTGGTAGAGACGCAGCATGCTGCGTCTCTACGATGCTGCTTGGGTGAACTCGATCGTTGGTGTGCCCAGGTGCATGGAACAGACGCAGCATGCTGCGTCTCTACCCTGGAGCGCAGAAACACCTGGGGCAGATTTGGGTTTACATCCTTATAGCCTTCAACTTCGTCTTTTCTAGTATGCGCAAGTTCTTCATTGCCGTCTTTGTGATCGCCCTTGCGCTGGTCCTGCCGGCGAGTTTGCGCGCACAGGAGCATGCCAAGCGACTGATCCTGAAAGATGGTTCTTACCAGTTCGCCACGAAGTGGGAAGTCCAGCGCGATCGTGTCCATTACTACAGCGCTGAGCGCTACGACTGGGAAGACCTTCCCTCGAGTCTTGTCGATTGGGACGCTACCAACAAATTCAACAAAGAAAATCCGCGCGGGTTGAATCCGAACCTCGGCGCTGACGAACTCAAGCAAGCCGACGCAGAGGAGAAAGCAGAACGAGAAAAGGAAGAGGCGGCGCGTCCGCTGGTCGCGCCAGGTTTGCATCTTCCCGATACCGGTGGAGTCTTTGTTCTCGACCACTATCGCGGGCAGCCGCAACTCGTCGAGGTAGTCCAGAACGGCGGGGAACTCAACAAGCAGATGGGCAAAAACATCATGCGCGGGATCATCAACCCGATTCCCACGGGATCCAAGCAGAGCATCGAACTTAAGGGTGCAAGCGCGCGCGTCCAGGCCCACGAGACTACGCCGGCGATTTACGTCGATGTAACTGCATCAAGCCCGGACAGCTCTGAGAATAAGGGTAATCAGCCATCGCCTGAGCTGAATCGTCCCGACCGATTCAAAATCGTTCGCGTGCAGGCGAAGAAAGACGCGCGCGTAGTCAGCAATGTAAAGATTTCGCTGCTGGGCAAGGTCTCAGATCAGGAAGATATCGTTCCGGCGAATGCCGAAGTCGTGAGCAACGGTGAGTGGGTGAAGCTGACTCCGGCGCATCCGCTAGCTCCGGGCGAGTATGCCCTGGTAGAGATGCTCGATCCCAAGACGATCAACATGTTCGTGTGGGACTTTGGCGTGAATCCCAATGCGCCGGCAAATGCGACCGCATGGACGCCGCAGCCAGTCAAGGAAAAGCCGACCGCTACGGATGCCAGTCCAGTGCTGAGTCCGCGACCGAAGTAGAGACGCAGCATGCTGCGTCTTGACGATGCTGTCCGGGGTAAATGCCTTCTCGTGTGCCGATAGGGTATGGCAGAGACGCAGCATGCTGCGTCTCTACCTGGGTCCTACTGCAGCATGCCTTGCTGGGCGACGGCGATATTGTCGCGGGTGGAGTTTTTGACCATGTACATCATCTCGTCGGCCTGACGAATGATTTCGTGTGCGCTCTTGGCGTCTTCAGGATAGGTTGCTACGCCCATACTGGCGCGACAGGTCAGGTTCAGGCCCTCCTCATCGAGGAACTGGGCGTTCCGCATCACGTCTCGCAGGCGGCGGGCTACTACGAGCGCCGATTCCTTTCCCGTTTGGGGAAGCAGCACGACAAACTCGTCGCCGCCATATCGGAATGCGTAGTCGATGAGTCGCAGGTGCGACTTGATCATGAATCCGATCTCGTTGAGCAGTTTGCTTCCGACGAGATGTCCGTGGGTATCGTTGACCGACTTGAAGTGATCGAGGTCGATGAAGATGACGCTGAACTCGTAGTTGAAACGATGCGAACGATAGACCTCGGCTTCGAGCGTCTTATACAGATGGCGAGCGTTGTACAGGCCGGTGCAATCGTCGGTGATCGTGAGCTCCTGGATTTTCTCAACAGCTCGGGCATTCTCGATAGCGATCGCGGCATAGTCGCACAGCGCGTGGAGGAAGAACATCTCGTTATCGGAAAAGCTCTCCATGGCGCAGTTGATGAGCTGGATCACGCCTAATACCCGGTGCTTCGACTTGAGCGGCACGCAGATGATAGAGCGCGTCTGCCACTTGGTCATTTCGTCGATGCGCTTGGCGAAGCGCGGATCGTTGTAGACGTCGGGCACCAGCAGCGACTCACCGTGCTTGGCCACCCAGCCGGCAATGCCTTCTCCCACCTTGAGGCGAATGCTCTTGAGGGCGTCTGCAGCATCGCCTACGGCGATGGCGAAATAGAGTTCGTCCTTCTGTTCATCGACCATCAGCAGCGACCAGGTGTCTGGGCGGAAGAAGACGGCCATCTTCTCCATGATGGTCTGCAGAATTGAATCTAGATTCAGCGACGACGTGAGGGCTTTTGCGACATCATGGAAGATACTGATCTCTTCCATCTGCCGTTTGCGGTCGGTAGCGGTGGCCTCACTCGTCGAATTCAGCATCGAGTTCAAATATGACCCAAATTGGGAGCGACCGTGGGGGAACAATGGAATCCCCATCCAGCCTTCTCCTACTTCAGATAATCCCCATTATCCCCTAGACTCAAAAAGAGATATACCCCGCCTTACACGAAAAGTAAACATTACTTTCGCGGCCTAATTGACACATTCCTTGTGCAAACCTATGATTCTGCGGCCCTATGCCTATCCAGCGCAAGTTCCGGGTGTATAACGAGATATCGTGAGTGGCTTTGGCGAAAAGATGCGCCGCGAAAGGGAGATGCGCGGCGTTTCGCTTGAGGAAATCTCGGAATCAACCAAGATCGGTACCCGCTCGCTGCGGGCCCTTGAGGAAGAAGATTTTGAGAAGCTGCCCGGCGGAATCTTCAACAAAGGATTCGTGCGTGCTTACTCGCGCTTTATCGGCCTAGACGAAGACCAGGCTGTGGCCGACTTCGAAGCTGCTTGGCGGGAGCATCAGGCCGCGAACGGGCTTCTGCCGGAGGTTCTGTCTCAAGTGGAGCAGGAGACGCCGGAGCCGTCGTCAAACCGCCTTCTCGCGATTGTCGCCCTCGTTCTTCTCGCGGTTGCGACAGGTGGATACGCCATCAAGTACTTCTGGGGGACCAGAACGGCAAACACAAACCTAGCACCCACGCCCGTGGTGCAGGAGGCACCACCTCCGCAATCCAGTGCCGAGGGGCAGTCTCCTCCGACGCCGTCAAGTTCCGTTTCAGAACCTGTGGGGATATCGAAGGAGAAGGCTGCACCGGTTCCGTCCGCCAGTAGCAAGAGTCCTGCCGAGGCTCCAAAGAACACCCCAAGTCCATTTGCGACCTCAAAGGCCGGCGCTGCCGAATTGGCATCTAGTTCGGGGGCATACAGTTCCAGCGCGGCGATTCTTCTTGAGGCGATTGCCCGCGAAGACTCCTGGCTCTCGGTTTCGGCGGACGGCAAGAGCTTGGGCCAAGGCATTCTGAGCGCGCAGAAGAGCCGCACGATCCGCGCCAACAAAGAAGTTCGCTTGCGGGTTGGGAATGTTGCGGGTGTAGAAGTCTCGTTCAACGGCAAGCCGGTGAACATCGATGGAGAGCCGAAGCAGGTTAAAGAGCTGACATTTACGCCCGAGGGACTACATCAATAACTCCGTTTGAACTTCGTTTTCTGCCGTTCAGCCGTCAAATTGCGCCTCACGTGCGATGCTGAGTTTACCGTTAAGTAGAAGTGCTTATAATCACTTACCAGTGTGGAGACTGCTTGCCGAGGGGGTGAGTGTCTGCTAACGTACTCAGAACAGCAAGAAGTCAATCACCCCTCGTGCGTGAGTCTTCCTAGGCTCTGTCCCTCAGGCGCTAGTTGCTGCCGATAAATAATTTTTGGAGGAGTAAAAGCTTGTCTTCCCGTGATCGTTTTCTGTTCACGTCTGAGTCGGTGACCGAGGGTCACCCAGATAAAATCGCCGATCAGATTTCCGACGCCATCCTTGATGCCTGTATTGAAAAAGACGCTTACAGCCGCGTGGCATGCGAAACCCTGCTGACAACCGGTTTGGCCTTCATCGCCGGTGAAATCACTACCAAGGCCTATGTAGATTTTCCATCGATCGTTCGCGGCACTGTGACCGCGGTCGGATATACCGATGCGGGCTTCGGTTTCGATTCACAAACTTGTTCGGTGATCTCCTCGATTCATGAGCAGTCGCCTGACATTGCGATGGGTGTTGATCCCGGCGGCGCCGGTGACCAGGGCATGATGTTCGGCTACGCGTCGAACGAGAATGAAGATTTCATGCCGACGCCAATCTCGCTGGCGCACAAGCTCACTCGCCGCCTCTCAGAAGTTCGCAAGAGTGGCACTCTCGATTTCCTTCGTCCCGATGGCAAATCCCAAGTAACAGTCGAATACGATGCGAACCATAAGCCGGTCCGTGTGGACGCGGTGGTTGTCTCCACGCAGCATTGTGAGACGGTCGACAATCGCCGCCTGCGCGCCGAAGTACTCGAGCAGGTGATTCAGCAGGCGATTCCTGAGCATCTTCTCGATGCCGACACCAAGTACCACATCAATCCCACGGGACGCTTCGTTGTCGGCGGTCCGATGGGCGACACCGGCCTGACCGGACGCAAGATCATCGTCGATACTTACGGCGGCATGGGACGTCACGGCGGCGGCGCATTCTCAGGCAAGGATCCGACGAAGGTCGATCGCTCCGCCTGCTACATGGCTCGCTACATCGCGAAAAACATCGTGGCTGCGGGCTTAGCAGATCGCTGCGAAGTCCAGTTGGCATATGCGATCGGCGTGGCCGATCCGGTGAGCGTGCTTGTCGACACTTTTGGCACAGGAAAGCTTCCACAGACGCAGATCGAGAACCTGGTTCGCGAGCACTTCAAGCTCACGCCCAAGGGCATTATCGAATCGCTGAACCTGCGCCGTCCGATTTACAAGAAGACTGCAGCGTACGGCCACTTCGGACGCAAGGAGTCCGAGTTCACCTGGGAAGCAACCGACAAGGCTGCTGCTCTTAAGGGTGTCGCCGCTGGAAAGACCGTCGCAACCGCGAAGTAGATATTTTTGGGAGTGACCGCCGTGGTCGCTCCGTCTTCATTATTCCCGATTCGCCACAAGCGCCACCCGCTGGGGCATAACGTTAAGGAGAGCATGGCTACGGCAACCGCAACCCAAATTCCTTTTGATGTAAAGAGCATGGAACTCGCCGATCAGGGCAAGCGACGCATTGAGTGGGCGAACCAATCGATGCCCGTGCTGCAAAGCATCCGCAAAGAGTTCATCAAGAATCAGCCGCTGAAGGGCATCCGCGTCTCTGCGTGTCTCCACGTCACCAGTGAAACTGCGAACCTCGCAATCACACTGCGCGATGGCGGTGCCGATGTGGTCCTTTGCGCGTCGAATCCGCTGAGCACGCAGGATGACGTGGCCGCCTCGCTGGTTCGCGACTACAACATCTCAACTTTCGCGATAAAGGGCGAGGACAACGACTCCTACTACTCGCATATTCTCAGCGCCCTCGACCACAAGCCGCACCTCACCAAGGACGACGGCGCCGACCTGGTTACGATCGCGCTGACCAAACGTCAGGACGTCGTCGACGGAATCATCGCCGGCACAGAAGAAACGACCACGGGCGTGATTCGTCTGCGTGCCATGGCGAAAGATGGTGCTCTGCGCTATCCCATCATCGCCGTAAACGATGCCGATACGAAGCACATGTTCGACAACCGTTACGGCACCGGCCAATCGACGATCGACGGCGTAGTCCGCTGCACCAACGTGCTGCTTGCCGGCTCCAAGTTCGTGATCGCCGGTTATGGATGGTGCGGACGCGGCTTGGCGTCGCGTGCGAAAGGCATGGGCGCAGATGTAATCGTGACCGAAATCGATCCCACGAAAGCGCTCGAAGCGGTGATGGATGGCTTCCGGGTGATGTCGATGGCCGAGGCCGCCAAGATTGGCGACGTTTTCGTGACCGTCACTGGAAACAAGAACGTGATCGCCAAAGAGCACTTTGAAGTCATGAAGAACGGCGCGGTAGTCGCAAACTCCGGACACTTCAACGTCGAAATCGACATTCCCGCTTTGGAAAGACTCGCCTCAGCCAAGCGTGCTACCCGCGATTTTGTCGACGAGTACGCGCTGAAAGATGGCCGCAAGATTTATCTTCTCGGCGAAGGGCGTCTCATCAATCTGGCTGCTGCCGAAGGGCATCCAGCGTCAGTGATGGATATGAGCTTTGCCAACCAGGCTCTCTCCTGCGAATACCTGGTGAAGAACTACAAGACTCTCGACAAGAAAGTCTTCCCAGTTCCGGTTGAGCTGGACAAGCGCGTAGCCCGCCTGAAACTCGAAGCAATGGGCGTAAAGATCGACAAGCTTACGCCACAGCAGGAAGAGTACCTGGCAAGCTGGAGCGAAGGAACTTAAACACATAGTCGTTGGTATGGAGCGCCGGGCGACCTCGCCCGGCGTTTCTATTTGCGTTCGACATTTGCAATGTTTGTGTAATATGTTGTGTGAGAGAGCGTGTGGCATGGCAACGAATCTTGGCCTCAATGACGACCTCATTCGCGAGGCGCAAAAACTCGGCAAGCACAGAAGCAAGAAGGAAGCCGTAAACGCAGCGTTGGACGAATATGTGACACGACGCAAGCAACTAGGCATTTTGAAGCTCTTTGGGAAAATCGATTACGATCCTCGCTACAACTACAAGCGTGCTCGCCGGATGAAACGTCATTGAGCGTTCTAGTTGATACTTCAATCTGGTCGCTGGCTCTGCGCCGGCGTTCAGCACGTCTCAATGCAGATGAAAGAAATCGGGTAGAGGCTCTGCGTCGACTTATTGAACTTAATGAAGCCAAGCTGATAGGGGCCGTTCGCCAGGAATTGCTTTCGGGCATAAAAGAGCGGAAGGAATTCGAGGCTCTTCGGGATGAGCTGCGAAATTTTCAAGACGAGCCGCTCGACGCCGAAGACTATGAGCGAGCGGCGGAGATGACGAATCGTCTGACGTCAATCGGGATCACTTGCTCGCCAATCGATGTCTTGATCTGTGCGGTTGCAAAGCAGCGGGACTGGGAGATTTTTAGTACTGACCGTGACTTCGAGAGATACTCGAAGGAGTTTGATTGTCCGCTATTTCGGATTTCTCGTCAGAAATAGGCCGGAAATTCCTACCTGCCAATGCCGACGTACTCAAATCCCAACGATCGCATCCGCACTGCATCCAGAATATTCTTGGTATCGACAATCAGCGGACGCTTGAGCGCGCGCTTGATGCGGTCAAAATCGAGACTGCGGAACTCTGACCAAGCAGTGCCGAGCACCAGAGCATCAACTCCTTCGGCTGCGGCATAAGCTGACTCGCAGTAGCGAACCGATCCGTTCAATTCGGCGCGAGCGCCTTCGATGGCGGCCGGGTCG
>QIBC01000225.1 GCA_003225215.1 Acidobacteriota bacterium
ACCCAGTCGGGGAAAGTGATCTTCATCGATCTGCGCGAGGTGAAGGGCGTGTACTTCGTCCGCGACTTTGGCGATGCCGAGTCTCTTGGGCGCAAGACGTTCACCAGTCGTCCCCGCAGCGAGGGTCTCTGGGTACGGATAGAGTTCGCCGACAACGATGTTCTCGAAGGCTTGATGCCGAACGATCTTACTCTGCTAGAGGGAGACGGATACTTCGTCATTCCACCCGATACCAGATCCAACACTCAACGGATCTTCGTGCCGCGTTCCGCATTGTCTTCACTCACAGTGCTTGCGGTAATCGGTGGAGGCGTGCGCCGCAGGAGAGACGAGAAAGATACGGGGCAAGTGCCGATGTTCGACGAGGAAGCTGCTGGGTCTTAGCTGCTGGCTGCTAGCCAAAGGCCAAATCAACATCGAGAGGATGCCTTTTCAATGTTTGTCTGGGACAACCGCAAATCCCACCTGTTCCTGGCCCCGCGTGACCAATCCTAACCTTTCGAAAATTCCAGTAATCCGCAAAATCCGCGTTCATCCGCGCGAGTATTTGGTTTTGCCTTTGCTTTCCTAGCAGCTAGCAGCCAGTAGCTACTAGAATTGCGCCCATGAAACTGCATGAATTAGCGCAGCGACTTGGGGGGAAACTTGAGAACGCCACAGATAATCCGACCGTAACCGGCGTCACAGGAATAGAAGAGGCCTCTCCGGGACAAGTCACCTTTGTTTCGAACCCTAAGTACGCCGGGATGGCGCGTTCGACGCGGGCTTCGCTCATTATTGTTGGCAATGACTTCCCTCACCTGCCGCGTCCTTTACTCCGCCACGAAAACCCCTATCTGGCATTCGCGCGTGCGATCGAACTGTTTCATCCACAAGACGAGCACGTGCCCGGAGTCCACAAGACAGCTGTGATTCACCCGTCCGCAAGAATCGGGAGGGATCCGTCGATCGGCGCCTACGTCGTTGTTGAACACGATGTTCAAGTCGGGAATCATTGCACGCTGCTTCCGCATGTTGTCATTTATCCTGGCGCTCGCATTGGCGACGACTTCTTTGCTCATGCTCATGCTGTCGTGCGCGAGAACTGCGTCCTGGGAGACAGTGTGATCCTGCAAAATGGCGCTGTGGTCGGCTCGGATGGATTTGGCTTCGCGAAGGACGATAATGGCGAATGGCACAAGATCATCCAATCTGGTCCAACCGTCATCGAAGATGAAGTGGAAATACAGGCAAACGCCTGCATCGATCGCGCCAGCGTAGGGGAAACCCGAATTGGACGCGGCTCGAAGGTTGATAACCTGGTCCAAGTCGGGCATGGGTCAAAAGTCGGAAAGCGCACGCTACTTTGCGCTCAGGTCGGACTAGCCGGATCCACGCACATAGGCAATGACGTGATTCTCGCCGGACAAGTAGGCGTCGCCGGCCATTGTTCGATTGGTGACAAGGTAATAGCAACCGCGCAAACTGGCATTCCAAATGACGTGGAAGCTGGAAAGATCGTGAGTGGATATCCCGCCATTGAGAATCGTCAATGGCTGCGCGCGGTCGCCGTCTTTAGCCGCTTGCCGGAGCTGGCGAGAAGCCTGCGCCTGTACGCCAAAAAGAGCCCTGCTCGTGAAGGCACAGCCATCGAATAGACTCGTACCGAAGCGCTCGCATCCAACTCTGCTGAGGTAGGTAGCTGGAATGGATGGCTCGGGACAATCCCTCACGACCATGGACGAAAAGAAAGCAGCAGCCCAGCGAGTTCCCATCCGTGTGCTTCTGCTCGACGATCGCATTGACAACCTCATCCTGCGCTCCGCGATATTGCGGAAACATGGCTACGAAGCGATAAAGGCCGCGACTATCGAAGAGGCCGAAGCTCACCTCCACGAAGCCGACATCGCCGTGCTCGACTATCATCTTGGCGCCGGCCAATTCGGAACTGAAGTCGCCAGCACACTCCGCGACAAACGCCCGCAGGTTCCGATCATCATTCTCTCCGCGACCCTGGAGCGCAAGTTTGGCGGCGTAGAAGATATGCATCTTCTCAAAGGCTACAGTTCGGTCGACGATCTGCTCGCGGCGCTTCGTTCGTTCGAAGCTAAGCGGCGCGGTAAGCCAGTAGTCGTCGACGCGCGAGATTTCTATTACTCGCGCATAAACATGGCCATGGGAGACGACGTCGTCCTGGAAATCATGGATCGCGACGGCAATTGGCAGTATGTGAATGAGACTCTTGCCAAGCTGCTCGACAAGAAACGGGCATGGTTTCTGGGCAAGAACCTGTTCCAGGAATTCCCTGAACTCGGTGAAGAATGGCAGGAGATCATCAGAACCGTGGCCGATACACGCGAAACTTACATTGACCGTACATTTCGCGGATTGCCCTTGCCGAAGAAGAGTCCGCGCTATATTTGGAATGTGCTGGTCTTCTCGCTCAAACTGCACGACAATCGCAATGGTGCAGTGCTGAGTGCGCGAATTCTCGAGCGCAAGGATCCTCTGAAGATGCCGGATCCAACCACTGCCTGATCAGACGCAAATCCGGAACGAACACTTGAAATCCAAGGTCTCGAGAGTTCTTTTCTTCTGCGTTGTAGCTGCGAGCACAATAGCGTGTCGCTCGCGTGGAGTTGACGTCACGATCCGCAATGAGGGGCAGACCGCAATTCACAACCTGGAGTTCGATTACCCCGGCGCCGCCTTTGGCGCTGGCGCGATTGCGCCTGGAGCTTCGTTTTCATATCGCATCAAACCGCTCTCACGCGGCGACATCGCGCTCAGTTTCGAACAGACAGATGGAAAGACATTCACACAGAAGGGACCGACCGTCTTCCCGAATCAGGATGGTCGATTGCTCATAGTGGTCGAGCAGGACGCGACCAGGCAGTGGCGCATCCGAGTAGAGCAGTGATCCAGCACTCAAGACTCTAGATGGCGAAAACCAACCATCGTTGGGTCGTTGCTTTTCCAGGCGCACGCGATGCGTACCAGCTCCCTATTGCTCTGCGCGAATCAGGGTTACTGGAGACACTCGTTACCGATTTCTACGCTCCGCTAGATCGAAGAGTCTTTGCGAACGCCAGCAGGCTCTTTCCGTCATCGCTCCGGTCCAAACTCACAAGACGATTCGATCCTGCACTCCCTTCTAAATCCGTGGAGTCTCATGCGCACTACGCGATTCAGAATTGGTGGGACGCTGATGGCTGGATGCAACGGGTCGGCTCGCTCGGCGAGCGGGCGGGCCGTATCGCCGCTCGAGAGCGCTGCTCCATTCTCGCTTATGCGCATGTAGCCACATCCGCGTTCGCCGCTGCTGGCGTGGGCGCGAAGGTCCTTATGCAGATGCAGCCACACCCAACATCAGTGAGAACTGCTCTGCTATCAGATAAATTCTTGCCCGAGTTCGAGGACCAAACGAGCAACGAACTCTCTTGGGACCGAAGGATTCTTGACACGTTTTCGCGAGAACCTCTTCTGGCCGATTTATGTATCGTTGCGTCGAGCCATACGCGCAGAACATTGCTTGAAAATGGAATCAGTCAAGATCGCCTTGCTGTAGTTCCTTATGGCGTTGACCTCGAGTTTTTCTGCCCCGCCGAGTCGCCAAGAGATAAGCTCTCGATGCTATTTGTCGGCCAGTTATGCCGACAAAAAGGTCTGCATTATCTGCTGGAGGCGTGGCGTAGGCTGAGGCTTCCGGACGCCGAACTCCGCATCGTCGGTCCTCTCCCAAGAAACCAGAGCTCATTCACGAAGTACGGATTAGTTGCGCGCTTTCTTGGCTCACTCAACTGGATGGAACTTCGAGATGAGTATCGTCGAGCCGATCTCCTATGCCTACCTTCTTTAAGTGATGGATTCGGTCAAGTGGTTCTGGAGGCGCTTGCATGCGGCACACCGGCGTTGACCACCAATTCCGCGGGCGCATCTGATTTGATTCAGCAGCGCGAAAATGGCTTGTTGATCCCTGCCGCCGACCTCGACTCCTTAGTGAACAGCCTCGACTGGGCATCGCAGAATCGAGACAAGCTGCGACAAATGCGCTCACCAGCGCGCGCCACAGCCGAGCAATATTCATGGACAAGGTTCCGCAGCAGCATTGTCAAAATTCTTCAGTCACTCACGGGTGGCCGCAAATAAGCGCATTGTTTCAGTCCGCGAAAGTTACCGGAGTAATGCACGTCGCGCGGTTTTTGCCCTTTTCCACCTCAGCTCGATTTAGCATCAGCATCATGATTGCCTGGGAAAGCTTATAGAGGCAGTAATACCTAAGACGTAATCGGATGCCCTCCGAATCCAACGCTCCAGCAGCTATGGCTGTCTGGGGCGTTGTCGTTTCTTGGCCCCTGAATTGTCGTCAAACATCTGGACTATAATCACGGGTTTGCCTTTTGCCGGAAAACCAGACATGGTTCCCGTTCAAACTTCTCATCCCTTGAAACTGGCCAAGCGCATGCAACGGCTTGGGACGGAAACGGCATTCGAGGTGCTCGCGCGTGCCCGCGCTCTTGAGGCCCAGGGACGAGACATCGTGCATCTTGAGATCGGGGAGCCCGATTTCGACACACCCAGCAACATCGTGGAAGCCGGAGTCGATGCGTTGAGAGGAGGATGGACTCACTACGGTCCATCGCCGGGCCTACCAGCGCTTCGTGAGACGGTTGCGGGGTGTGTAGCGGAAACTCGCAATACGCGGGTGAACCCCGAAGAGGTAGTGATCGTTCCCGGCGGCAAGCCAATCATCTTCTTTACGATCTTGGCGCTGGTAGAAGAGGGAGACGAGGTCATCTATCCCAATCCGGGATTCCCGATCTACGAGTCTATGATCGAGTTTCTTGGCGCGCGTCCCGTCCCGATCCATTTACGGGAAGAGCGGGCATTCGGCTTTGATATCAACGATCTCGCCCGGTGTATCTCCGAGCGCACAAAGCTAATTATCCTCAACTCGCCTCATAATCCAACCGGCGGAGTTCTGACGGAGAAGGATGTGCGGGCAATCGCCAGGGCCATCGGCGATCGCGACATCATGGTGCTTTCTGACGAGATCTACAGCCGCTTGATCTTTGAAGGCGAGCACTTTTCGATCATGTCGATCCCGGAGTTCCGTGATCGAACCATCCTCCTGGATGGTTTTTCCAAGACATATGCGATGACCGGGTGGCGCCTTGGGTACGGCGTGATGCGACCAGATTTGGCGACGCAGATCTCGCGACTGATGACCAATTCCAATTCTTGCACGGCCAGCTTCACGCAGATGGCCGGAGTCGCGGCTCTGCAGGGCGATCAGGCATCGGTCGAGCAAATGCGGGAGGAGTTCCTCAAGCGACGAGATGTCATGGTGGATGCGCTAAACGAGATCAAGGGCTTCCGCTGTCAGAAGCCTGGCGGGGCCTTCTATGTCTTTCCCAATATTGAGGGCACTGGCTGGTCATCGAAAAAGCTCGCGGATGCGCTACTCGAAGAAGCCGGTGTTGCGTGTCTTTCAGGAACTTCCTTCGGCAGCTTCGGCGAAGGGTATGTCCGCTTCAGCATTGCCAACTCAATTGAGAATATCGAAAAGGCGCTGGAGCGTATCAAGCGTTGGACGGGGAAGCACCTTTAACTAATGCCATTCCGTGTTTACGCTACCTGCGACATCGGTGAGCCAGCGCTGAATCGCCTGCGCGAACGCGGATATGAGATCGAGGTTTACCCGGACTCCGGTCCACCGCCCAAATCGGTGATTCTTGAGAGAGTGCGTAGCGGCATCGACGGCATTATCACCACGCTGCGTGATTCGATTGATGCCGAAGTCTTCGAAGCCGGAAAGGAACGACTGAAAGTCGTCTCCCAGATGGCCGTCGGATTCGACAACATCAATCGTACGGATGCAAACCGCTACAAGGTCCCGTTCACCAACACCGCCGACGTCCTCACCGAAGCGACTGCCGAATTCGCCTTTTTCATGATGGGCGCAGTCGCCCGCAAGCTTTGGCCCAGCGAAACGCTGGTTCGCGAAAATCGCTGGGGAGCCTGGCATCCGTTTCTTCCCTTTTTGGGAGACGAAGTTACGGGCAAAACCGTGGCCATCATTGGCACCGGGCGAATCGGGCTCGCGATGATCAAGAAGTGCACAGGAATGGATATGAACATCTTGTGCTACGACCCGGCTTACGAGAATCATGAGTACGTCGCAGGTATACAGAGCGTGATGGATCTGCGCCATGAACGCGGTATCCAGAAGCACAGGACTCAAATCAAATACGTCAACTTCGAAGCCGCTCTCGCCGAAGCCGATTTCGTCAGCGTACACG
>QIBC01000050.1 GCA_003225215.1 Acidobacteriota bacterium
TATGATGCACTCGCGGGGTGGTCAATTGCTATTGCACAGGACCGCCCTCGCTTGAGTCTGTACCCGATGTCTTTACACGCACCACCACTATCTTTGAGAATCCCTCTTTAAAGGAGGGTGGACGAAGCTTCTCGGCCATACGCCGCATTACATCTTCCTGCACTGTGCGCTCCCGGCGGCGGTTGCGTTCCAGGCAGACCTCCAGTGGGACATCGAAGAACAGCGCTTGGACTTCGTAGCCGAAGCTGCGCGCCATCTTGATCCATTGGCGACGTTCGTGTGGAGAAAGGTTCGTGGCATCCACATAGTTCCAGGGCATTTTCGCGATCAGGCGTGCGCGCAGCAGCGAGCGCAGAGTAGAGAAAACCAGCCCTTGATAGCGTTGTTCTGTGATGTCGTCAAAGAGGATGCTTCGCAGCAAATCGCTTGAAAGCGGTGTGACGCCGCGGCGTTTGAACCAGGTTGTCTTGCCCGATCCGGGAAGCCCAATTGCTAACACTACGACCCCGCGGGGCGCTCGTCGTTCCTGAGGCATTGCTGCCTGGACGGGGCCGGGAGTGGGTGTCGTGGGTTGCCGCAGAACTTCGTCGGCTGAGGCCGGCGGCATCGATGGCGACTCGGGCTGGGTTACGATTTGCATGCGATCATCCGTTAAGGATCGCGATTCAGTCCTGGCAGACCTGTTTCCGGCAGTTGAGACTGGTTCCGTGTAATACGAAGGTTGAAGGGGAGCCGGTTGATCGGCGGTAACCGGCGGCTTTTCCTGACCCACTTTGCCCGTGGATTCAGATTCGTTCTTTGTCTTCTTGCCTCTACGGCGCATTCGTTCGCGCACCCAATTGCGCATTCGAGGCTTGTAACACAATTTACAGTCGTGAGCAAACTTCGGAAAATCCTTTTCACCACGGGAGGCACGGAGATACGGAGAAAAGCCGAACGGGGGTGAACACGGAGGTCACGAAGGGAAATGCAGGTTTTCTCAATACCAGGTCCACGATCTAGACACCTAACGGAATACCTGTCAGCCGACGCAATCCTCATAACCTTCGTGTCCTCCGTGTTCAATTCGTTGTTTGCTTTTCTCGTGCCTCCGTGTCTCCGTGGTGAAAGGCTTTGCGCGGTTTACCTTTGTGATTTACGATTTTTGTTTCATCTGTAGATGCGATCGAAGCAAGAGCTGATCGCGGCCTTTCATTCCACAATCAATTGTGTTCGACTGCTACGGCAGCGGGCACTCGGAGAATTAATGGCAATTAAAGTCGGTATCAATGGTTTCGGACGCATCGGTCGAAACGTCGTCCGGACCGCACTCAACCATCCAAACATCGAATTCGTTGCCGTCAACGACCTCACTGACGCCAAGACTCTGGCGCACTTGCTGAAATACGACTCTGTCTTGGGCAATCTTAAAGAAGATGTAACTGCGACCGACAGCACCATCAGCATCGGCAACAAGAAGATTAAGGTATTTGCGGAAAAGGATCCTGGCAATCTGAATTGGGAGTCGGTCGGAGCACAGATCGTCGTTGAATCCACGGGCAGATTTACTGAAGCCGAAGGCGCGCGCAAGCATCTGCGTGGAAGCGTGAAGAAGGTCGTCATCTCCGCCCCGGCGAAGAATGAAGACATAACCATTGTGCTAGGCGTCAACGAAAATAAATACGATCCGGCGAAGCATCACATCGTTTCCAACGCTTCCTGCACTACGAATTGTCTGGCGCCGCTCGCGAAAGTTGTACACGACAAGTTCACCATTCAAAGTGGCACGATGACGACGATCCACTCCTATACGAATGACCAGGTGATTCTTGATTTTCCCCATAAGGACCTGCGCCGTGCTCGTGCCGCTGCGCTGTCGATGATTCCCACATCGACTGGAGCAGCCAAAGCTCTGCATCTTGTGATTCCCGAACTCAAGGGCAAGCTAGATGGCTTTGCCATGCGTGTGCCGACGCCGAACGTGTCAGTTGTCGATCTGGTTGTGTTCACCGAAAAGAAGACCACAGCTGAAGAGGTGAACGCAGCGTTCAAGGCGGCAGAGAGTGGATCACTCAAGGGCATCCTTGGAGTGGAAGACGGCGAACTGGTGTCGATGGACTTCCGCGGCGATTCCCGTTCTTCCATTGTCGATTCGCCAATGACTCGGGTTGTCAACGGCAATTGCGTCAAAGTAATCTCCTGGTACGACAATGAATGGGGATACTCCTGCCGCGTCCGCGACCTCATCGAGTTCATGGCCAAGAAAGGCTTATAGAGCGGAGCCAGTTATGCATAAGCTCTCGATCAAAGATCTACCGCTTAGAGACAAACGACTCTTTGTACGCGTCGACTTCAACGTCCCTCTTTCCGAAGAAGGGCGGGTGACCGACGACACGCGTATCCGGGAAACTCTTCCCACATTGGAATACGCAATTCGCAATCGCGCGAAGCTGATTCTGGCGTCGCATCTCGGACGTCCCAAGGGAAAGCCAAATGCCAGGATGAGCCTCAAGCCGGTGGCGGAGCGTCTGCGGATGCTGCTCGATAATGTGCTGGAGAGTAGCTGTAACGTCGGCTTCTCTCCGGACTGCGTCGGGATTGAAGCGGAAGAGCTTTCGACGCGGCTTGAGAGCGGACAGACTCTGCTGCTCGAGAACCTGCGCTTCCATCCAGAAGAAGAAGCCAACGACGAGAGCTTCGCCCGTGCGCTCGCCAAGCTGGCCGATTACTACGTAAACGATGCCTTCGGCGCCGCCCATCGCGCGCACGCATCTACCGCGGGGATCACGAAGTTCGTTGGTAAGTCCGCGGCAGGATTCCTGATGCAAAAGGAACTTGACTATCTCGGACAAGCCCTACAGGACCCAAAGCGTCCATTTATAGCAATCCTGGGCGGCGCCAAAGTATCCGACAAGATCGGCGTCATTCGCAATCTGATGGGCAAAGTGGATGCACTGCTCATCGGTGGAGCTATGGCCTACACCTTTCAGAAAGCACAAGGACGCGAAGTAGGCAAATCGCTGGTCGAAAACGACAAGCTCGCACTCGCAAACGAGCTGCTGCATGAAGCAAATGAGCGCGGCGTAGCATTCCTTCTCCCGGTCGACGACGTCGTCGCCATGAAGATCGAGAACGACATTCCAACGAAGACGATCGACGGCGATCAACCGATCCCAGACGGCTACATGGGACTGGACATCGGTCCCAAAACGATCAAGCTTTACGCCGACCAAATCGCCGACGCGGGCACCATTGTCTGGAATGGCCCGATGGGAGTCTTTGAAACACCGTCGTTCGCCACCGGCACGAAGAAAATCGCACAGGCGATCGCCCGGAATGAAGATGCTACTTCGATCGTCGGCGGAGGGGATTCGGTTGCAGCCGTTCATCAGGCGGGCGTTGCCGACAAGATCTCACACATCTCGACGGGTGGTGGAGCGTCGCTGGAGTTTCTTGAAGGCAAGAAGCTCCCAGGAGTTGAGGCACTGAACAACAAGTGACCCCTAGTGCTTCACAATGCGAGGATCGAGTTGAGCGGGCAAACTCGCGGAGAGAGTTTCGTTCAACAATTCGGCCGGCAGCACTTCGCTAAGGGCCCATTCAATGCGGTTTACAGCTTGGCCGAGCGCAGCCACTGTTTGCTCATCCGGTTGTTTACCGGAGTACAGCGAAATCACTTGAAGCGCGTTGCGGATGTGATGGTTCATCTCTGAGATGGTGTGCAAGCGCTCGCGAATGAATTGGCGGCGTTCCCGGTCAAGGCGTTTGGCCTGCCAAAAGAATGCACCAGCTACGGCTCCGGTCAGCGAGTTGGAAATCGCCATGAGGTCGTAGCGCGGGACGCCTTCACGAATCAGCAGGCGATCGAACAGCAGTCCTACGACGGAAACGACCAATGCAACGACGATAATGCTTACCCAAGACTTGGGAGAGTCTTCCTCCGAACGATTGCCCATCCCGAACCCTGAAAATCGAGGAGAATTGACGCGCATTTTGATTCTAGCTCATGCGAAGAAAACTGATTGCAGCCAACTGGAAAATGTACAAAACACCCGACCAGGCACGTGCCTTTGTGAGCGAGTTCAAGCCCATGATCGCCGGGCATGACCGCGACGACACTGCGCTTTTCCCTCCTTTTATTAGTATCCCCGCAACTCTGGAAGCGGTAGCTGGCACGAAGATTGAAGTCGGAGCACAGAATATGCACTGGGAGAAGCAGGGTGCATACACCGGCGAGGTCTCCGCCGACATGCTCAAATGCGTGGGCTGTACGCAAGTAATCATCGGCCACTCCGAGCGTCGGCAGTACTTCGGAGAAACAGACATCGGTGTGAATCGCAAGCTCCGGGGCGCGCTTGCTGACGGATTAAAGGCGATTGTTTGCGTGGGCGAGCTGTTTGAAGAGCGCGAGTCAGGATTAACTGAGAGTATCCTGCGTCGCCAGGTCGGCGCAGCTTTGCGCGAAATCTCCGGAGCGGACGTGGATAAATTCTGCATCGCCTACGAGCCGGTCTGGGCAATCGGTACCGGAAAAACCGCCACGCCCGAGATCGCCGCAAATGCACACATCTTCATTCGCGGCGAAGCCGCAAAGGCGATCGGTGCAGACGCAGCCAGGAAGTTACGAGTCATTTATGGCGGCAGCGTTAAGCCGGAAAACGCCCATGCGCTGATGTCACAGGAAGAGATTGACGGCGCTTTAGTAGGCGGAGCCAGCCTCGATCCGAAGTCCTTTGCGGCGATCGTGAATTGGTAGGCGCGCAAGACAAACCACATAGGACGCAGAGCCACACGGAGAAACGGCGTTCGAGTCAATCTCAGCGTTCCACATCTCAAACCCTGAGCCAGGTCGATCGTATGGCTGTTCCATTGAAATCCGAGCTTACCTCCGTGTTTCCCAGTGTCCTCTGTGGTGCCGGCTCGTTGTAGCTCCTGCTATACTGCATATAGCCTCGCGTCACCAGTGTGCGGAAGTGGTGAAATTGGCAGACACACCATCTTGAGGGGGTGGCGCCGAAAGGCATGGGGGTTCAAGTCCCCCCTTCCGCACCATAAGATTCTGTCCCACCTTGCGGGATCCGCGCTGTAGATCACTCAGCCATTAGGGACCGGCAATCACGGACACATAAAGGTTCTGTTCAGAAAATGATCTATCTCATTGTAGCCATTCACATTTTGGTATGCGTCTTCTTGATCATTGTCGTGCTGCTCCAGAGCGGCAAGAGCGCGGATGTCGCAGCCGCTTTTGGTGGTATGGGTTCGCAGACTGCGTTCGGGCCACGGTCAGCGGCTAACGTCCTAACCAAGGCGACCACTTGGTCAGCAGTGATCTTTATGGTCTCCTCGATCACACTCTCAGTGATGATGAGCCGCAGGAGTGGCAATTCCGTGATGCAGGGTTTGAAGCCGGCTAAGCAGACCTCAGCCCCTGCACAGCCAGGAGCTCCCGCCAAGGGATCGAACACAGAACCTCAGCCGGTAACGAGATAATTTCTTCGTCGTGGATTCTCAATTTCGCATGCAAAAGCCTCCTCGCGGAGGCTTTACTTTTTGAGGAGTGCACGTGATTCACGAAATCTTTCCCGTCGGAATGCTGGGCTGCAATTGTTCAGTAATCGGCGACGAGAGCACCCGGCAAGCTTTGGTGATCGACCCTGATGACGAGATTGAGCGCATCCTCGACATGCTCAAGCGGCATCAGCTCACCCTGCAACAGATCATTGTCACTCACGCGCACATCGACCACGTTGGCGGCGCGATGAAGCTGAAGCGCGCGACCGGCGCACCCATTCTGCTGAACAAGAACGACTATGCCCTACTGAAGATGCTGGACGTGCAAGCAGCCTGGATCGGCACGGCGTCTCCCGGCGCAGTGGAAATCGACCAGAGTTTGGAAGATCAGGATGCGATCCATTGCGGCTCAATCCATGCCGTAGCCATGCACACGCCCGGACACACCGAAGGAAGCACCTGCCTCTACTTCCCTTCTGAACAAAAACTCATTGCCGGCGACACCCTCTTCGCCGGCAGCATTGGACGAACAGATTTGCCCGGCGGCTCGTTCAACAAGATCATCACGTCACTGCACGACAGAGTGCTGGCTCTGCCGGATGAAACCGTCGTAGTTCCCGGCCACGGCCCTTTGACTACGATCGGAGAAGAACGGCAAAGCAATCCGTTTCTCGTGAAGCGCTAGCCGAGACTCATCGATTGCGTTTTGCCGCCTTGGCGCCCTCTTTTCCCAAAGCGGTACGCGTGGATTTGGGCAAGTGTGCGACCGTTCGCTTTCGCCTTGCTGCACTAGCCGCCTTCTTGATATTGCGTCTCGCCGCCGCTCGTTGTTTGCTGCTAGCCATCCTTTTCCTCCATCAGTGGCGCTTGAAGTACTGCACGGCGCGCTCGTGAGCTTCAGCCTTTTCCTTTGATGAGAAGGTGCCCAAATTGCGCCGTTTTCCCGTCTTCGAATTCTTCTTGCGAGAGTACAGGCGGTACTCTCCAGATTTCAGTTTGCGAATCATGATTCGTAGGATGCGTTGACTTTGATTTACGTGGTGTTGATTACGTGGTTCCGGCCGCCATGGCCGGGCCCGTTTCAGATGAACAGAACGTTTGGGCTCACTAGTTCCGCCCTTAGAGGCACAGCACAGCTGCGCTTTTCCGCTTACTTCAGACCACCCTCAGCAAGCATTTGTCGAAATTGTTTTTGAGTGCGCATATCGATCGCTTGCGCGACCAGCTTTCCGTCGCGGTCATACACGAAGCTTTTGGGAATACCCTCGATGCCAAATAGCTTAGCTGCTTCATGCTGCGGGTCGAAGAGGATCGGATAACCTACGTGTTGTCCCTTAAGGAAACTATTAACCTTTGTAGTGTCCTCATCGGTGATTCCCAGGACTACAAAGCCGACGTTTTCAAACTTTTTGTACAGCGATTGCAAATCCGGCATCTCTTTGCGACATGGAGGGCACCAAGTGGCCCAAAAGTTTACCAAGACAACTTTGCCGCGCAATGACTTCAGGTTCCAGGTCTTGCCTTCAGTATCGGACAGCGTGAAATCGGCATCCTGCTTTCGTGCATCTTCTTCCTGAAGCTTCGCGTTCGCAGCGGTGAATTGAGGATCGTCAAGGGTGGCATTGATGTGCTCGTAGCGATTAAGCGCTGCCAACCAGAGATAGGGTTCTGCAGGTTGCTGGTTGTCTGAACTGACAGGTGTCTCCCGCAGCGCTGCAGCCAAAGTAGCCCCAACCTCTTGCAAAGTGTCATGTCCAAAATCTCCCTCAGTGGAGAGGTGCGAAAGAGCAATCGCGAGATCTCTCTTATTTGCTCCGGCTGGCAATTCTCTTATGTGCAAAGCAAGTGATTTTGTCGTCCGGGAGCGCTCGTCGTCCGGCAGCGACCTCACCTGGCGGATTTGGGCCAGGATGGGCTTTTCCGCATCACTCCAAATTCTTTGCTGGCGCTGTTGACCCTGGGCGGGGATCGATGTGACCGCCACAACGAATGCGAGAATGATTCCTAGTAATTTGTTTCGGGCCAGCACGTTGCTCAATGTTTGCATAGTCGTCAAGTCTCCTCGTTGGAAAAATGCGAGACATCATAACAACCCGTCTAAGAAACCGATGACAACGTTTGCGCCCTCTCGAAACTCCTCGTCAGGTGTGATGAGGCTGACAACGATGTAACCATCTTGCGGAAAGTCATAAAAATGACCGGGATGAACGATGACTCCAAAACGTTGGATCAGTTCGATCGCCAGGTCTTCATCTGACTGCCTCGCCGGGACTCGCAACACGGCATACCAACCACCATCGACGACGAGGCGCCGAATCGCTCTTGCAGACTCTAATCGCTTGTCTAACAGAGCAAGGTTATTGCGTACTCGCCGAACAAGTTGTGGCTGGACATTGAATCGCTGATCCAGCAGGAGCGGCAGCGCATGCTGAATTGGCGCGTTCACCGAAAGGTATGTATCGGCGATGATCTGCAATCGGGCGTGAGCCTGGTCTCGCAACTCAGCAGGGCCGTTCACTACAATCCACGCGAGCTTCATCTGCGGCAGACAAGAGATTTTTGACAATCCGCTCAAAGCAAACGAGAGGCATTCATTGGAAAAAGCCGCGCTGGCTTCTGAAGCGCCTTCGATTTCGTAATCGAGAAACACTTCGTCTGAGATCAGGGCGAGCGTTTGTTTCCGACACAGAGCAGCAATCTGGTCCAGCTCCTGGCAGCGCACAAATGATCCAGTCGGGTTATTGGGATTGACTACCAGGACGGCACGCGTGCGCTGCGTTATCAGTCCCTCTAGCCCTCCGAAGTCGATATGCCAGCCGTGGTCATAGAAGAGCTCGTAACAGCGGAGCTGCACATCTTGCATCTCGGCGAGAAATTCAAATAACGGATAACTAGGCCGCGCTACAAGCACTTCGTCGCCTGGATCGCATAACAGTCGAAACAAGTATGAGTACCCTTCACTTGTACTTGTCGTCAGAAAAATCTGTTCAGGCGAAGCTGCGTGTGTGGTGCCTCGAACTTTCTTCGTGTTGTAGTAGCCCGCAACCGCGTTCCGTGCCGAAAGCAAGCCTTGAGGGTCCGGGTCGTAATTGAGGGACTCACGATGCGTGAGTGCCGACAAAATGGCTGCGGAATCGAAATCGAAGTTGCCGTGCGTCGGATTAGACGCTGTGAGGTCAATCAGGCGTCCTCCCTGAGCCCGAGCCTTATGTAGAGCGGCGGAATATCGATTCTCTGTGAGCTTCCATCCCGTTCTGCGCGCAAACATGCGCGTTCACTGTAACAAATCGGCCCGACTCAGCGTCGCGCACTTCGCGCCATGACGCGCAAGCCTCTTCTCAATGGCAACCTGTACTTCCGTCACTGAATTCTCACTGATGTTGTCACACATTTCCCGAGGAGCGACGATGCTGAAGGACTTGCTCTCCAATTGGCCTTTGCTGCAGCAGATCAGGACGGGCGCCGACGGCACCGGTCCTGAAGCGATGAGTGAGAAGACGCGCAAGCTTAAGCCGAAATTCGAGGGTGCTGAAGTAGCGCGTTCCATCTGCCCTTATTGCGGAGTCGGATGTGGCCAGCTCGCATTTCACAAGAACGGCAAGCTCATCAGCATTGAAGGCGATCCCGAGTCGCCGATCTCACGGGGACATCTTTGTCCCAAGGGCGCTGATAGTTTCGAGCTAGTCACACATCCTCGACGTGAGCTGAAGGTCAAATATCGCCGTCCATATTCGCGGGAATGGGAGAGCCTCGACCTCGAACAAGCGATGGATATGGTCGCCCATCGCCTATGGAAGTCGCGCGAAGATACATTTGTCGAGAAGAAAGACGGCCGCTCACTCATGCAAACCAAGGCGATCGGACACTTGGGTGGCGCCACTCTCGACATTGAAGAAAACTACCTGATCAAGAAGCTCTTCACCGCCGGGCTGGGTATGGTATGTCTCAGCAATCAGGCCCGTATATGACATAGCTCAACCGTGCCCAGTTTGGGCACTTCGTTTGGACGAGGCGGCGCTACCACCGCGCAACAGGATCTCGCGAATTCTGACGCGATTCTCATTATGGGATCGTCGATGGCTGAGAACCATCCGGTTGGATTCCAATGGGTGATGGAGGCGCGCAAGCGCGGCGCAACCATCATCCATGTCGACCCACGCTTTACCCGCACTTCTGCGATGGCGGATATCTGGGTTCCGATGCGCTCCGGCAGCGACATCGTTTTCCTCGGCGGACTGATCCGCTACGTACTGGAAAGCGGAAAAGAGTTCCGCGAGTACGTCAAGCACTATACCAACGCGGCTACGATTCTGCGCGAGGACATGAAGCTTCCGGACGAGCTTGAGGGCGTCTTCTCAGGCTGGGATGAAGAAACCAGCAAATATTCTCCTGAAACCTGGCTGTACCAAGGCGAGCCGGAAAAAAGCGACGCAGTTCGGCCTGGACACGCTCAAGCCGGCGGAGGTCACGGAAAAGACCGCGGCGGCGAGGCTGGTGATCTGCACAAACACGACAGCGATCCCACTCTCCAGCATCCGCGTTGCGCCTTTAATGTTCTTAGACGCCACTTCGCGCGCTACACGCCTGAGCTCGTTGAGAGTGTCTGCGGAGTTCCCAAAGAGCAGTTCCTAAAAGTGGCAGAGATATTCTCGAATGCTTCGGGGCCAGAAAAAACCGGAGCCATTTGCTACGCCGTCGGTTGGACACAACATTCCACAGGTGTGCAGATCATCCGTGCCGCCTGCATTCTCCAACTTCTCCTCGGAAATATCGGCAGGCCAGGCGGAGGTGTCCTTGCCCTCCGCGGACACGCCAGCATTCAAGGATCGACCGACATTCCTACTCTCTACGACATCCTGCCCGGCTACTCGCCGATGCCATTTTGGGAGAGCGATGCCGACACTCTCGAGCAGTACATAAACCGCCATAGCAGCAATGCGGGATGGTGGAGCAACTTTGACAAGTACATCGTCAGCCTCTTGAAAGCCTGGTATGGCGACCAGGCAAAAAAAGAAAATGACTTCGGATTTGACTGGCTGCCTCGCGTAACCGGCGATCATTCAGAACTGGGCTACTGGATGGACATGATGGACGGCAAGATGGAAGGGCTGTTCGTCATGGGACAGAATCCGGCAGTGGGTGCTGCCAATGGGCGTTTGCAGCGTAAGGCGCTGAGCAAGCTCAAGTGGCTGGTGGTTCGCGAGTTCGTCGAAACAGAGACCGCTTCGTTTTGGTACGACTCTCCGGAAATCGAGCGCGGAGAGCTCAAGCCTGAAGACATCGCAACCGAAATCTTCTTCTTCCCGGCTGCATCGCACGTTGAGAAAGAGGGCAGCTTCACCAACACGCAACGTCTTATTCAATTGCACCAGAAAGCTATCGATCCACCTGCCGATTGTCGCAGCGAGACCTGGTTCATGTATCACCTCGGCCGCCGAATGAAGGCGAAAGCGAAGGCCGGTCTTCATCCACGCAATGCTGGACTGAATGCGCTGACGTGGGATTATCCGACCCAAGGTCCACACGCCGAACCAGTGGTCGACGCCGTCGTATGTGAAATCAACGGATACAAAACCGCGAACCGCGAACTTGTCCGCGATTACACCGAGCTACAAGCGGATGGCAGCACGGCCTGTGGATGCTGGATTTATTCCGGAATTCATCCGCAGCCCGGCATGAACCTGGCGAACTCGCGCAAGCCGAAAGATTATCTCGGTCACGGTTGGGGCTACGCCTGGCCGTCTGACCGGCGCATCCTCTACAACCGCGCCTCCGCGCGTCCCGACGGAAAGCCATGGAGCGAGCGCAAGAAGCTTGTCTGGTGGGACGAGAACAAGCGCGCGTGGACCGGCCATGACGTTCCCGACTTCAAGAAGGACACGCCGCCTGACTATCGCCCAGCACAGGAAGCCAAGGGAATGGAGGCCATCGCCGGAGACATGCCATTCATCATGCATCCTGATGGTGTGGGATGGCTGTGGGTTTCCAGCGGCTTGAAAGATGGTCCTCTTCCAACACACTATGAACCGCTGGAGCCAGTGGTTCCGAATGCGCTCTATCCGAAGCGCCCGTTCAATCCGACCGCAGAGAAGATGGAACGACCGGAGAATCCATACGGCTTTCCTTGTGACAAACGCTTTCCTCACGTGCTGACGACGTACCGCCTCACTGAACATCACACCGCGGGCGGAATGAGCCGGACATTGTCTCACCTGGCAGAACTGCAGCCCGAGTTCTTCTGCGAGATCTCGCCCGAGATGGCGGAAGAGTTCGGCATCGTGCATGGCGGCTACGCGACGATCATCAGTCCGCGCGGGATCATCGAAGCGCGAGCGCTGGTCACGCCGCGCATGCGTCCGTTCGCTGTGCAAGGACGACGAGTTTACGAGGTAGGGCTTCCCTATCATTGGGGATCGCGCGGAATTACCACCGGAGATTCTGCGAATGACCTGCTCGCCCTGAACGAAGAGCCTAACGTTCGCATTATGGAGACGAAAGCCTTGGCGTGCTTCATACGCTCGGGCCGACGTCCCCGGGGTGAGGCTGCACTCGATGAATTGAAGGCAAAGATGAGGGAGAGCGCATGAGCACGGTCACTGGATTTCTCACGGATTCGACGCTCTGCATAGGATGCAAGGCATGCGAAGTTGCATGCAAAGAATGGAATGACTTGGGCGCCGACGGCCTGAACTGGAGTGGCTTCTCCTACGACAACACCGGCGCGTTGGGACACTCGACCTGGCGTCACGTGAAGTTTGTCGAACATCCTCCCGAACTGGGACATGGTGGCAACAGCCCGGAACTGGCGTCCTGGACTTTCTCCTCTGATGTTTGTAAGCATTGTGAAAATGCAGGATGTCTCGAAGCTTGTCCCACCGGATCCATTGTCCGCACCGAGTTCGGCACTGTTTATGTACAGCCCGACATCTGCAACGGCTGTTCCTACTGTGTGGTGGCCTGCCCGTTTGGAGTAATCCAGCGGAATAAAGAAGATGGCCGCGCCTTCAAATGCACGTTCTGCTACGACCGGCAGAGGGCCGGACGTACTCCCGCCTGCGCTCACGCGTGCCCGACCGAGTCTATAAAATTTGGGCCGCTTGACGAATTACGCGCGGAAGCTGGGCGTCGTATCGAAGATCTGCACTCCAAGGGCATGCACGATGCAACACTCTACGATCCGGTCGACACGAGTGTAGGCGGAATTCATGCGTTCTTCATTACTCGAGGCGATCCTCGGCAATACAATTTGCCGCCGCAGCCTGAGATTCCAACCATCTATGCCAAGCAGGGTTGGAAATCGGCCGCGCTCGGCGCAGGTATGCTGGCAGTCGGTACTTTTTTAGCATTTCTAGGCGGAGGCAAGCGATGAAGGACTCGGCCGTTTCCCATCGCATGGAGTCTGACCCCGATTTTGACTTCTCGAGACGCGAGCGCCGCCTTGAAGCGATTCGCTCGCAGGCTTTCCAGACGGGACATGTCGACGATGTCGGCATCAGGCCAAATGGCTCTCCCATTCCTATAGCGAGTCCAGAGGCCGGTTATTACGAAATTCCCATGCTCAAGGAGCCACAGTGGAGCTGGGAGATCCCGGTATACTTCTTCGTCGGAGGCGCCGCTGGTGCAGCAGCCGTTGTCGCGCAATTCGCGCAGATGACCGGCGCCAAGTCTGAGATCGTCAGCGACGCTCGTACAATCGCTGCCCTCGGATCCATTCTTACTCCTGCCCTGCTCGTCTCCGACCTCGGCGTACCTTCCCGTTTTCTTAACATGCTGCGAGTTTTCAAACTGCAGAGCCCAATGTCGGTGGGTGTCTACATTGTGAGCGCGTTCGGTCCAGCCACAATCTTGGCGAAAGCTGCGAACTATCTGCAAAAGAATCGCTCTGATGGGATATTGAAGGTCTTCGAGACTACGTCGGGACTCTTCTCTGCGCTCTTCGGGTTAGGTATGGCGACGTACACAGGCGTCCTGATCGGCTCAACTGCGATCCCAGTCTGGAACGAGAACATTGATTCATTGCCGATTCATTTCGCGCTCTCTGGCCTAGGGGCGGGTGTTTCTGCGCTTCAACTTATGGGACACGAGGACAGTCGCTCACTCAACGTGCTGGGTATCGCATCATCCTTGGGTGAAACCATGGAAGGCGTGAAGCTGGAGAGCACATTCAAACCTGCCAATGAGCCCTTGAAGCAGGGTGCCAGTGGTGTGATTACACGCCTTGGAGGCGTACTCTCCGGTCCTTTGCCGTTGACGTTGCGCGTTGCCGCAGCATTCGCAGATAAAAAACGCTCTCGGCAGCTTGTCCGGGCAGCGTCAGTCGCGACAATTGCGGGATCATTTTTTACCCGCTTGGGGTGGATTCGTGCCGGCCATGTGTCGGCTAAAGATTATCGTCTGCCGCTGCAGATCGAGTCCGAACGGCACCCCGAGCTGGCAATTGGATCAGTACAGACTGGCTCAGCACCAGTGCAATTCCCAGAATCTGCCACGCGCTGAGTCGCTCCGCAACAAACATTGCCGCCAGCAGACTGGCAAAGACCGGTTCCAGACAACTGGTAACAATCGCGCTCGTCGGATCCAGCAATCTTAAGCCGCCCAGATACAACGCAAACGGGATCAGCATTGAGATCATTGCGAATCCGAAAAGGAACAGCCACTCTCGGCTGGAATAGTGCTGTGCTACGACTCTCCACGGTGGATTCACGATCAACCAGAAGATCGTGGCCGCCAGCAATGTGTAGAAGAGCACGAGCCAACGCGAAGATCGCGCCAACAGATCAGCTCCGATCACGTTGTAGAACGAATAAGAAAATGCTGCGCCCAGAGCTGCGAGAATACCGATCGTGCTACTTCGGAACTGAACTTGAGGACCTGTGAGCGCCACGAGTCCACATCCGAGAAAGGCGAGCAATACGGCGATGCTCCGCAGCCAGGTTGCTCGATCTCGCCCTGCGAGAACGCTGTATGCGTAAACCCAGACTGGAGCGGTGTACTGAACAGTGATTGCAGTAGCAACCGTACTTTTTGCAATCGCGTAGTAGTAGAAGAAGTTGGCGCCGCAAATGCCCAGTACTCCCATGGCACCACACATTAGCAACGTGCATCGGCTTGCCTTGAGCACTGCAGGCCCACGTGCAATAAAGAGAACCGGCACTAAAACCAGCAGAGCGAAGGTTGATCGCGTCTGCGACAGGATGAGCGGGTCGATGCCCGCCCCGTGCACCCAGCGCGCTCCGTTGAAGACGGCTTTGCCTAGTGCTGCCGAAGCGCCGTAGCAAAATGCGGCGGCAGCGATGAGTAGATATCCCTCTAACTTTCGGGCATCAAGCTTGAAGCATTTTTTCCAGTCGCTGCGGGTCGAAGCCAATCATCACCTGTTCGCCAACGACAATTGTAGGAGTAGAGCGGCTCTCGTACTTCTCGACTAATTCCCTGACGGCCGAAAAACTGGCGGAAACGTCGCGCACTTCAAATTCGATTCCTCTCTCCGAGAGGAAGGCCTCGGCAACACGGCAGGGTGGTCAGCCGGGCTGACTAAATACTAGGACTTTGGACTTATGCATATCTTATTCGATTCCTCCTCGATGGCTGGTGTTCACGAAAATCGCAAGCGCCACGACGGAGCTGCGGCCGATCATCGCCGGTTATCCGTCTGCGGCTCCGTATGGATGAGTACCTTAAAGAGTTCCGGAGCAGCCTGTTTAAAGCGAATCTCGAGCGCTGTCGAAATGTCGTGTACTTGGGAGAGTGAGAGATCGTCAGGCAATGTCGTGTGACACGAAAGGTAAAGGCGGTCGCGTACGCGCTTGAGCACCACTTCGTGGAGGTCGATGATCTCGGGAAACTCAGCAACAATTTTGCGCAGCTTGTGCTCCAACGCCGTGCTGCGGAAGGTGGGATCGCCTGGCTCAATAGTCGCGGAGTCGCTCTCAATGTGCGTCAGGATGGAATCGATCTCTGGCACCTCATCGCGCATTTCGGCTTCGAGCACCGTAACGAAGTCATGCGCGTTCTTCAGCGACAGCCGCTCATCCAGTTCCAGATGCTGTTCCACGTGGAGCTTCCCATTCAAGTCCTGAACGTTCACGTCGTGAACGCTAAGGTTGTGGCGGGCGGCCACCGCGCGAATTCGGTCAAAGATGCTCTCGGCGCCGGTAGCGCGCGGAAGAGCACGGATGGTGACATCGGCGTCCGGGAACACACGATGCACAGCATCTGTCACAGACGTTGACATATGTTCCGAGTGCTGCAGCGTTGCATTTCGATTTAGGGCAACCTGAACTTCTGCGAAATAGCGATTACCCGCACGGCGTACGCGTACCCGATCTACGTCCAGGATTCCCGGAACGCTCTCCACCTCGCGCACGATCTGGCCGCGAACGCCTCTGGGAGCGGCGTCAAGTAAGGCATCCACGGTTTGCCTTGCCAGCCGCGAGCTGACGTACATGATCACGCCGGCGACGGCCAGTGCCGCAATGGGATCAGCAAAACGCAGCCAGGAAATCTCCAGACGACGCCCAATCCACACCAGAGCAAGGCCGACTGCCACGACACCACTCGACCAGATGTCCGTCGTGAAGTGGAGAGCATCGGCTTCGAGTGCCTGGCTATCGTATCGAAGCGCGGTTCTGCCAAGTGCGCGCGAGCGCCAGAAGTCGACGATCATCGAGAGAAACAGCACAGCAAACGCCATTAGCGATGGCTCGATCACCAGGTGATGATGGAAAAAGAGGCGGCGAATCGCCTCGGTTACGATCCAAACGCAAGTGACCAGCAATAGACCGGTCTCGATGAATGCCGAGAAATTCTCAACCTTTCCGTGGCCGTACTGGTGATCGGCGTCCGCAGGCTTGTCAGATACTCCAACTGAGAAAAAAGTGATGATGGCTGCGATGAGGTCAAGCGTCGAGTGGGCCGCTTCCGAGATGAGTCCCAGACTGCCGGTGATAAAGCCGAGGACGATCTTGAGGGCGGTCATGGCAATCGCCGCCAATACAGAGTTTCGCGCTACCGAGCGCTTCTCCAGGCGCATGCTTTCCGGCGAAGAAATGTAGGAAGCAGCCATCAGATCGGTAGCATCATCTTAACCCGCCTGCACTAGGTAGAACCTGAACATTCTCCTCCCATGTGCTAGCATCGAATGCTTCCCCCATTAATATTTGGAGGCATTTTGATCCGTTCCAAGCTTTCGATCTTCCTCGCAATCTCGATTTGCTCTGTACTTGCTTTCGCGCAAGGTACGCAGAAGCCCGCGCAGCCGGCAGCTCCGGCTTCGAATGAGGCCAAAAGTCCCGTGCCTTCGCCGCAAAGTGAATCGGCAGTTCCGGCGGAGGCTCCAGTTATCACTATTAATGGCGTCTGTGACGTTTCCCTCAACGGCCAGCCGAAATCATCCCCTCGTCCCGGAGCGGCCAGCAAAACCGCCGCTGCCGGCTCTGCGTCGACTGCGCGTAGCGATTGCAAGACGCAAGTCACACGCGCCCAGTTTGAAAAGCTACTGAAGACTGTCGCTGCTGGGGCTCCGCCGAGTGCGCGCCGCCAGGTTGCAGCACGATACGTGCAGGTCGTCACCGCAGCAAATGAAGGAGTAAAGCTTGGAGTCGATAAAGATCCTGATTTTTCCGAGCAGCTCGCGGTAATGCGTTTGCAACTGCTTGCGCAGGACGTGCAGCGCAAGCTGCAGACCGACGCGTCGAATGTGAGCGACGCCGATATCAAGGCATACTTCGATCAGAACCCTTCGGCCTTTGAAGAGGTCACTCTTACCCGCATCTTCGTGCCCCGAAGCTCGACCGAGGCTTCTGCGGGCCAACCTGCTTCCGACTCGAAGGCCATTGCCGACAATGCTCGTCAGCAGCTGGCGAGCGGCGGAGATCCAGAGAAGATTCAAAAAGCAGTCTTTGAGCAGTTGAAGACGACGAATGAACCTCCGAGCACGAAGTTTGGCGCAAGGCGTCGCGGTTCCCTGCCCCCTGCGCACGAGCAGAAGGTCTTCTCGTTGAAGCAAGGAGAGGTTTCCGAGGTCGTGCCCGACTCCGTCGGATACGTGATTTATCGTGTTGATACAAAGCAGCAAGTGCCGCTCGATCAGGCAAAAGAGCAAGTAAAACAGCGTCTCACACAGCAGCGCATGGCTGACGCCCAGAAAAAAATCATGGAAGCGAGCAAGGCCGATTACAACGACGCGTACTTCGGCGCCGAAGCTCCGGCTGCAAGACCTGCCGCTCCGACTCTAAAGCCAAAAGCCGGTACGACTCCGAACGCTTCACCTGCGACTGGAGCCAATCC
>QIBC01000051.1 GCA_003225215.1 Acidobacteriota bacterium
CTTTTGGGACAAGAATCACAGTGTGCAGCCGGATTCCATCGCGCATGGGAATCATCACTTCGCGGCGGCTGTAATCCCAGGTTGAATCGGCAGGTTCGAATTTTGTAGGAGTATCGCTAGGAAAGTTCGGGTAGGCACGCGTGTTCTGCGCGGCAAGTAGTGAAGTGAAGGCGAGGACTCCAAACATCGGAGCACCCAAGACAAGAGGGCGGACGACTTGAGTTAGCTTCATGGGCGAAGGACGTATTGAACATGTGGCAGCGGTGCGAGGTCAAGCGACGCCCGACGTTGGCCGAAGGATCTCCCGGAATGCGTCGGACTTATTTGCTATTTCCTGGCATTTTGGCCGGCACTTGACGATTTTTAACCAAGAGCCTCGCCGGCCGCATTTACGCCTGATTCATTCCGGGAGGTCCTTCGGCCAAAACCGGGGCCTCAGGATGACAGGGTTGTATACGACAATTAAGCACCAACAACGTGCTCTGGATTCAATCCCTACTTCGCAATCACCCCGCAAGCAATGCGATCGCCGGAGTTGCCCGAAGGATCGGTCTTCATATCATCGGCTTTGGCGTGGATCACGAGCGCAGTGCCACCATTGCTGAACAGAGAATGGCTGTCGCTGCCGAGTGTGACGTCAGCATCGTTGACGGTTGTCTTCGCGGTGCCATCGCTGCCGACAGTGAAGTTCTTCATGTCGCCGGCATGGTGGCCGTCGGGACTTTCGAGGCCATGCTTCTTGTTATCGGGATTGAAATGCGCGCCCGCGGACTTAAAGTCTGGCCCATCGCACTTCGCGTTCTGGTGGATATGGATTGCGTGTTCGCCAGGCGGCAGGTTCTTTGCATCGAGCTTGATATTTACGCCCTTCTTTCCAGCGGCTGAAACCGTGGCAGTACCCACGTCTTCGCCTTGGCCATTCTTCAGTTGGACGGTAGTGCCCTTACCCTTCGCCTGAGCCGAAATCGCAAAGACCAGCAATCCACAAAGACAAGCAGCTTGTAATAGACGAGCTTTCATCGGCCTCTCCTGTATGCGATGGAAATTCTACTCTCTCGAAAATCAGAGCGGATCGGAGAACACAAGGACCGACGCGCGCCCTCGCGCGCGTGTTAGGTACGTCTTCCCTATGAAGACTTGATTTGGACTCGACCCGTCGTAACCTTCGAGAAATTCTGAATTCCCGACTGCTGAAGCGAACACCCGCGCGAGGGCGCGCGGCGGTCCTTATGTTCCGGTGATCTCCCTAGTCCTGTCCCGCTGCCGCCGGCTTCGCTCCTGGCGGCGCAGTGGGAATACTGATATCGAGCTTCGTCACCTGACCAAACTCTGTGAGCGGTTTGTCGAACTCTTTGGAATTCCCGATGACCAGCACAGCTAGCTTCCGCTTATCGATGTACTTTTGGGCGACGCGGTGAACGTCGGCGCTCGTTACTTTATCTACTGCGTCACGGAAGCGTTCAAGGAAGTCCTTCGGATATCCATACAACTCGTATGTAAGCTGCTCGCCAAGAACCTTGTCCGGCGAATCATATGCAAAGACAAATCCATTGAGAATCGAATCCCGCGCCTGCTTGAGTTCCGTTTCGGTCGGAGGATTCGTGAGTAGATCATCGATCTGTTGATACAGAGCCGCCACCGCCTTGGCCGTCGAAGCGCTCTTTGTACCCATGCTGATATCGATCAACCCGGGATGGTTGTAGCCGGCCCCGATTCCCCCGCCGACCGAATACGCGAGCGCCTGCTTGGAGCGCAGGTTCTTGAACAGGCGCGATGAGAATCCACCGCCAAAGATCTCATTCATCACACGCACGGCAAAGTAGTCGGGATTATCGCGGCGAATGCCAACCCCGATCATCGCGATCTCACTCTGGTTCACATCGGTCTTCTCGGCCAGGTACACGCCGGGCTTTGGACCGGGCACTGGAATGTGGGGTGGATCGTATGGGGTTCCCTTCGGTAGTGAGCCGAAGGCCTCGCGCAGGCGGCTCTCCATCTGTTTGGGGTCGAAGTCCCCGACAATCCCAAAAATAATGTTGTTGGCAGCAAAATGGTGCCTATGCCACTCGAGCAAGTCCTGGCGGCTAACCGCAGCGACGGTCCAGTACTCTGGCTCGCGACCATAAGGACTATCCTTGCCATAGCCAAGCTTCGCCGCCTCGCGCCCCGCGATGCTGTCGATCTCGTCGTTGCGGCGCGAGATCGCAGTGGTCAGACGACGCTTCGTAAGAGCGATTTTGTCTTCGCGAAAAATCGGATGTTCGAGCACGCCGAGGAAATCGGCGAACACCTGATCAAAATTCTCTTTCAGGCAGTTGAAGCTGGCGGAGGTTGTATCGACGCCTCCTCCCGTTTCAACTTTTGCGCCGATGGCTTCGAGCTCATCGTCGAGCTGATCCCCGCTCTTCTTTTCCGTCCCGCTGGTTCGCCAACTGGCTGCATAAATCGAGATCATGCCTGTTTTCGCCACCGGCTCCGAACTTGATCCCCCTTTGATCAACGCAGTGCCGCTGATCAGCGGCAGCTCGTGGTCCTCCTGAAGAAAAATGACCATGCCGTTCGGCAGCTGAATCCGCTTCGGTTCCTGGGGAGCGAACTTTGCCAGCGGAGGAATCGGGACTTGCTGCCAGGATTGCTGGGTGAAGGCGAGGGGGCCGGCGCAGATGATCACGGAAATAGCCAGCAGGCACTTCGTGATAACCCTGGAACCCAGAGAAACTGTCATCCTGAGTCCCGATGTTGGGCGAAGGATCTCCCGTAATGCGTCGGACTTATTTGCTATTTCCTGGCATTTTGGCCAGTACCCGGAGGTTTCAGGCCGAAGGGCCGCACCGGCCGCATTTGCCGCTAATTCATCGTGGAAGACCCTTCGCCCAAAGGCAGGGCTCAGGATGACAGTGGTTAAGAAAGTTCTGCCGACACGTATCATCATCGCTCACCTCCTGGTCCGTTTGCACTAGAGGGTGCCGATGGAGCCACGGTTTCGACCACGGCTACCGTCCGGTTCGTGGCCGTAAACGTCTTATTCGCCACACGACGAATATCTTCCTTTGTGACTTTTTGCAGACGATCGATGTTGTAGAACAGCTCGCGCCAATCCCCGTACCGGGCCTGCGCAATTGCAAGCTGAGCCGCAAGCCCGCTGTTCTCGCCGAGACCGCGGATTAGATTGGCCTTTGCTCGGGTCTTGATCATCTGAAGTTCGGCGTCCTCTACATCCTGCGTCTTCATTCGCTCAATTTCTTCGCGAAATGCCGTCTGCAGCTCGGTAGCTTTGTGTCCCTGAATGGGAACTGCGTAAAAGCCAAACAGGCTTGGATATTTAATTCCAGGGAAATCCGTGAATCCAACCGCGGCCGCAGCGATCTTCTTGTCTCGCACTAGCGAGCGATATAGGCGCGACGTTCTGCCTTCTGATAGCAAGTCTGAAATTGCGTCGTATACGGCATCATTGGGATCGCGGTAATCGGGGCGATGATAGCCCTCGAGATAAATAGGCTGCGAAGGCTCTGGAATCGAAATGTTGCGTTCATCCACTTGCTCCGGCTCGACTGTATGCAGCTCCTCCGGCTTCGGTTTGGCCGGCAGACGTCCAAAGTATTTCTCTGCGAGTGCGAACACCTCGTCCGGCTTCACGTCTCCCACCACCGCGATCGTCATATTGGAAGCAACGTAGTAAGTATCGAAGAACTTCTGCGCATCAGTGCGCGTAAGCGTAACGAGATCCGACGGCCATCCCACATTGGGATTGCGATACGGATGTGCCGCGTATGCGGTTGCCAAAAACTGTTCGATCATGCGCCCAATCGGACTCGAGTCTGTGCGCATGCGCCGCTCCTCAAATACGACGTCGCGCTCCTGGTAAAACTCGCGCAGCACAGGATGCAGGAAGCGCTCAGATTCGAGATATGCCCACAATTCCAACCGGTTCGCGGGCATGGAGTAAAAGTACGAAGTCTCGTCTTCGCCGGTTGCGGCATTCAGGTCCTGTCCGCCCTGTCCCTCGATGATCTCGCTAAATTCATTTTTCTTTACGTACTTGTCAGCTTCCTCCTGCGCCTGGAGAAACTCTTTCTCCAGTTCCTGGATCTTCTTTGGATCAGTGCCGACACGCTTCAAACGCTCCCGCTGGAGCGCGAGATATGCCTCCTCCTCCTTTTGCATCGCCGCTTTTTCGGCAGCGTAGTTCGTGGTGCCAATCGCCGGAGTGCCCTTGAACGCCATGTGCTCAAACATATGCGCCATACCGGTCTCGCCCTTCGGATCCTGAGCCGAGCCGGCATCCACATGCGTGTAGAACGAGAAGACTGGCGCTTCGTGCCGCTCACACACGACGATGGTCAATCCATTAGCCAGTGTTTTGACGTGAGTCTTCTTTTCAAAGGAAGCAACATCCTGGGCAGCAGCAAGCACGGCAAAAAGCGGGAGAACCAGAGACAAAGAAAGACGAATAGCTCGGGACATCGTGTCTCCTTCCGAACTCTCTGCGAAACTAAATGCTCAGTAAAAGCTCTGTCAAACGGCGGAAGGAGGCTGGCGGCTTTCGGCGTTAGGCCAATATGCCGGGTTTGTGAATGACACGAAAACCGTTACTGGCCGGGCGCCGATAGCCGAAGGCCCACTCGTGCCCAATAGTTTCATTATGGGAGGCCTAACTCCATGCAGTAGCCGCGTCACAAATCGCAATTTAACGACAATCACGGTCGCCGTTAGCGACAATTTAGCGACCAACGTTCTGATCGATCCCAGGGATAGTTCCCGCGAAGGAAACGGCGGCTTTCTTCAATTCCAAGGCGTGGTACATTCAACTTTCGATCAACAATCAAGGAATTTACGGGATGCGAAAGTTTCTGTTGCTGTGCTTAGTGTTGTTTTGCGCCAATCTTTGGGCACAGGAGGTCAGAAGCGGCAGTCGGGAAATCGAGTTTTTTGCCCAAGGTGGACACAGCGTTGCCGGCGGACGCGGCGATACCACCATCTTTAACGCCGGAGTACGCTGGGGATTCGGGCTCTTTGACCTTGGTCGCGGATCATTTGAGTACGAATTAGAGGCAATTCCGATCTACTTTGTGCGCCAACCGCTGCAGAATGCCTACGCGATAAGCTTCACTCCGTTTGACGTTAAGTACAACTTCAGGCGCAGTGCGGCGCGCGCTATTCCCTTTGCCGAGCTCGGTGGAGGCGTCCTTATCTCCAATCACGATGTCCCATTCGGCACGAACGCGGTCAATTTCACGCCACAATTGGGCGTCGGAGTGCACCTTCCATTCGGCGATCGCGGCTATCACGCCACTCTTGCGCTCAAGTATGTGCACATTTCCAACGCCGGATTGTCCGTTCCAAACCCCGGTTTAAACACCATCCAGTTCCGTTTCGGGGTCGGTAAGTTCCATAAATAGGTGCGTTATTGCCAGAATCACCTTCGATATCAACACTGCTGACCCCTTTTTCAGCGCGATTAGGGGCGATCATCGAGGGCTTACGAGCGCCAGAACGACATTACAAGGGATCTGATGTAGGAGTTGCGGCCTCTCCCGTCCATTTTTTTTGCGTTAGGATTCCGAAATTCTGGGCCTAAGACTCACAACCTCAGGTCTTCCATCGCGCAATTTCGGTCGTTCCAGACTGCGGACTGAGCACGAAATGCCTTGCTAAAAGCGAACTTTTGCTCCTTTTTTGACGTCTATACGGCAGGATTGAGGCGCTTTTGAGTCGCGAGGTCACGATTTTAAGGTCCTCAACGGCAGATTTCGGGTTATTGGAACGCAAATTTGAGGCACTCCAACCGCAATTTTGAGGCACTCTAGACCCTCTTGCAAATGCGAAAACTCTTCCTGACCCTCCACCTCTGGGCAGGACTCACGGCCGCACTCTTCCTCCTTCTATTAGGAGTCAGCGGTGCGCTGGTCGCCTTCGAAGGCGAGATCGACCGCGCCCTCAACCCCAGGCTCTCGTACGTTCATCCGCAAGGACAACCACTCACGCTCGAGGCGATCTCCGCGAGACTCACCGCAGCCTATCCCGGAGCCACGATAGAAGTGTTTGGGCTCCCGCAGCGCGCCGACTACTCGCTGTTCGTCGGACTCATGCAGAGCTCTCGCAAGAGAACAGCGTTGTTCGTGAATCCATACACCGGCGAAGTACTCGGATCGGCGGACCAGGCCAATCACTTTGCCAATCGAGTTCACCAGCTCCACACGCACTTGTTGGTTGGAGAGCTCGCCGATGAAATAACCGGATGGAGCTCCGTGTTCCTGTTAGTTCTTTCCATAACGGGACTCGTACTCTGGTGGCCCAGAAAACTCTTCCGCTTGCGCTGGGATTCTCTGACAGGCCAAGGATCACTCAAGCGCTTCAACTATGACTTGCACAACCTGGTCGGAGCGGCTTCATCGATCGTATTGTTTATCTTCGCCTGGACGGCGATAGGCATTCATTGGGAGAGGCCGGTAGGCAAACTCGCAGAGAAAATATCCGGTGCACCGGCAGTCCGCTCTGAATTCCGCAAATTCCCGCTGCGGGAAGCGTGCCGTTGTCGCCGGATCGCATCGTAGAGATCGCCCACAACACCCTCCCCGAAGCCAGCATCATGGGCATCCAATTGCCCGACAGTCCGAAGCAAGCCGCAACCATCGGACTAAAGTTTCCCGAAGACCACACCCCAGGAGGCCGCAGTCGCATTCGCGTCGACGCCTACACGGGCAAAGTACTCCAGGTACAGAGCTCGAGAGAGATGCCCACCCCAGTAAAGTACGCCCGCCTCTGGAATCGCGAACTCCACACCGGCGACATCTTCAACCTGCCGACGCGAATATTCGCGGCATTCTTCAGCCTGATGCTGCCGGTGCTGGCAGTCACCGGACCACTCATTTGGTGGAATCGGCGCCGGGCCAGCCCTGTGGCACAGCCTCCCTCGGCTGTGTCTCCGCCTAAGGTCGACGCAAGCGACGTATTTGAAGCGGATTAATTCCCTATTCAGGAAACTGCGTTTTAGCTCTGAAGACACCGGGACGGGCGGCCCAGCTTTTCCGTTTCGACTCTCCTGCGCCGCTCGAACCCACTGACTGCCCTTTGTCTGGAATCTGATGCAAACACCCGGAGCAGGAAAAAGACTGGGCTCCAGCCTTCCCGTTTCGGCTCCATTCCAACCAACTGATCCACAATTCGCCTTTTGCATCTTTGTGCTGGAACAAAGAGGCTAGACTCTACTCGCACTGCAGCTTACATCAGTTTACATCGAGCTTACACCTTTTTACTTCGCCCTAGTGAAAGCGCTTTTTAATAGTCGCATTCCTTAAAGGGAACGATGCGGGCGGGCGCTCTCGCGTCATTGCTTTTGTAGAGTACAGCCGCGGCGTCGCAGTGAATTACGCAATGGTAGTCAACTAGATCGCAAATGTGAATCGTTCAAAGTTCACTCGAGCGAAGATCTCGCATTTGCAATTAGGGATCCGATGAAAGAAGCCGGGGGCGAGCATCGGAGATATCTTACGGTCCGTTCGCAGAATCGGATCATCCGGCAGCCGCTGTGTGAAATTGATTACTTAACCGCGGCGGCTAATTATGTTGAGATTCATGTTGGAGACCAGGTATTTCGCACTCGATCAGCCATCAAAGACATTGAGCATAGTCTCGATCCGCAGATGTTTGGACGAATTCATCGACAAACCATCGTGAATTTTGCGCGGGTTAAACAATGTCAAAGTCTCGCGCACGGGGACTATCTGCTCACGTTGCATGGTGGGACACAGTTGCGCATGAGCCGTCGTTACCGAATGCGAAATGAAGAGCTTCTTTTCCTGTTCAGCGCTGCGCACAACGGAGGCTCTCAAAAGGCAGAGGACGGTGAAAATCACTCGCCGAGCTGCTAGCGTGAGGGTTTCGGTATGTGGGATTACATCACCGGAAATCTGATTTAGAGTCCGGACCTCCGGCGGCTATCGAAGCGAATCTGCAAAATCACAGATTGTCTTTACTTCCTCGGTAGTAAGCCGCGCGCTTGAGTGCATCAGCAGGTAGCGTCCTGGCGGCATAGAGCCCTTACTGACGACATCGCAGATTTCTTCCAACTCGTTGTGGGAAGCAATCGGGCGCGCAGGGTGGCGTCCCCAACTGGAGAAATCAAGGTGCTGCCGACCAATAGAGACGTCATGCTGAATCAACATTGCGATCGGTTGAATCCGGCTGTACCAAGGCCACGTGGTCTCATTCGAATGGCAATCCCTGCATGAGCGTTGCAGGATCGCTTTAGTCCTTTCCGGGATCGCTAACGATGCAATCGTGGGTGCTCCGCCTGATTGAGATGCTCGCACAGGAGAGAGCACTGCAATCGCCTCGGCGGCGACAACCAGGGCTGCGACGGACATTGAAAGATAGATTTGCTTTTTCATTGCTGCTTTACAAGGAGCTTCAGGCGCATGTCATCATGGCCGGGGCCACACTTCACCGTGCACTCCGCCAGGAATTCGCCGGATGAAGCCGGCGCATTGACTGTGAATTCCTGAGTGCCTTCGTACAGACGAAGATCCCAGCCCTGCTCGCGAAGTTTTCTAACCACTAGCGAATGGACGGCACCGTCCCGTGCAATCTCCTGGCCCTTATGGGCGGTGATGCGAAGGCGTAACCTCTCTCCGGGCCGAGCATGAATCACCGGCGTCTTCTCGCCGATGACGTGGAACCTGTTATCGCTGTCGGCGACAATCTCCACAAGCCGAGTGTCATCGGATGCGGGTAAGCGCGCTCCGCCTCCCGCGATGATGAGGAAGAGAACAACGAAGATGCTGCTGCAGGAGTACGCGCCGCGCATTTCAATCTCTTGTTTTCACGTTTTGCGAGAGATAAGCGAGTACCGCTTGATAATCGACCGACAGCAGGTTTGCTCGTACACGCATATGGCGGACGATCACTCGCGTTTGTCTGTCAGAGAGGCTCGGCGGCGTGCTGTGGCAGCGTGTGCAGTGAGTCTTGTACAGCAGTTCCCCATCAGGCGGAGACGGCTTTTGGCGTGACGTAGTATCGCCGCTCAGCAGCGACGCAGATCCCAATGCGAACATGGAGAGTAGAGCAAGCACAAGAGATGTCTTCACGACGCACCTCACATGATGAAGCGATAGTTGAGACCGACAGTCCAGGTGTTGTGATTGTCATCCTGGGCAAATTGACGTCCGTAAGAAAATTGGGCGCGCAGCGAATTCGTCAGGTAGTAATTCCATCCGGCGGAGACTCGGCTGGTGTTCACGCCTGGCAGCCCCACATCGATTGCCGAAGTTTCTGACGGCGTGAAATATTGCTCTCCACGCACCACGGGTTGAGAGTTACGCAAAAACTTTGGCAGGGAGTACCGAGCCAGGCGCCATGCACCTTCTACCCAGTACCCGTTTCCTAAAGTATGGGAAAACAAAGCTTCTGATCTGACGTCAAGCGGGATGCGAGTCAAATTCCATGCCAGGTCGGAGCCGAAGCTATTGAAATGCTCATCGCCAAGCTTCCGGTTGAACGAGAAGCCAACTTCCAGGCGAGTCTTAGGCACGAACACGGAACTGCGGAATCCTGCTTGCCGATCGGAGCCGGCAACTTCATTGTTGCTCATGGCGGAGAAGTAAGTTGAGTAACCAAGCTGGAAACCACCCTTCAGCGGAATCGCACCCCGTAACATTCCGCCGTTGTTCGAGGTATCGGAAAACGGAAAGATCAGAGGCGGATCGGGAAGGTTTCGAATCCACCGTGCATCCAGACGCTCTTTATAGAAGCCGAAGGGCGTCGGAAAACGGCCGGCTACGATCGTGAGATACTTACTCGCGAAGTAATCGAATTGGGCGTACTCGAGAGACTTGTCCAAATGTAACGGACCAAAGCCGCTGCTGTCGTGAATGGCTTCGGTCTGCATTTCGAATTCTGACTCTATTAATCCTCGACGGCCGATTGGAATCAGGAAGATTGGCGAAACAACAGGATGAAGGTCCTGTGTGCCGCTTTCAAAGGACGTCGTGAAGGAGATGCCTCCAGTTACAAGAGGAATCGGTGGCACACTCTCGTCATAAGTAGCGTTCTCTATCGGTCGAGGTACTGTAGTCTGGGAATACATTAACGGTACGATAGACAGTACAAGTGAGTAACGAACTAATAACAGCAACCTTCTGTTCATACCATTATTCCCTCAGAAAAGTTTGCTCACCTTACGGCCACGGGTTAGTGGCTTCTTTGCCTTGACGCAAAGAGAAGAATCTAGCTGGGATAAGAGGAGGAACTTCGTAGATTCAGAGCGGATTATTCAAGACCGGGAAACTTCCGACTCCGCAACAAAACACTTCGAATGAATGGTTTTGTTCAGTTATGAATGGTACTTCAAGAGTCTTAATTAAAGGCGTCTTGTATAAATAGTCGAATTTCTCCTGCGTATCCTTATAGTCTCTGAGTGGAACTTGGGTTGGTGCTGATAAAGTCCTGGTAAAAAGTGGGCAAAGTCCGCATCAGGCGGCAATGGATCGCAAGCAGGATGGGAATTCCTGCCGAAATCGCGGTTTGTGCACGAAAGCCGCTGCGCCGCAGGCCATGCAGTCGGCCATTAGCTCCCGCGAGTCTTCCGCTGACATCAACACGATCTGAGTTGACGGAAAACGAGTTGAGATGATGAGCGCTGCAGTGAGGCCATCGATACGGGGCATGTCGATGTCCATCACCAGCAGGTCGGGCCGGAGTCTTGCGACTATTTCGACCGCCTCAAGTCCATCGTGACCACGGGCAACCAGGTCGAGATCGTCATCGCGTTCGAGCAGAGCGCAGATCACCTCCAAAAAATTGTCGGAGTCATCGACTACCACTGTCGCTAATCGCCGGTCTCTGTTCGCGCGTACAAACGTTCTGAGAGGCGCTTCGCAAGAACGACGAAGCATAAATATCAATCTCCTTAGACCCGGTCAGTCGAATGTGGGTCTAATTGATAGACGTGTAAAGAATGGAAGTTTGCATTAAGACTCTGCAAAGAGATGAAAAGAAGTTGTAAGCGGCCCGCGCTACGAAGACACCGACGCGTCCCGGGCCATGCTCCAGAAAATGAAGAAAACCGCGCAGCTTTCCTTGCAGAGGATCCGCAGAAGATGTCACCAGGACAGCGTGCATTCTGCCGACTAGGCGAAACGCAGCGAATCCGAAAAATTGATCTTTTATCGCATACTGCTACTTTTTTAATCTTTTGGAACTTCCGTCCCCGAAAGCGCGTATCCTCTCCCGGCGGGCAAAGTCGTAGTACCTTATTCCATCGGGAAGAACACATATGTACTGCAATTTTTGCGGCAATGCGCTCGTTCCAAACCAGACTGCCTGCGGCAAATGCGGGAATGTCGTCTTAGGCAGAAGCACCGTTAGCCGTGTGGAGCAGCACCTCAGACTCCTGGGGATTCTCTGGATGGCCTACGCTGTTATCCATTTTGTTATGGGCTGCATTCTGCTGATTGTTAGCCACACGATCTTCGGCCCGCGGAGTAATGTCGATCACCCTGCCTTTCTCCATCCGCTGCTAACTGGAATTGCGTTCTTCATCCTGACGAAAGCCGCTGTGAGTTTGGTTACCGGTTTTGGGTTGCTGGAGCGACAGAGCTGGGGACGTCCCCTGGCCTTGGTGATGGCCTTTATCGCTTTATTCAATGTCCCTTTTGGGACGGTTCTCGGCATCTACACGCTATGGGTTCTGATGTCGCCGCGAGCTGACATCGAGTACGACCAGCTGGCAGCTTCTGCATAGACTGCGGATCAAAAACAAGGAACAACAGGATTCTCGAGAACGTCGCCGATCGTCAGATGCCTGCTTAAGGATGTTGAGTGCCGGGAGGCACTTCCTGTGCGACAGGCAGAATCCTTACATCGGTGACATATTTCTTGTAATTCGAGAATTGCTGATCCATGTCGAACTTGCCTGCGATGAAGACGAGGGCGCGCGCGTCCACATAAGCATGCACATGCTTCGGGAGCCAGATCTCATCGTTGATACGGGTTTGCTCCACCTCCAGGTGCGACCCGCGATGGAGACGTAACATGCCGAGCCCGGCGGTGATGGTGTCCAGAGCTTCGGCTTCGATCTTCACCCATTGATACTCGGTTTTGTCGATCCAGAGTGTGCCATGCAGTTTTGGGAAAAACTTTCCCGCCCGCGTGGCCGGATGAAAGCCAGGACGAGGCTCGGCGCGAATTCGCCATGCCGGCTTTGCACCGATCAGCTCCTCCCCCTCCAGCGTGAAGTCGTAAGCCGCCATCAGCTCGGCAAACATGTGCTCCTCTTCCTGCTGACGCTGTTCGCGCTTTCGCTCCTTGCCGGCATCTTTGTCATTGCCCGTATGGTGCTCCCGCATAAACTTGTCGGCGCGCTCATCTTCCTTGCGCGCTGCGTCGGCCTTAAGCGGCTGATCGTTCTCGGCGATCTTCTTGCGGAACTGCCTCCCTCCGATTGGGAGCACGTCGTAAACTGCATCTTCCTTTACTTTGAATGCCCCGTCCTTCTGTAACACTTTCTGGACGTCATGTTCCTGATACGTGTACTGCCGGAGCAGCTTCTCGTTCCTGTCCTGGAGTTGGACGGAGCGGCGGAGGATCTCTCGGGGATCGGAGGTAGGCACCCAGGTCTTTGGATCGGACAAGTGATCTGGCTTGTCGGTGGCGCTAACGAAGACGGAAGCGCAAATACAAACCAGCGCCAGAATAGGGCGCTTGATCGGGATGGTCGGCATAGATAGAAGACGTGCTCGCACTTTTTTAAGACGCGCGGAGCAACCGAAAATTAGCACGCCGAGTGGCTGCCATGAAGCAGTCGAAACAAACGGAATTGGGGGGTTGATTGTGCACTGGTCCGAAAGGGACCGTAGAAGCGAATACAGAAGGGCCGGAGCCTCAGAAACGTGCTGTGGCTGCCTGCTGCGGATTACCGGGGCAGCAATGGCTTGGCGTAGCGCACTGGGATCGCGAAGTTCGAGCCTCCGAAGTCGCGGAGCATGGCTACGTTTACGGCGATCACTTTGCCGTCCGCATTAAACAGTGGCCCGCCCGATCCGCCGGAGGTGGTCTGCGCGTCATAGATGATCTTGTCAGCGAGGACATCGCCGATGTGTCCCTGCGTGTTGGTTGGCCGGATCAGGTTGCGATGCGCCAACTCGGTCACCAGGCTGGTTGGATCGCCGTTAGTGTTAGCGGCGATCGAGCGCACAGCATCCTCGCTGGTTCGCGCAAGGATCGCATCTACGCCGGTGGGATAGCCGATCAGCACCACCGGCTGTCCGCTCACAGCCGCCTTCGGACTATCATCCATCGACAACAGCTTGAGCTTCAGTCCGGAGATATTGCCGGCGACCACCGCGAGGTCGGCGTCAGAAGAGATTTTCTGTAAGGCTATCGGAATGCCATGGGAGATGCCGGGAAAGTACGCAGTCATCTCCACAACCTTTGGTTCAAGTTCAACTGCTTGCTTGAGCAGCTCCGCGATGTCGTCGTTTTTCCACCACGGTTCGACCACGTGATGGTTGGTGACGATGCGGCCATCGGTGGAGACCAGAAATCCGGTTCCGAAGGCGTCCATGTGGACCTCGGGACCTATTCCACCGAGTTGTACCTGAGTCTGGCCGCTTCCATCGGCGAGCGGGGAGCCGTTGGGAGTCATCGTGGTGTAGCGAAGAACCAGGCCTGAACCTTTGTCCCGAAACCCGACCGTGACATGCAGTAAGCAAACACTCCCGGCATACGAGTGGATTACGTCCTGCGCAACTGTACGTTCGGTTTCGAGCTTCTGCAGGCGTTCGTTGGAGGTGCGAAGCTGACGCTCGAGTTCTGCCACCTGTGATGGATCGGCGCCGGCTATTTTATCGCGCAGTTCTTTATTCTGTCGTTTCAGGTCCTGGCGCTGCGCTTCTGTCGAATCGATCGCGTTCTGTTCCGCCTGGGCTCTGGCCTTGCGCGCCAGATCCAACAATTCGCGTTCGCCGGCAATGCCGGTTTGCAACTTCGCCAGCGCGGTGTACACGCGAACGTTTTGTCGCTGCGAACGCCAGTAGAGGAAACCAAGACCTCCAGTGGCGAGCGCCGCAACCACGATCAGCAGTGCGACGCCGAAACGTAGCGTGCGTCTTCCTCGATTGAGCGCGTGCAGAACACGGCGAGCCTCGCGTCGCGAATTTCTGCCATTGCGCACGCTCGCGCGCAACTCGTCCTCGGGACGCTTTTCCCGAAGCTGAGCGCGCACTCGAGCCAATAACTCGCGATCGTCGAACGGCACGGAGAGCACATCGTCGGCGCCCAGATCGAGGCCGCGGATTCTTTCCCCAGCCCCACCGCCGGCCAACATGATCACACGGATATGACGCGCCTGCTCCGATCGCTTCACGTCGGCCAGCAGGTCACAGCAGTCCAGATCCGGCGGACTGGCGCCCATAACGATCACATCCGGCATGGAGGCCAGCACCGTCTTCAAAGTAACGGCGAACTCGGCGGAGACTTGATAGCCCGCATCAGTCAGAATCTTTGCGACGTGCTCGCGTGAGCTAGCGTCGGCTTCGACTACCAGTACCTTGTCCGGTCCAAACTCCATTGAGAATTTCCCTGCCGTTGTTCTTGAGCGATCCTCAGAACACTCTAGTCCCGCCGATTTGATGTTTGTTGCAGGCGAATAGTAGCAGCATTATGAGAAAACATGCTGATGAAACATTCCACAGGAAGCAGCACGGCCTGATATGCAAATTAGAGTTGGTCCTGAGGACGTTGAAGCGATGTTGGCTCAGTATGCTGCGTATTTACCGATAACGTTTCTTATATATCCCTGACTCTCCCGTGCGGGAATCGTTGCTACGCCAATGACCGCAGAGCGATTTCGTTTCGGTATTTCTGAGCTCTATCGAAGCTCGCGGGAGCTGCGTAGGAATAGCGCGTTGGTTCGTTTGCAGTCGCAGCCTGCTCAGGGGCTGGGTTGCTTGCTCGAAAGCGCCGGACAGGTTGTCTCGAGGGAAGAGTTGCGCCTGGCGATGTGGCATGAGGATACGTTCATAGATTTCGAGCAATGGTGGAAACGGAAATGTCCGGGGACGACCAATCCTCCTTTTGCTGCTTCTCTTCTCTTCGAAATCACCCTAGTTGCTCATCGTGTGCGGGTGCCACGCTACTTGCCCAGGCGACAGCATCAGCCAGTTCTCTTTCGCGTTTCTCTGCCACTCTGAGTAGAGCCACCACCCGCCACAGTTCATGCAAATCAACAGATGACTCGTCGCGCTGCAGTTGACAACAGGAATTGAAGAGCAGTTTCCTAAGCTCGCCGGCATAGCGACGAGCCATGCTGAGTCCAATGTTCCAATCGGCAGGCAGTTCGGACTGCGGCTTTGCGGGCGTGACTTCAACGCTTTCAGAGGGTCTCTCGCCTGAGCCGCTTCTCCTCTCCTCCCACTCAACTCGCTGCTTTTCGATGATCGCCTGCGCGCGTCTGAAACTTACCTGCAATTTCTCGAGCCGCTGGTCTGGTTCATCACCGTTCACATCGTTTACATCGGAACGCATCGGAGCTTCAGGTGACTGTTTACCGGCGTGACCTCGAAATCCATTCGCGAAACTTCTCACGAACGAACCGACTACGGGCAGCTCTCGGCCACCATTCTCAGCATGTTCGCGCAACAGATTGCGGTGCTCCAGCATAGCTACTCCGGATCAAAGGGATCGTCCAAACATTGCTAAACTTTGCAAACGTCCTGCCATCAAAACTCTCTTTTCTTTCTGGGAGTTAATTCGGAGCTGCGCCGGCTTTGGGCAAATAATTCGTAGCCTTAGGTAGAAAGTCTTTGTGTCCGCTGCGTGTTGCTGGAACCATGGTTGAGCACTCCCTCAACGGCACTCCGCATAGTCATTCCTCGCAACTAGTGCGTTCGCAATGGCGAACACAGATCATCTTCCTGGCGGCCACTCCCGTAATCGCAAAGTTAGACTCTGCTTCGGCTGGACCGTCAACACTTGAATACCGGCGGTCCTGGATCATGGTTACGGTTGGGAATATGAGTAGGTCCAAGGTCCATAGGGCTTTGGTCAGCTGGGCGCCCTTTGAAACCGCTATCTCATTGACTATCAATGCTGGCGGGGTCAGCGGCCAAATACAAATCCGCGGTCGCCTTTCGTAATGTTGATCTGAGTGCTCCTCGATGAAATGCTTCCGCAATGCACAACATCGCAGATCAACAACGTGACTCGGTACGCGCCCCGCGCGTGAACGTCCCAAACAAGGAACGCGTGTTGGTTGCGCTTGGCGCACAGCACGTGACAGGCGTCCTGTGCAAACTATCGACCACCGGAGGCACCTTACGTCTATCGAGGACAGTGGCGAAGGGAACGGTTGCCGATCTCGCACTGATGACGGTATCCGGAAGAATTAGCAGTGCAGTCGAGTTCCTCGGACCAGCGGACCGAGGCACGCCTCCAGCGCAGGCATTCCGCTTCATCCACATGGGCCCTGCTGAATCCAGACGGTTGGGAAACGCGCTCGAGGAGATCCGTAAGCAGGGGTTCGGCGAAAAGCAGGATTGGAGATTTCACCCGCTTACCAGAAGCGCTCTTCGTACAGTTAAATCCATTACGGGGAAGCGATCCTGAGCGACTCAAGAAAAAGAGAGCCTGCCAGCTCACGCGTTAAATCCATTTCTGGGAAGCGATCCTGAGCGACTCAAGAAAAAGAGAGCCTGCCAGCTCACGCGTTAAATCCATTTCTATGCATAACGAGCATCCTCCTTCTGATCTCTAGTTCCAGTTTGGGATGGTCTCACCCCGGTTCCTGAGCTTACCCTGCGACAATTTTTTGCAAACCAGTGGCGCTCGGTGTATTGTTGCGTGCGCATTTTCCTCTCTCGAACTTTGGTGACTCACATGACGATCCGCCGCATGGTTCTTCTCGCTCTCCTGATGGTTCTCGCGTCAACTCAAAGCCCAATCCTGGCTTCGACGATTCAAGCAGCCGCACCGGCAGTAGAAGCGAGATCGGCGCCGGAGCAGTTAACGGCCGATACGCAGCGCGTAACCGGCGCTGGAGCCAGTTTCATGGTGCCCGCCGGCTGGTCGGTCGTCACCGGAAAGAACCTGGTCATCCTTCAACCTCCTGAGGCTGACACACACATAGCGATTGTCGATACGCAAGCCAGCGACGCTGCGGGCGCGGTCGCTGCCGGCTGGGCGGCATATAAACCCGAGCACAAGTGGCCGGTCAAAGTGGTTACATCCCGCCCACCGCGTGAGGGCTGGGAAGATCGCCAGGTATTTGACTATGAGACCTCGCCCAACGAGCGCGCGGTCGTGCAGGCGGTTGCGCTTCGTGCCGGCAGCGCATGGACGGCGGTCATCCTGGACGGAAGCGAACCAACCTTTGAGAAGCGCAGCGCACCGATCGGATTGATCGTTCAAAGCCTGCGTCCCAAGGGCTATCACCGCGAGTCTTTCGCCGGACGCAAGGCGCATCCTCTCGATGCCGCCCGAATCGCCGACATCAAAGCTTTTGT
>QIBC01000226.1 GCA_003225215.1 Acidobacteriota bacterium
AATCTGCGCTGGAGAAATAGGCAGTGCCGGGAACTTCGGTTACGGTCTCCTTGCCGGCGTTGATTAGATCGGCATCTTCCTCGCCTTCGAGTGGATACGGACCGATGCCCAACATGCCATTCTCGCTTTGCAGTACTACTTGCATGCCTGCAGGAACGTGATTCGCGACCAACGTGGGCATGCCGATGCCGAGGTTCACGTAGAAGCCGTCGCGCAGCTCGCGGGCGATGCGGCGCACGATGCGCTCGCGTTTTTCAGCGTCCTTGCTCTTATCCGATTTCGGAGTAGTGCTCATGTTAGGTTTAGTATCGCCTCAGTACAATCGATGCAATGCGCAACTCACAAGAGACTACGCTGTTGTTTCTTGCCGTTGCTGTGGTCCTGTTCTTTTTCTCTCTGACGTTATTGCCTGCCGTGGAATTGTATTGCCGCTTTCAGCGTCCCGCAGTCTTTCTCTTGGTTCTACAAATCGTCTTGTTCGGAATTCGTATTCACGTCCCACGCATGCTGACAGATCGCGCGCTCGTGATTGCGACATTCGTCTTCATCATCCTCGGCGTAATCTTCAATATTGTTCTGCTAGTCACCGTGCGCGGCAAGTGTTGATTCTTCCTGGTAGAGACGCAGCATGCTGCGTCTGACTATGCGCCGTGTAACTTCGGCACTCTCAGGCCGACCAGACTGCATGGTGGAGACGCAGCATGCTACGTCTCTACCGTTTCCTTACCGTTCTACGCTCGATGCGCTTCTCATAGTCTTTTCCCTGGAAGATTCGTTTCACGTAAATGCTCGGCGTCATCACCTGTTCAGGATCGATTTCGCCGACCTCTACCAATTCTTCTACTTCAACGATCGTCACCTTGGCGGCAGTCGCCATCATGGGAGAAAAGTTGCGCGACGTTTTGCGAAAAAGAAGGTTTCCCCACTTAGATCGAGCTTCTTCGTCAGAACCAGATCTTCCAGAAACTTGTTCTCGCCGACATAGGTTCCAACATGGCGCTTGATCTGACCGGCCTCGAGCAGCAGCCCCAGTCCCCAGTGATCGACCCCGACGTTATTGCTGATGGTAGTGAGGTTCTTCACTCCTCGGCGCACCATCGCCGCAATCAGATTTTCTGGGATGCCACACAACCCGAAGCCACCAAACATCACGGTCGCTCCGTCCTGAACGTCGAAGATGGCGTCGTCAGCGTTTGCGAAAACTTTGTTCATGGACTCGGCAGAATATCAAAAGCCATTTCACCACGGAGGCACGAAGGCACGGAGAAAGACAACCGCTAACCACAAAGGACACGAAGGAACCCGGGCTAACCACCCAAGATCCTTCGTGTTCCTTCGTGTCCTTTGTGGTTTCATGCCATCCGTGCCTCTGGTTAGTCCGCTTTCTTGAATCGCGCTGCACGCTCGAACTCAGCCCGCAGCTCGGGGGTGCGTAGATTTTCGCGGATGTGGGTTAGCCGTTGCTCCAGCTTCAGAAGCGCGTCCTCGATATTTCCCGCGTTGGTCAACGCGATGTCGCGCCACATGGAATAGGGGCTCGCGGCTATGCGCGTCATCTCGCGCAGCGCTCGCCCGCCAACCTCTTGCATCTGCTTTCGGGTGACATGGGCTTTCTTTTCCAGCTCTGCCTCATCCTGAAGTGTGGCAGCGAATGCCGTTGAAAGCATCTGCGGCAAGTGACTGGTCCATGCCACGAGTCGATCGTGCTGTTCCGCGGAAAGGTGGATGATGTGAGCGTTGAGCGACGCGATCAGCGTGATGTACTCGTGAGCCAGATCGCCGACGTTCTCTCCGTCGACTGTAAAGATCCACGTCGAGCCCGAGAACAGAGCACGATCGGCGTTCTCAATCCCGGAGTGCTCCTTTCCCGACATGGGATGGCCACCCAGAAATCGCGAATTCGCGCTGGTGCCGAAGACAGACCGCGCGCGCTTCACAATTTCGATTTTCGTACTGCCCACATCGGTGAGGAGCACACTTCGCGGCAGCGTGGGCCCGAGATTCTCAATTGAATCGATAATCCCGCCAACGTTTGCGGCAAGAATCACCACGTCGCTGCCAACGCAGGCGCGAGCAGGATTTTCAATGCCCGCGTCGATGGCTCCCATCTGCTCAGCCTTCGCCAGCACACGCTGTTTATCGGAACCGATCACGCGGATGCCTTTATGCCGCAAACACAACCCCAACGATCCGCCAATGAGTCCCGTGCCGACGATTGTGACTTGCTTGATCATCTGAAGTTGGCTCAGTGCCGCAGCGCCGCCGGCTCAGCTCCGGGCTCATTTGCTTGAGGTGGAGCAATGCGACTGGCCGTCACAAAAATCGGCTCGATGTCCGTGGGAATGTGCGTCAGGCGGTCGAGGGCGGGTTGTACTTCGGGACGAATCACTCCAAGCGTCTCCAGCATCTTCTTTGCCCCGGCATAGTCTCCCGTAGCCTCAATCGTGAGGAACTCATGATCGAGATCGCGCACAGCCTGCTTGATCTTGGTGAAATCCACGGCGAACGTTCCGTCGGGATTGGCCTTGAAACCGCCTTTGTCCAAAAGATAATTCACCTGAATCGCCATGCCGCGCGCGTGAGCCTCCTTCAGTCCAAAGCGCAGCGTGCGGAACGATGAGGCGAGAAATGTAGTGTAGAGCTTGCGCTCCGCCTCCTCGCCGTGTGGCACGCTCGGACTGCCCTGGTCCATCAGGAACTGCAGAGCGAACAACCCAGTGACATCGGCCTTGGCCTCTTCGATGGCGCTGTAGAGCTCCTTTAACTCCAGCCGCGGATTGGTGCTGCGGCCGTTAATCGTGATCTGGTGCGGTCCAATCCCGTGGGTAAGCTCATGGGCGAGAATGTGAGTGAAGAAGGATTCGAAATCAAGATATTGGCGGTCTGCGGCAGGCAGAACCTCAACAGCGATCGGCTGCAGCACGCTGCGAAACTTCGCCTCCTGCACGTTCTTCAGCATTACGCGCTTGCTTCCCTTCTGCTGAATCACGCGATCGTCGTTCGGAAGGTTGTAGGCAGCGGTCTGCACACCATGATTCCCGTCGCCAGCCGAGAAAACTTGGTTCACAACGCGGATCGGTGAGGAAGCTCCCAATTTGGGATTCCGGTATTGTGGGTCCTCAGGAAGATTGTTCTCGATCTCCTGCAGGTGATCGGAGAACGACGCCAGTTTCGCTGACTCCTTCTCGTCACGGACGTTTACGTATGCCTCGTACGCCGCTTTGTAGCCGAAGATTTCGTCGTTATAGGTTTCATAAGGACCGATGGTGATGTCGAGGGGCGCGTCGAGGTCCATCCATGCCAGGTCGCTTTCGTAATAGTCGTTGGAGAGAAATGCCGACGCGCGCGTCTCAAGGAACTTCTTGAGAGTTGCGCTATCGGTGAGCGCAGCGGCTTCCTTCAGCAGCGCTGCTGCGCGCTCCAGATCGGCGCGATATTCCTGGCTGTACTTCACAAGCGTGAGTTTCTGCGATGAGTTGCGTCGAATCACCGTAAAGAAGCCTTCCGCTTGCTCGCGCTGATCCGCCGGGAGGGCCTTTACCCAGGACTCGAATTCCTCTTTCGTCATGTCCTCGGGATAGAAGTTCGCCCCTGGCAGCTTCTTCGGCGGTACCCCGGGAACGAACGCAGTATGCCCATCAATCTCTGACCAAGGACTTTTGTTGATCCAAAAATAATGAAGACGCTCGCGTCCCAGCTCTGATTTATCTTTTTCAAGCTTGGCAAGTTCGGCGTGATTGCCAGACCAAAGCTGAGTTAGGAAGATGTCGTTAATCAAGCGGCTCGCCAGTATCAGCTTCAGAAGCGCCTTCTGATCGCCATCGCTTAATCCGCTGACATTCACATCGAGCGGGGTCGGCGCAAAGCGCGCGGCCATCTGCTTGAGTTTCGGCGCGTCAGGGAAATTGGCCACGTTCCCCTTCGCGCTACGCGAAAGCTTGGCCGCCTTCGCGGACTCTTTCTGCTGTGCCTGCATGGTGACCCCCAAGATGATCGCGCAAACAGTGAAGAAGACTTTCGGCATCTTCGAGTGCTCCGGAAGAAACCGACTATTATTGCAGCTTTGGGCGGAAGCGTCTTTCGCGTTCTCAAGAGCGCTGAAAGGCATTTCGAAATCCTTCTGGCATCATTCCATTACCTTTCCCGCCTCCTACAACTAATACACATGGCGAACATTCGTATCGGCACATCCGGCTGGCATTACAAGCATTGGCTGGGAAACTTCTACCCTGACAAGTTTTCAGCACCGAAGATGTTGGCCTACTACTACGAGCGCTTCGACACCGTCGAAATCAACAACAGCTTTTACATGTTGCCTAAGATCGAGACACTGGCAGGCTGGCGCGATGCTACGCCGAAGAACTTTGAATTCGCTATCAAGGCGAGCCGCTTTCTTACTCATAACAAGAAGCTGAAGGAACCGGAGAATGCGCTGAATAATTTTCTTCCGCGTGCCGAGGCCCTCGGCAAGAAGCTTGGACCGATCCTCTTTCAATTACCTCCGAAATGGCGGATCAACGTGGAACGTTTGTCTGAGTTTCTTGACGCGCTTCCGAACTATCACCCGTACACATTCGAATTTCGTGAGCCGAGCTGGCTTGTCCCGCAAGTTTACGACTTACTGCGCAAACACAATGCCGCATTCTGCATTTACGAGCTCGCCGGCTTTCACTCTCCCATCGAGATCACGGCGGACTGGAGCTACATTCGCTTACACGGGCCAGGAGACAAGTATCAGGGCAGCTATAGCGACAAGATTCTGCGCGCCTGGGCGGATCACATTGTCGAGTGGAGTAAGCAGCTCAAGAGCATCTACGTTTACTTTGACAATGATCAGGCAGGATACGCAGCTTCCAATGCGCTTATGCTGAAAAAGCTCGTCGCGGAGAGGCTTGCTAAGCTCGACGCAGCTTAGTCCAAATCGGCACGGAGCGCCCGGGCGCCCTTCGCCCGGCGAAACGAGAGTCGGGGAGAATTCGATCCGTCGGAGCGGAATTTAGAGCTTCGTACGCCGGGCGAGGGTGCCCGGCGCTCCGTGCTACTACTTCGATTGTCTGTTCGCGATGCCGATGATTTCGAATCTGGCTCCGAACAATAACGGTCCTGAGCCGATGAACGCACGCGCCGGCAGAGCGCCAGAGAAATACTGGCGGTAAACCTGATTGAAGGTGTCGAAGAGAGAAACGTCCGAACAGAAGATCTGAACATATACGAGATCGTTCATATCGGAGCCGGATTCTCTGAGCACAGACCGTACGCCCTCGAGCATGAGTCGAGCTTCCTCGCTGGGATCGTCCGGGACTTGAGTCGTCCCTGGCTTGAATCCGATGCGTCCTGCGATGTACACAGTGTCACCGCTGATGACAGCGTCGCTGAAGGGCAAGTTGCCTCGCCGATCTGGCAGATTGACGTAGCGTCTTTCGTTCGTTGTGTTCAAACTTCCTCCGTGAAATTGCAAAGAAAAGCATCTATGGCCTAGCCGCTCTCGGCTGGACCACGTTGCCGTTCTGACACTGTTAAAATGCCCAGTCTTCCTAAACTGACGCAAAAAATGCGAGGTGTAAATAGATGCGAAAGCTGGTTCTAGCCCCAGCAGTCTTGATTTCCCTTCTCGCCTTTGGACAACAATCGAATCCGCCGCGCCAGCGCGTTGAACGAACGCCACCGCCGAATACACCGACAACGCAAACGCCGACTGAACAACCACCGCAAGCTCAGGAGCCACGCACAGCGCGTACGCCGCAGTCAGAGCAGACTCCAGCGACTACGCCCTCAACTCCGGTGCGAACCGAGCCCTTCGAGGGAGGTGAGGGACAGCAGCTTCGTCCCATGCACTTTGACGTGACCGAAGTTCCACCGGTCCAGACTCATCACAACATTCGGCTCGGGGGACGCGAACTGCGATACACAGCAACCGCCGGCCGACTACCAATCAAGGACGCCGAGGGCAAGATCGAAGCCGAAATGTTTTACGTGGCGTACACAGTCGATGGCGGCGATCCCAACACGCGGCCATTGACCTTCTCGTTCAACGGCGGGCCGGGATCGGCGTCGATCTGGTTGCACATGGGTGCGCTGGGACCACGCAAAGTAGTACTGCAGCCACAAGGATGGATGCCCGCAGCGCCTTACAGACTCGAAGACAATCCCAACAGTCCACTCGACAAGACTGACATCGTAATGGTCGACGCGATTGGCACGGGCTGGAGCCGTCCGGCGGATACGGCTTCTGCGCGCAAGTTCTGGAATATGCGTGGCGACATTGAGGCCTTTGGTGAGTTCATTCGTCTTTATCTGACTCGCAACGAACGCTGGTCGTCGCCCTTGTATCTGTTTGGCGAGAGCTACGGGACTACGCGTTCAGCGGGAATCGCCGGCTACCTAGCCAATCGCGGGATATCCTTCAATGGCATCGTCCTCCTTTCCACGGTGCTGAGCTTCGAAACGCTTGAATTCGCCAAGACAAACGACGTTCCCTACCCGCTCATCCTTCCCAGCTTCACCTGGATCGCCGGTTATCACAAGAAGCTTCCCTCCGATCTGCAGTCGGATGTGAAGAAAGCTGCGCAGGAAGCGCGAGACTGGGCGCTCGGTGAATACTGGTCCGCGCTCAATAAGGGCGATGCACTCACGCCGCAGGAGCATGCGAACATCGTCGATAAGCTGGCGCGCTACACCGGTTTAAGCAAAGAAATTATCGAATGGGCGAACCTGCGGATTGATGTGCGCACGTTTACTCACTATTTGCTATCGGACCAGAAACTGCACGTTGGGCGTCTCGATGGACGCTACACGGGCCCCGATCCCGAAGGTTTCATGGACACACCATTTTACGATCCGACCAGTTCCCAAACTGGTCCTCCTTTCACATCGGTATTCAACGATTACGTTCGCCGCGAGTTGAATTACAAGACGGATATGCCCTACTGGACATCGGCGCAGCAGTCAGGAAACTTCCGCTGGAGTTGGGCAGGTGTGGAAGGCTTTGGCGGCGGATATCCTGATACGGCTACAGCTCTGCGCCAGGCGATCGTAAAGAACCCATTTCTACGAGTATTAGT
>QIBC01000227.1 GCA_003225215.1 Acidobacteriota bacterium
AAACCACGGCAAAAGTGATTCCGAAGACTGTGTAAAGAAAACCAGAGCGCCCCGCACGAACCACTTCAGTGAGGCTCATCCCAAAACCAAGCCCTACTACTGAAATCTGCAGTAGCCACTTGGAGCAGCGGGACGTGAGGGCAGGAAAGGGATTCCCGAATGCCAGAGCGAGGGTCAGTCCTAAAGCGAGTGCGAGAGGAGGAGAAACTGAAAAGGCGGACGCGAGCACACCCGCCACAAATGCGATTCTACTTACGTTTTTCAACAATCAGAATAGCAGGATGTTGAGGTGCGCACTTAACTGCCATAGCTGCCCTGCCCTGATCTCACTAACTGGAGGTCAGCTCTCAGCACCGGAGAAAGACTCGGCGCTTAAGCAGGTCGCGACAACCACCAAACCACCCGACCAAGGATTCGCCAGTTGCGGTCGAGAGTCACTGCGCTGACCTCGCTACGATCGGCATCGACAATCAGCACTTCGGCAGCTCCAAATCTCTTCAGGCGACGAATTAGCAAACCGAAGTCTTTATGCCACGCGAGCACAATCATATTATTCAGCTTGGCAGGCTCGAATTGAGATAGATCGACGGCAACGACGGAGCCGTCCGCAATCAATGGCGCCATGCCGTCGCCCACGATCCGAACGCAGCGGACGCTCTGTTTAGTCTCGCTCCACTCGCTGGGCGCCATCACTCTGGCAAGTATCGGACTGCGCTCGATGTTGGGATCGTTATCGCCCGCTTCGGTGGTACCTGCTTTGACACCGAGGACTGGAACCGACTGGTTTTCCAGTTCCGCGACCGCGGATTGCGGACTCTTGCTGGTTTTTGATTTGCGCAGCGCCCGCTTCAGGTCGCTGGCCGGCAGTCCTGCACGCTGCCAAAAGTACCAGCAGTCTGGGTCTCCGGAGAGCGTTCCCATGTGAATGTAATACGCGGCTTCGGGTTCGTTGACCGCCCGCTCCCAGCGAGACACCGCCATGGGAGAGACGTTAAGCAGACGCGCCAAGCCGGCCTGATTCAAATGCAGCCGCTCGCGCAGACGTTCGATTTGTACCGCCCACTCTGGTCTAGCCAGCCTGGTACCAGCGCGCATATCAGTTCTTGACAGGGAGTAATGCCGGAGCTATTCTCGCTAACATTAGAGTTATAACTCCTAAAAGGTACTACCCTCGTCCCTCAGTCGTCGTGATCTGGCATCGCGCCACGCTGACCAGGACAGCGGGTCACGAATCATGACGTTGGATAATATCAAAAACCCGAAATTGAATCGACTTAGCCTATATCGTGGTATCTACAGCAGAATTGCAAAGCAACTGGGAATCGATCCGTCCTATGTCAGTCGCGTCGCACGGGGGGAACGCCAATCCGCGAAAGTAGAGGCCGCGCTATTGAAGGAGATGCGAAGGATCGAAAAGGGTCCCAACTGATCTGGCCCATAACGGCAGTTCTGCTTTCAACCGCTTACTAAAGTTTACTCCTTCAGAACAATTTGTTCTGCTCTCCCGTTTCCTCCCAGCCCAACCGCGCTACATTCTTGCTATGGCAACCAAGTTTATCTGTTCGCAGTGCGATCGCGAGGAAGCGCGCTGCGCCTGCGAGAAATACTGTATTTTGTGCCAGGGATTAAATGACGTTCGCTTGTGTGCTGACGGCGCGTACTACTGCCGCGACTGCCGCGAGGCATGTGATTTGCACGCTCAACATTCTCCCTAGCTGACCTGCTGATTAGATGCCGTAAGCTTAGATGATGACGGTCTCCCGGTGCTCTCCAAATACTTCGCGCAACTGATTGGAAATCTCTCCGACAGTGCAATTCCTTTCGACAGCTTCGATCACCACAGGGACCAGATTGTCTCCACCTGAAGCGGCGTCCTTGAGTCTACGCATGGCGATTCTCCATTGATCGGGATTCCTCCCGGCACGAAGAGTACGCACGCGCTCTACCTGCTTTCGTTCGAGGGCCTCATCGACCCGCTGGATGGGAATTGGCTTCTCATCCTCGATAGTGAATCGGTTCACACCGACGAGGATCGCATCGCAACGATCGATCCTCTGCTGGACCTCATAAGCCGCGTTCTGGATCTCCTGCTGTACAAAACCCGACTCGACGGCTTTGATCATGCCGCCGAGAGATTCGATCTTTTCGAGGTAGTCGTTAGCACGTGTCTCGATTTGGTCCGTGAGAGTTTCGATGGCATAGGACCCGGCAAAGGGATCGATCGTCTGTGCTGCACCGGATTCGTAGGCGATGATCTGTTGTGTGCGTAACGCGATTCTTGCCGCCTCTTCCGTTGGAATCGCCAGAGCTTCGTCGTATGCATTGGTGTGCAGAGACTGTGTGCCTCCCAAGACCGAAGCCAAGGCCTGGATGGCTGTTCGCACGATGTTTACTTCCGGTTGTTGCGCGGTGAGTGTGGAACCTGCGGTCTGCGTATGGAACCGCAGCATCCATGACCTCGGATTCTGCGCCTGAAAACGTTCGCGCATCATGCGAGCCCACATCCGTCGAGCGGCACGAAACTTTGCGACTTCTTCCAAGAAATTGTTATGAGCATTGAAGAAGAATGAAAGCCGTGGAGCGAAGTCATCTACGTGCAATCCTGCATTCAGCGCAGCCTCCACATATGCAATGCCGTTCCCAAGGGTGAAAGCCACCTCCTGAACCGCAGTACAGCCAGCTTCGCGCATGTGGTACCCAGAAATCGAGATCGGATTCCATTCCGGCAGGTGCTCGTTCGCGAAGGCGAAGATGTCGGTGACGATGCGCATAGAGTGCTGCGGCGAGTAAATGTACGTTCCGCGCGCGATGTACTCCTTGAGCACATCGTTTTGGACAGTGCCTGATAGCGTGCGCAGATCCGCGCCCTTGCGCTTTGCTACAGCGACATACAGGGCGAGCAAAATAATCGCAGTCGCATTGATGGTCATCGAAGTCGAGATCTTTTCGAGGTCAATGCCCGCAAAGAGCCGGTCCATGTCTTCGATGGAGTCAATCGCCACTCCAACTTTCCCGACTTCACCCAGCGACATCGGATCATCCGAGTCATACCCGATTTGCGTCGGCAGATCTAAAGCTACCGAGAGTCCCATAGTGCCGTGCGCGAGCAGATACTTATAGCGACGGTTCGATTCTTCCGCGTCGCCCATGCCCGCATACTGGCGCATGGTCCAGAGGCGTCCGCGATACATCGTGGGCTGAATGCCACGCGTGAATGGATATTGGCCTGGGAATCCGACCTGTTGGTCGTAGCTCCAGCCGGATTGCGCGAGTTCTTCCTGGGTGTAGAGTTCGCATAGTTCGACCTGAGAAGCCGGTTTCAGCTTCCCCGGTCTTGCGGAATCAGCCATTGCCGTTCTCTTTGAGCGCTGCATGGCGGCGAGCCCGCCAGAAGGAGCTTATTGAGAAGTACATGAAGGCGAGTGCGAATGCCAGAGTAACGATCACGTGCGACACCGGAGCGGACTGGCCGGACTGAATTTTCTCCCACTGCCGCCACGCGGCTGTGAGGCCCATTGCGGCAAACACCGCGAAGAAAAAACCTGTGATCTCAAGAATGAGGATGCGCGTCGCTCGTGCGGTGGCCTTCCCTACACTCTTGGCCGCAGCCACTCCACCTCTGACCGCGTAATGGCGGTTGCTAAGCCGCCACAAAACACGCCCCACAGCATGGGCTCGCTGAAGATGTCGTGACTCTGCCACTGCTCGATTCTAAGCGCAGGCTTAATACGGCGAAATAGCGGCAGCGAAATTGAGTAATCCGGGGTACGATACAAGCCAAGTTTCCCGTCGGGCCTCATGGACTTCGACCAACTCAACTCTTTCCTGGAAGTCGCCAAACACTCCAGCTTTTCGAAAGCTGCTGAACGCTGTTTTCGCACCCAGCCTGCGATTTCCTCGCAAATTCGCGCTCTCGAAGAGGAAGTCGGAGCCAAATTGTTCGACCGCTCAGGCGCCAAAGTGACGCTCACGGTAGCGGGCAAGGCATTTCAAGACTATGCGGAAGAGTCACTCCGAGCGCTAAGGTCCGTCAAGACCACGATTGCCGAGATGGAGCGTACGCCCCGAGGAGAAATTGTAGTTGGAGCCAACGAAGCCACTTGTCTGTACATTCTGCCCGAGGTCTTTGCCGATTTTAAGCGGCAGTACCCCAAAGTTTCCGTCAGCATTCAGCGCGCAGAAACCAGTAAGACGCTGGAATCCGTAATTGATCAGACAGTGGACTTCGGAGTGGTTTCCTTGCCAGTGAAGGACTCTCGTCTCGCGGCGCTCCCCATACACCATGACGAACTTGTGCTGATCACCGCTTCGGGACATCCGTTGGCACAGCTTTCACATGCGCGGCTGGAGGAAATTGCCAAGTATCCTCTGGTGCTGCCAAAGCTTGGACGCACACGCGACGCCATCGATGACGTTTTTGAGGAGGCACAGCTCAAACCTCACGTCTCGATGGAACTCGATTCCAGTGAGTTGCTCAAGCGCTTCGTCGCCGCCGACGTAGGTGTCGGCTTTGTCGCGCGTTCGAACATCTCCGACGAAGTCCGAGCCGGAACGCTATCGGCCCTGAGCTTCATCGATCCTCCTATCAGCAGGGATTTGGCCCTGGTTTACCGCAAAGACAAGACTCTCAGCCGCGCTGCTCGCGCCTTTATGGAAATAGCTGTCAACAAAAAAGCCGTGAGAAAGTTGGCACACTCCTGAGCCCCGGGAATTCAGATTGCTTAAACATTTTCCTTTCCGCGTAGTGCACAATTTCTGTTAGCTTTATTTTTTCCATAAGCCTTTCCGGAGGATTTTTGAATTGGGTAAAGACATGGTTCCCAGGCGGCTCTTTCTCACTAAAGGGGTGGGAAAACACAAAGAGCGCTTGACTTCCTTCGAGCTGGCACTGCGGGATGCCGGCATCGCATCGCAAAATCTGGTGCGCGTTTCCTCCATTTTTCCGCCGCACTGCAAATTGGTTTCTCGCAAAGAAGGCCAAAAGTATCTCAATCACGGCGAGGTCGTGTTCGCAGTCGTCGCCGAGAACACCACGCGCGAGCCGCATCGCCTGCTCGCTTCCAGCATCGGTGTCGCGATTCCCTCAGACCGCAGTACCTACGGGTACATGAGCGAACACCACAGTTTTGGCGAAACCGACGACCAGGCCGGCGATTACGCGGAAGAATTAGCGGCCGAGATGCTGGCTACCACACTCGATGTCGACTTCGATGCAGACAAGTCCTGGGACGAGAAGAAGGAAATCTATCGCATCTCCAACAAAATCGTACGCACGGCAAATATTACTCAGTCGGCGGTCGGCGATAAGCATGGGCGCTGGACTACTGTGATCGCCGCCGCGATTCTAATTTTCGAGTAAACCGGGAAGAGCGAACACGAAGGTCACGAAGGCGGCATCCAAGCTCACGAAGTAAGCTTGGTTACCTCAAATTGAAAAAAAAGTTTCTTCACATCCTCCGCTTTCGCCTTCGTGACCTTCGTGTTCGCTCTGGTTTCTGCTTTCCATGATTCAAGATCGTTTCCAAATCGGACTGATTCAACTCTCCTGCTCTCCTGATCCTGACGCGAATCTTCAAACGGCCATCCAGCGCGTGCGCGAGGCGGGCCGTAACGGAGCACAGGTTATCTGTCTGCCGGAGTTGTTCCGGACCCAGTACTTTTGCCAGCGTGAAGATCCCGCACTCTTCGACCTCGCAGAAACAATTCCCGGTCCGACGACTGAAGCCATCGCCAAGGCGGCGATCGAAGCCAAAGCTATCGTGGTCGCTTCAGTCTTTGAGAAGCGAGCACGCGGCCTCTATCACAACACCGCCGTGTTGATCGGGAGCGATGGTGCCATCAAGGGTCTCTATCGCAAGATGCACATTCCCGACGATCCGCTTTACTACGAGAAGTATTACTTCACACCGGGCGATCTGGGATTTAAGGCCTTCGATACGGAAGTTGGGCGCATTGGAACACTGGTCTGTTGGGATCAGTGGTATCCCGAAGGAGCGCGGCTCACCGCCTTGCAGGGAGCTCAAGTTCTGTTCTATCCAACGGCAATCGGCTGGCATCCCGCGGAGAAGGAACAATACGGCACAGCGCAGCACGATGCTTGGCGTACGATTCAGCGTGCACACGCCATTGCGAACGGAGTTTTTGTAGCGGTAGTGAATCGGGTGGGCCATGAAACCGGCAACATTCGTGGAAACGAAGCAAAAGGCGCCGGCCTTGAGTTCTGGGGCGGTTCATTTCTCGCCGATCCCTTCGGCCGCGTCCTCGCGGAGGCTTCGCACGATCGCGAAGAAATCCTCTGCGCCGAAGTTAATTTGGCCGAAATCGACGAAACGCGCCGCAACTGGCCGTTCCTGCGGGATCGCCGCATCGAGAGCTACTCGGGCATTACGCACCGATTCCTGGATTGAAAACGCACACAACCACAGAGGACATAGAGAACACGGAGGAAAGCGGGAACGTATTCCAATTTTC
>QIBC01000228.1 GCA_003225215.1 Acidobacteriota bacterium
GCAACTTCCGTGTAGCCGACTACTCGGGAGTTGACGCGAGATTCGTAAACACAAGGGCGTTTATCGGTATCAATTGAACGCTGATAGGGAGGAGATCGGTTTTCCCTCCGTTGGGAACAGCATCTGAACCGCTCCAAAGTGTCTAATCCTCGGCTTTTCCTTCTCGTTAATGAACGCACAACGATGAACAAGGGGACCTATCCCCGAAATCGCCACCTGAACTTTCAGGCGGGTGAATGGTTGGAATCACGCCCTGAGACGACCGGTACTCTAGCGTGAATAGTTGTGCCGCCATTTCGCTGCGATTCGATTGAAAGCTCCCCTTTCACCAGTTTGAGTCGCTCTCGCATACTCGCAAGGCCAAGCCCTCCATTGTTCAATGCCGTTTCGGGATCAAAACCTTGTCCCCAATCGCGCACCAGTAAATGAATCGCATCCGATTCTTCGAACAATTCAACTTCGAATTGCCTTGCGCCACTATGCTTCGCCGAATTATGCAGAGCCTCCTGCACAACTCGGTAGAGGGCAAGAGAGACATCCGGCGCGAATGCTCTTTGCAGATCCTGACCTCTGAAGTCAATCTCCACCTTGTGCTCGTGTCCGAACTCTCTGCAGAAGCCTCTTACGCTCGCAACCAGACCGAGATACTCCAGTTTTTGAGAGTGCAAGGTGTGCGCCAATGCTTGCGTGCTCGAGGATAGCTCCCCCATTTCTTGCCGCAATTCGTCTATCGTAGTCAGGATCATCTCAGCACTCAGATCAGGAAAGTCTGCCCTGACTCGGTCGAACTTAATCGCCAGCAATGCGATACGCTGACAGATATCGGCGTCCAGCTCTCTCCCGATTCGGGAGCGTTCCCGCTCTTCCGCATCAATCAACTTGCGACTCACGCTGGAGGCAGCCTCCTCCGCCATCCTGCGGACTCTGAGTACGAGGCCAGCGATGGTCAGTGAGGTAATCAGGAAGGCCGCGACAGCGACGACATCGAGCGGATCATCAACCCGAAAAGAATAACTCGGCGGAGCAAGATACGCTAACAGCACGGCGGCAATAACGGCGGCCATGATTGCTGTAAGAAGGCTCCCGACGCGAGCCAGCAGCACAACGACAATCACGTAGAGGAGGCTGGCTGTGGCGAGGTTCAGATGCAGCCCGTAGCAGACTGCGGTAAGTGCTGCAAGGGCCAGAATGGAAACCAGAGACTGCAAAACTGCACGCCGGAATCCCGTAGCCATGACATGCTCGACGAGGATGTTGAAGCCCATACGCCTGCTCCAGCTGCGGTCAGAAATCATTTCACTCGGCAAACTGGATACTTGCCGGGAAGGCCCAAATCTTATCACCTGCAGAACAGACGGTCCCTGAATCAGATCCTCCCGACGGCTCCGAAGCGGCCCGCAAGCGCTGCCAAATTCCAGGCTGGCACCGCGCGGATCGGTACCGCCAAGTCGCCATCGCTGAAGTGATCCGGACGGGTGCCCCAGCCATTCCCGTTTTGGTGTTTGCATCAGACTTCCAGATAAAGGGTGCCCCGTTCTCGCGCGCAGTTCGCGAGGGCGGGATCACGTGAACCTTGATCAGCCCCGGTGTTGCCTCTTTTCTTACGGATTTCTTCAACTCCTCTATTCCATTTTAGGGAAAGGTGAGTCAGATGCTGCTTCGTATCGCATAAAAGCAAAATCCAACACGGAGTTCCAGACATCCTCGAATCCCATCCTCGCAACCCCGGCGAGAATGGAGTACCCAGTTTCTCGCAGTCCGATGCGAAGACCACAATGGGCAGGGATGGGCCACCCACCAGTACACCGGTACATACCAAAACTGCCGTACGAATCAAGTATCCGGGCATTTTGGACTGGGAGTTGAGATTTGTGACTACAACGTAAACGTTTGGTGTACCGACGCAACCAGTCCACCTGACCTCTCCGATATTAGCCCGATCACAGATCTTCAATCGATAGCGACTACCCCGCCGACTCCTCCACCCGCTGGAACTTCCCCGCTTTTATTGGGAGGTCGACGCGGTTTGTATTAGAATCCCTCCTTTCCATTACCAGTGCACCCTTCCAGCAAACCCGTTCGTTGGACACGGCTATGCCTTGACGTTCACGAAGGCTCCTCTTCCAAAATTCGCATGCACTTGCAAGAATAAATGGTTGGATGGTAATCCCCAGTTCCAGTGAAAGGGGTGGGAAGGAAGGAATCCTGTGATCTACGTGAAAGCTAGTCTGACCGCATTGGGTGCAGCGTTTGTGGTCCTCTTGTACACCAGCTTCGTCATGGCGTTCAGGACCAAGACCACCGGGCGAGGCGCGTTAATCTTTTATTTCGGCGATCCCTTGTTATGGATTACCGTCATCGTTGTATGCATCTACGTGTTCAGACTGACCATTCAGAAATGAAACTGGGACCGGTAGCCCGCCCATTTCCCGTTTCGGTTTCTGCCGGGTGCCCAGCCTTTCCCGTTTCGGTTTCGGTTCTTGCATCAGACTGCCAGACAAAGGGTGCCCCACTCTCGCGCGGTTTTTATTCAGTCCCATGACTCCTTTACAAACTGTCCCGAGACATCCTTTACACTCCGGCGCGAGCGAAGCGAGCGCGGGAGTGTGAGCCGGGATGCCGTGGAAGACGATGGATGTCAGAGAGGGCGGGTGGCCCAGCCATTTCCGTTTTGGTGTTTGCATCAGACTTCCAGATAAAGGGTGCCCCATCCTCGCGGGGTTTGCGAGGGTGGGATCACATGAACCTTGATCAGCCCTGGTGTTGCCTCTTTTGTTACGGATTTCTTCAACTCGTCTATTCCGTTTTAGGGAAAGGTGAGTCAGATGCCGCTTCGTATCGCATAAAAGCAAAATCCAACACGGAGTTCCAGACATCCTCGAATCCCACTCTCGCAACGAGCGCGTCCAGTACTGGCGCTACTTCAATTCTTTAATGATCGCCTCCGCAGCGTTGCCGGCCACGACCCAGCTTGCCGATCCGGCCACGACGGCTTCATCCTCGAACCACAGGAATCCGAAGTCGTCGATGCACTCCGGAAAATCCGGCTTGATGATGATGTATCCCGGAATCACGGCGCCCGGGATGTAAGCGTTGTCGGCACGGTTGTTGCTGTACGTCTTTGTCTTCGAGACCGTACCGACGCCGGCTACATACGAGGTGCTGGATACCGGGTGCGTGCCAAGAATGTAATTGACGGCGCGAAGTGTATATTCCGGGCTCACAAGATCCGGAAAAGCTTTGTGAAGGAAGTACATCCGGATGGCCATATCAACTACGGCGCCCGATCCGCCCCAGGTTCCCACGCTCGGGGGCACGCCGAACGGGGTGGCGTCCAATTGCTTGTCCAGACCCGCCATGTATGTTTTCACCGCTTCCCGCATTTGATCTTTCGCGCTCGCGTCCAGATAAGGCAATGCTCGGACTGCCGTCCAGCCACGGAAACCCATCTGCTGCGCGGTGATCATCTGAGGGAACAACTCCTTCAGGCGGGACTTGTAGGGCTCGGCGCCATTCGTGGCAATCGTCAGTTCCAGAGCCGCAGCCCAATCCAGTCCGACGCCAAAGGCGCCACGGCCGAAGCCGACCGGCGGAGCTGTTTGTGCGCTAGTCGTGCCAGAACCTGTCGAAGCGCCCGAGCTGCCCCGCCCGTTACGGCCACCTTGAGCGCCAGAAATCACGCCCTGAGACGCAGCCAGCACGCCACCTCCGGGAGCACCTGCCGGAGACGCTCCGCCTAACCCACCGCCTGCCGGATTCTGCGTCGGGTGAGCCTTCTCGTCATTCCATGCTTTGATCGCGGTGTCGAGGCAGTCTTTCGCTAATGCGTCGTCCCAGCGCTTCAGCGTATCGGCGGCTGCAGCCAGTGCCGCGATGGCATTCCACTGGAAATACGGGTTGTTCGTCGTGAAGATCCAGCGGTCATCCGGCTTGCCGGAGTAGTTGCCCTTCACTTCGTTTGGACCGAGCTTCGGGTCATAGATGCGGCCGTCAGTCTTCGATGCTCCGTCACCCAGGTGCGTGTATTGGCGCAGATCCGGTTCGTGCGTCCCACGGATGGCATGGCCAATATTGTGGAACTGCGCCAGGATGAGCAGTGCGCCGTGCTTGACTTGCTGCACCGCATCCGGCACGCCATCGGGACGATGCATCTCAACCTCACGCGTAACTTCATCCACCGTAAGCTCGTCGTACTTGAGATTGAATTCGCGATACGCCAGAGCCAGACTCTGAATCACGCTTAGCTGCGCAGGCTCCTCGAGGTCAAAGTCGCCGGCATCATACCAGCCGCCCACGTTCATCCCGGGAATGTGATCGCCTCCTTTGTACTTCCCGTCCGTTGCCGTAGCCTGATTCCAGCCGTCGAATTGTTCCCCAACCACGGGTGCCAGGCGGCCATCGTCCAGGTGCGAAGCGCCATGCCACACGCGGTAGGCTTCGCGAACCGAAACGTGATCCATCTGCTCCGCAATGTGATGATCCAGGCTGTCCTGCCAGATTTTGGCGTACGCGTCCCTGGAGATTGGGAAGGACGCGGTGCGTTGGTCTGCGTACTCGATGACATAGAGGCCGGGGTCGTTAACCGAAGTGAAGTCGAATTTCGAATAGGTATACCGCAGCCAGGGCGTTGAAGACATGATCGAGCCCTCGAACACCTGCTTGTAGGATCCGTCTTCCATCAAGCGCAGCAGTTTGGCGGTCTTAGGGCCGTTGTACTTCGGGTCGAGTTCGAGCACCGCCACCTTGGAGAAACCCGGCGCATAACCGACCTGGCTGTGCGCGATCATCGGTGGCCGCGTCCAGTTCGGAATCACATCTGGCCTGATGTGCCACACGATGGCGTCGGTGGTCTTGCCCGCAGGGATCAGCGAACGCAACACGAACCAACCGTTCTGAGCGCGGTCGCGTCCATCGAACAGCATGAGGTCAGCCGTCTCCGACTTGACGTTGACCCTGGCCAGCGCGTCGTCGATGCCGAGGGTAACGCTCTTGCCCTGGGCGAACGGCAACGGCTCAGTGTATCCCTTGGCCTTGTCCCAGTCCTCCAGGTAATACGCCTTTTTCGATTCATCAAGCAGCGGCAGCATCTTAACCCTCGGATCGTTCGGCGTAAGCGGGAAGATGCCGGCTTTCGTTCCGTCCACCAGGTAAGCCTTGCCCATGTAGATCGCGGGTAAGAACTCCAAGTTGAAGCCCGCCCTCCCGGTCAGTTTCTCCGGCAGCGGGTTGTCGAGATTGATGCTCACCTTCACGCCGCCCGGCTCCGCTGCGACTTCCAGGGTGTAGCTGAAATCGAAGGTCGGAAAAGCGAGGTTGGCAGTGAGCCGGTTGTTCGCCTTATCGGCTTGGCGCCCTTTGAGAGTTGCCACCAAATCCCACTGCTCGGGCGTTGGCATCAGTCGCACGTCACCGTTCGTGGCGATGCGTTGGCCGTGGAGAATCATCTCCATGGCCGTGTTCTTTTGGTCTACGAAAACGGGATGATACGTGCTGTCGTAGAGAAATACGCTAAAACCTTGAGTGTCGAGATAATTCTTGTCGGTCACCGCCATCGCAAAATCGGCGCCGAAAAGGCTTGGGCCGGAGGTCAGGACCAAGAGGAGACACACTCTGATTCGTGTGAGCATAGATTGGAATCAAACTGCTCCTTTGCTTCAACCTAACATGACATGCACACTGTCTGGCGCCGCGAATGGGGCTTCTAAACGGCGATTGCGTTAACACCCGTCCTCAACAAGACGGGTGGCCCAGCCATTCCCGTTTTGGTGTTTGCATCAGACTTCGAGATAAAGGGTGCCCCATCCTCGCGGGGTTTGCGAGGGTGGGATCACGTGAACCTTGATCAGCCCTGGTATTGCCTCTTTTGTTAAGGATTTCTGCAACTCGTCTATTCCATTTTAGAGAAAGGCGAGTTAGATGCTGCTTCGTATCTCATAAAAGTAAAATCCAACACGGAGTTGCAGCCATCCTCGAATCCCACTCTCGCAACACCGGCGAGGATGGGGCACCCAGTTTCTCGCAGTCCGATGGGAAGACCATACTGGGAAGGGATGGGCCACCCGCCGAACCTATACACGCTGACTCAGAACTACAATTCTGCTGGCCGCTTAACGTCGGCCACGAGCAGTCTGGTCGATT
>QIBC01000052.1 GCA_003225215.1 Acidobacteriota bacterium
GCCAGCTTTGCGCCGGCAGCGTTTGGTCCAACGTACCAGGCGTAGCCCGCCGCGCCCTTAATGGCCGGACAAATTGCCGTGATACTCAGATTTCCGCCTGCAGTCGTGACGGTGTTCGACGCCAGCGAGATGTTCGACGAGCCGCCGCCGTACGTATCCGTGGTCCCATCAATGTTGTTGCGAACTACCGATTTGGGAACGCCTCCGGCAATGGTCGAGTTGATAAATCCCTCCGGAGTCAGCGCCACCACAAAGACCACAGTTGCCTGCGCGGTCATCGATCCGCCTGAAGCAAGAGTGGCCGTGGGTGCAAGCGCCGTGCCCAGCGCGAGCGAGTTGTTCCCGTTCAAGATCACGCGCTCTTCCGCAATCATCACCGCGCGCAGGACAGACTCAACCGTCCGGGCCCGCGCATCGTCGAATCCTTGCGAGGCGTACAGCGCTTCAAAGGTCACGTCGCCTTCCAGGCCGAGCCCGGCGTAGGCCGACGTGTAGTCCTGCTCGCTGACGCCGATGCGTCCGCCGCGCTTGCCTTCCGAAACTCCCGGAGACAAGTTGGCTGTGTTGATCGCCGTGATCGCCTTCCAGCGCGTCGCGGTATCGCCGTTGCCCATCACGCGCGGCAGCGCATTGCGCAGCGGCGACAAGACCGGATAGAGCTTCTTCGCCGGTCCCGTCAGGTCGTAGTTCACCAGACCGGTGGAGGTCTGGAAGGTCGCTTTGGCAAGATCGATCCCCTTCAGGAGTTCAATCGTGCGCTGCGTGACTTCTCCGTTGAACATATTTTTTCCTTTGCTGAGATGAATTGTTAAAGACCTGTTCACCACGGAGACACGGAGTCACGGAGTCACGGAGAAAGACGGAGAGAAGCCAAAGGCAGGTGAAACCACAAAGGACACGAAGGATCACAAAGGGGGTTCGAGCCTTGACTCCCTTCGTGTTCCTTCGTGTCCTCTGTGGTTAGCTTTGGCTTTTCTCCGTGACTCCGTGTCTCCGTGGTGAAATGGTTTACGCCCCGATCACTGGGTTCGCATGCGCCGACTTCATGGCTTCGAGAAAGCCGGTATCGGCGTCTGTCTGCTGACCTTCGCGTGCGGAGACAAAGCCGCTGCCACGCCCGGCGGAGTTTCTGCCGTCGTCCTCTTTTGACACTGCCACGCTGGTGCGCGCGACGCGCTTCTCTTGAGGCAGAAGGCTCTTGGCGAAGCCTTCGCTGAATTTGCGGAACGCGTCGGCCAGCTCTTTCAATCCGGCTTCCAGCGATTCCAGCTTGCGATCGACATCGACAATCTTTTCGAGCGAATGATTCGATTGGGCAATCGCCTTGTCGAGTTTCTCTTCGTGTTCTGGTTTCATTCCTTGCTCCTGTTCTGGGTTAGCTCCGAAGCTTCGGAGCTGCGTAGCTTCGAAGCTGGTTACAAACTTCCGTACTTCCGAACTCCCGTCGGCCTTGATCGCCGTGAAATGCGCATTCGGCACCGCGGGATTGTCGACCACGCTGATCTCTACCGGCTGCGCGGTAAAACGGAGAAACTCGCCATCCGGCCAGAGGTTCACATAGCGTCCGCCGATAGAAAAGCCGGTGTAAACGCCTTCGACGCATTTCTGCCAAGCGGGCTCGTCGACGATCTTTGCGCCGACCGCGATGGTCTTTCGCTGATCGTCGAATTGCAGATCGACCAGCTTGCCCACCGCGCTCGACTGATGCATCTCGCGCACATTGCCCAGACTGCGTCCAGACGTGGCGTCGGAAATTTCGCGCGACCAATCTGCGAAGTAAGGCTTCGACGACGCGTAATCGAAGATCTCCCCGTCCTTATCGACGACTTCAGCGGTAGCGAGTCCCCAGACCTCGCGCCTGGCCTCGTCGACTTTGGTGAGCGCAGCAAAGAGTTGAATTTTCTTCATCTTGGCTCCGATTAAGTGTTTAAGTGCCAATGTCGGCCCAGTTCGCGATTGGCAGCGTCAAAGGCGTTTCAAGTTTCGAGTTTCAAGTTTCGGCAAAGCCTAACCCATGCGTTCTGGCGTGGGACTGGCTTGGCCGAAACTCGAAACTCGAAACGCCTTTGACACTCTTAATTCAGGGATGGCGATGCATTGATAGCCCGCCCTCACTTCACCCGATCACCCGATGGCCCGATCACCCGATCTCGCTGGCTTCCCCAACGACTCCCTGACCTCATCCACTGTCAGAATCCCCGACTGCACGTAGATCTGATTGATCTGCGCCTGCTCCAGCTTGTTCTCGTCTTTGCGCTCGCCCCAGGCGAACTCGACGTCGTCGTAGCCGAAATACTTGCGCACGAGTCCATTGATCAGCGACGCCAGCCAGTTCAGCAGCGGCGTAATGCCTTCCTCGTCCGACTGTTCTTTGGCCGTCTCGGCGGTTGCCCGATTCATCTGCCGGATCAACGCCTGCGGCGAGATCGAAAACGCCCAGCACACCACGCGCGCCAGCCATTCCTCGAGATCGCTCGTCAGCGGAGGCTCTTTGGTGAACTGGATCGCGTCTTTTCCTCCCGTATTGGGAATGAAGGTGACCTTGCGGCGCTGTGCAAGTTTGCCCGCCAGGGTTTGATCGAACCAGTCCTGGAATTCCTTGACCGCATCGGTATTCCAGGTGGGCGGCGCCTGGCAGATCGCCTCGGGCACGTTGCCTTCAGTGAAGTACGCCAGTGTGAACATCTGCCGCCGGAGCGCAAGATTGATAGTGATGATGATCTGCTCCACCGGCGAGTAGCCGTAGAACTTGTGCGTCCGCAGATTGCGCGGACGATACACCAGCTCGTCGACAGTAAAGTCGATCGCCGGTACGCCTTTGAGGATCTGCTGATACGCCGTAGCCGGCGGAGCCGGAGTGCGTCCCATCTCGTCGATCACGCGCTTGATGGTGGCGCCATCGATCACCTCAAAACGCTGAATCTTCTTGCCAGGCGACCATACAGCGCCGCGCTCATCGACCGTCGCCGCCAGTGTGACCGCATCGATCACCAGCAAGTCCTCGACGATCATGCGCAACCAAGCGTCGAACTCATGCTCGCCATCGGGACAGCGAAAGAATTCGGCAAGTTCGTCGATTCTGTCCGCAGCACTGGCACGCCGGGCGAGGGCGCCCGGCGCTCCGCTAGTAGAGACGCAGCATGCTGCGTCTCCACCATGCTCTTCGGGAACGCCAGGCAGTATTGATTTTCCGGGCTGCATCGTGGAGACGCTGCGTGCAGCGTCTCTACCGGAGCGCGACGCTCCCTGGGTCGGTGCGCTAAGCCCCTTCCTCGCCCGAAACGACCAGGGCATCTTGCTCACCTGATCTTTTCTCGTCTCAATCGCGATCCGCACCAGGTCGAACGAATCCGCCAGATCGCGCATCTGCTGGAAGCCGATGGCCTCGTAACCACGCGGCAGCGCCGTCAGATTCACGCCCGAGGGATAATCGAAGCGCCGCGGCGGCGTGTCGGCAGGCGCAACCTGCGGCAGAGGACTGAGCGGCCCGAACCAGGCGTCGACTGTAGCCCGCAATCGCTGCCCAATGCGCTCGAGCACGCCGGCTTCGATGGAACGAGCGGTACCACCTCGAATGCGTTCAGTCATAGTTTCTTCTTGTCATCCCGATTTCTTCTTGTCATCCCGAGCGTAGGGAGGATCCTCCCCACTACGGAGATACAGAGAACAGCCAAAGCTAACCACAAAGGACACAAAGGAACACGAAGGGAAACACGCCCGAACCCCTTCGTGATCCTTCGTGTCCTTTGTGGTTTCTTCCGGTTGCTGTTCTCCGTGACTCCGTGTCTCCGTGGTAAAAGCGCTTAATACCCCACCACAAACCGATCCGTACACGTTCCCGCCGAAGCCGTGGTGTTGACTTCCTGAAAACTCAACGCGCGCTGCGGCAGGCGCACTGAAACGCTAAGCGTTCCGCCTGTGGTGTTAGGCGCTAGTTCCGACGCGATGTAGATCTGCTGCGGTCCGACCGGCAGGTTCGTCACCAGGGCATAGGTTCCGTCGATGGTGGCGCCATCTTCCTTATTGAGCGAGAGCAAAGAGCGTGACAGCTGCCGCCATCACGGAAATCAAAATGATTCGACTCATGAGTGCTCCTTTTGTGGAATGCCAATACAGTTCAGAATAGAACCGGTACGACACGCTTCGCAGCGCTGGTAGAGACGTAGCATGCTACGTCTCCACCATGCACCTGAGGAGCGCCACGCTGTGTCGATTTCCAGTCTGCATCGCAGAGACGCAGCATGCTGCATTCCTGTCGAAATTAACCGTGGTGTTTCTTGATTTGAATGGTTTTGAAGGGGCACCGCTTTAGCGTAGCGTAGCCGTGCCGTTAGGAGCAGGTTGAAACTCGGCTTCAGCCGCTGATGCTCTCTTACTACACGCCGAGAAGATTCCCTCCGGGGCTGAAGCCCGTAGTTTAGGTTGCGCTAATGGCACGGCTGCGCTTCGCTGAAGCCGTGCCCCTTCCAAACCGTTTTTCTGAAGAGCTGATTTGGACCAACTTGCAGTATGCTGCGACCAACGGCCGGGCAAACGAACATTGCCTATCGCCGCAAACTTTCCGCTAACTCCTTGTAGTAATGCCAAACCCCGCCCTTATCCTGCTTCAGATACGCGAGCGCCTGGGCACAGGCGTCTACCTGATCGTCATGCGCGGCGTTGGGGAAACGGGTTAGCTCCTCGACGAAGTCGCCCACCCATCCCGCGGAGCGGAAGCCGCCTCCGGTTGCTACTTCCGGTAGAAGGACATTCCCGGCCTGGAAGAGCGGCGAGACTGAGTGCGCTCGTCCTATTTTGGAACCATCCGGCTCGATAGCAATGATGCCGCTAATCTCCTCGCGCAGTGCCGAAATTACCGCCGGACCGTTGGCTCTGTCCTCAATCAGCTTGGCGGTCGCCTGCGGATATTTCGCCGTCATCTGCCGGATCGCCTGCATGGTACGAACGAAATCCATGCGCTCGCGGACCTGATCGATCAGGTAGAAACAGCTGCCTGTATGAAGCCAGACTTGCCCAACCACGTAGTCGGATTCACGGGAATCCTTGAAGCTGCAATCCCAACTCTGCACCCATGTGCCTTCCGTGGCGCAGCCACTTGTGGCACAGCCGCCCTCGGCTGTGGTCGGCAGCTCGCGGTAGTAGCGAATCCACTCGCGCTTGACGATGCTGCCCTCGAGCGGCGCCGGATTTTGCTGATATTGGCCGGCGAACGACCACGATCCCATCGCCGTCTTGAGCCCTGCGAGGACTTCGTGGGAGAAGCGCGCGGGCCACAGCAGCTCGCCGGCTTTGCGCGGATATGTGGTTCCCTTGATGGGATAAGGCCAGCTCTCATCGTGCTCGGCCTCGGCCGGAAGCTTGAGGTGCGTCCAGGTTCCGGGCTCCTGAGCCAGCACGTGTCCGGTCAAGTCGAGATCGTGCAGCCGTTGCATGATGAGGATGATCGTTCCGGTTGCGGGATCGTTCAGCCGCGAACGAAAGGTCGCGTCGAAGTTCCGGTTCGTCGCCTCGCGCTCCTGGTCGCTAAATGCTTTCTTTGCATTCATAGGATCGTCGACAATCAACTCGTCACATCCCTTGCCGGTCGCCGATCCGGTGATCGACGTCGAGAACATCACACCGCGCCGCGTGTTCTCGTACTGTGTCTTCAGATTCTGGTCCTTCGAGAACTTCACGCGGTTTCCCCAGGCAGCACGGTATATCGCGGAGTTCAGCACGTTGCGGCGAAAGACGGAATGATCGGTGCTGAGATCGTCGGAATAGCTCACAAACATGAACCGCCGCTGTGGCGCAGTGCACCATCTCCAAACCGGATAGAAAACCGTACACAGCAGCGACTTCATGCTCCGTGGAGGGACATTAATAATCAGCCGCCGGCATTTGCCTTCTTTGACCGCCGTCAGCCAGTCGCAGAGCAGGTCGAGGTGCCAGTTCCATTGCAGTGTTGTCGTTGGTTCCAGAATGGGCCAAGTGTAATGGACGAAAGCTTTGAGACTGGGCTCCGTCCTACATCGGAACTTGAGAACCAGCAGTCGCGCAAGTTTCCGCTTCTCGGCCAGCGTGAGCTTACACGTCGCCGATGGAGACGGATCCAAGGCGGCCCTGCAGTTCGGCGATTTGAGCGTCCAGCTCTGCCTCGTTCAGAGCCTCTTCTTCGGGGGTAGGAGAAAGTGAATTGCGTGTAACTCTCGACTCTACTTCGTCGTGCTTCGGCTTCGTCATGTCGATTGGCTGATCCCCACACAACGCGATCGCTGTCTTAATGGCCTGCAGCCGGAGGCTCTGCGAAGACTCAGGATGACGCGCAATCTCATACAGCTTGACGTTGAGGATGTCGACCCAGGGATCTGCAGAATCTGAAGGCGTGAGCTTCAGCGTTCTGCGACACGATCGCGTAAACACCTTTGCATCCGCTTTCGGCGCACGCTTCTTCTTCGGTGTTGTTTGCTCGCTGGTTTCGCTCATAGTGACTCCAAAGTTCGATCTTCGAAAATTTGATTGCGTGGTTCCGGCCGCCCTCGGCCGGGTATTCGCCTGGACTCTAAATAGGCATCGAATGCCGCCCTTTCAGGGCTCATGCTCTACAACGGCTACCCACGCCTTACAGCGTGGGCGACAAGAATTGCGGCCTTCGGCCTCTCTGTTTCGTTAGCCTCGGCGTTCCCGATATGATACCGCGTGAAAGGCGGGCACTCCGGCGACGCCGAACGCGATTGGTTGTTCGAATCCAACGCCGCCGGAGTGGGCTTGAGGAGAGCCCGGTGTCTTGTCATTTCCGGTAGAAGCGCAGCATGCTGCAAGACTGTCCAAACTAGCTGGCGTGTTTCTTGGTTTCCTCAGGTTTTGAAGGGGCACGGCTTCAGCGAAGCGTAGCCGTGCCGTTAAAACCGGCCTGAAATCCGGCTTTAGCCGCTGAGGTACTCTTTCTAAATTGGGAAAAGGCGCCGGGGCTGAAGCCCGATTCCAAGTCTGGGCTGATGGCACGGCTCCGCTGCGCTGAAGCCATGTTCCTTCAAAACCATTTCCGCAAAGCTAATTTGGACAAGCTTGCAGCATGCTGCGTCTCCACCATCCCGCTTCCATATCCCTGGCGGTAATGGACTTCCACGCCTCATCGTGAAGACGCAGCGTGCTGCGTCTCTACCGGGAAAGGCAAAGACGTCGCCCATCCTTCTACCGCAGCAATCGCTCGCTTCGAACCACACGCATACGCGTGAATCGTCGCAGGACCGATGCGCGCGCTCTCGTCGCGCAAATTTTCCGGGCGATGAAACGTGAGCCGAAGCGCCCGGCCACGATTGATGCACGTCGCTGCGCGATCGCGAACCATGCGGATGGCGACATCGCGCATCACGTAGTACGCGGGTTCGCCCCATGTGGGCTGGAAGAGACGAAAAACAGGAACGCGGTGGTTGGACGTAGGTGTTGTCATATGTCGTGCTCTTCCTGGTAGAGACGCAGCATGCTGCGTCTCCACTATGCCGCTTGTTTAACCCAGATGTAACGCAGTTCGATGCCTCGTCGTGAAGACGCAGCATGCTGCGTCTCTACCGTGCGCCGATACGAAGATCGGTGCATTCAGGGACACGGCGCCACATCGCTGTAAGGTGCAGGCCGATGGAAGAGAGTTCTTCCGGGAAATCTTTGGCAGCGCCGCTCCTGCCGGTGGTCGGCGGACTGAAGGGCGCCCGCCGAGTTCTCGTTATGTCCTTGCCTCCTCTTGGAAGGCCTTTCAATCGACTACATTTCTCCTGCTAAGCGGAAAGCCCCGTTTCGTCAAGAGAAAAGTGAAATTTTTTTTTGAGATGCAAAAACAGAACAGCGAAGTCAGGTGACGACGATGGCCACCCAGGGCGGCGAAGGCGGGCTACTTCTCTCCAAGCTCTCCCGCAGGAATCGAAGGGCTCGCCGGACGATTTGCCGGAGCCCCTGCTCACGGTCCGGTCAGAGCGCTGCTTGGCCGAAGGGATCGTCGCTCGTAACTCCGTTGGGCAGCGCTTGAATGTCTGTCTGGAATGCGGGCCAGGCTTTTGAAGCGGAATCGGATGTCAATTTGGCGTAGAGCTGCGCAAGCGTTCCAGAGTCTCCAAGAGAAACCATTGTCTGGGCAATCTTGCCGAGATCATAGCCTTTGGCGAGGAGCCACGATATGAAAGCCATTCCACATCCCGTGCTGTCGGGATTCTGGTCGGTCGCGTCGGTTTGATTTACGAAATCGGGCATTCCGTCCTGCACCCACTGTGGAGCGGTGGCGAAATCAGCAAGAGCGTTGTTGCCGATCACGGCTGCACACCAGCGGGACAAAGCTTCACCCGTGCTGACGCCGCAAAGATTTCCTCCCATCGAGCATTCGCTCAGCTCGGCCTCGAACAGCGCGGATACACGCTCAGAACGGCCGAAGGATGCGCAGACCTCAATCGCATTCCCCGTCGTGTAATCGCAGCCCATATGATCGGCGCCGCCGGTTCCGTCCGTACGGCCATCGAGCGCGAAGATAATCACACTCACAGCTCCGCCCTTGGCGCCAAAAATAGCGTCGTTGGCCTTGAGGACTCGGTCGGCATCCTTGACGAGATCCTTTGCATTCTGAGACGCCGGCTGTCCCAAAGTGGGATCGACATAAACCGTGACTTGCCCGCTCGGGCTTGTGCCGACGAATTCAGAGTTGCCTCGATAGCTGGGCCATTTGGGAGGTTTTGGGCCTGCACGGCGCATGGTCCGTTCTTGGAGGACGAGAGCAGTTGCTCGAATGCGGTGACTCACTTCTGAGTCCTTTCTTAAGCGGTGATGATTCATTCTCCGGCACGGAGGAAATGCGCAAGATCACTCTGCTTCAATCGAGCGCGCGGAAGCCTGAAGGAGTTTGCGACCATTCGAAACACTATCCAATCCTACTCTGGGAAAAACACGCGTTTCACGTACGTGTGTCGATGTCGCTGAGATTCTGCCCATCGGAAAGGAATGGCGTAGAACATGGCCGATCGGCTGATGCCGTCGGTACAGTTCACAATGCTCTGCAATAAGCGATTAGCTAAGGCGCAAGCCCATGATTTCGCTAATCGCTCATTGCTACCTCATTAAGCTACTTTCACGGGAACGGTTCGCAGGCACGCCGTGATTTCGCCCAGCACTTTCTCGTAGTCAGCGGTCGTCGCGCGTTCCACATGGATGCGAGCTCCCTTGATACCGGCTTCTTCCACCAGGCGCTTGAAGTCAAACTGAAGGAAATTCTCAACTTGTTGACGGGTTAGGAATGCGATGGGGACATTGGCAGATTGGCCGTTCGAGGTCTCGATCTTTACGAAGTACGGGTACTCAGGCTGTTGCGTTTCTGCGTTCATGCAAAACACCTCCATAGAACGACGAAAGGCCGGCGGGGATCGTCGCCCATTTGATTGAATTGGAAGTGGCCGCAAAGCGAATCTATCACACCTTGCCGCGACCCCTGCATGAGTTCTCGTGTAGGTATCAAAAAAATTATGACAAGGTTGTAGGGATTCTCAAGCTCTGCAGCGTAAGGCCGGCCGATCTTCCGAATACTCATGGCGCCCGTACGCTCATCCATCGAGCGCGCCGCCTATCCCAGAGCGTTAGCATGAATGAATGGCAAACGATGCGCGTGGTTCTATAGTCCTCACTGCGGACATGCGGGCCGTGATCCGCTCGGCCCATCTGTGCTTTGCGGCCACTGTTACTCCTGAAGGACTGCCGAACCTTTCCCCAAAAGGAACCATTCGGATTTGGGACGACCACCACGTGTTTTTTCTCGATATCGCTTCCCCGGGCACGCGGGCGAATCTCGCAGTCCATCCGTGGATGGAGTTGAATGTAGTCGACCAGCTGTCGCGGCGAGGATATCGCTTTTTTGGTCATTCGACGCTGCATGCAAGCGGCGAAATCTTTGAGAGGGCAGTGCGGATCGTGGTCGGTGAGGAGAAGGCACGATACCCCGTCGAGTCGGTCGTGCTCCTCGAGGTGCACCGGGCAGCGCCACTGATATCGCCCGGCTATTGGCACGTCGCAGACGAGAGCGCCATGCGTGCCCAGTGGCGCGAACGTCGTGTTGCCTTGGAGCGTGAGTTCGAGGATCACCTCAAACTGCAAGGAGTTTTTCGCGTAGATCGGTGAGAGCGACGGGCAATGACGGCACTGGTTCGCATCGGGGCACTGCTCGGCCGCATAGTTCAGCGTGCCTGAATCGTTTCTACACCGCCTTGTTGGCGGGTTCTCTCAAACCTGCGGCGACATCGATCAGGTCTTGTCCGACCACGCGCGTGCGCGAGAGCGCTTCCTTTAACGGAATCGTGACGATGTCTGTGCCGCGCAAAGCGACCATCTTGCCGAAGTCGTGGCGATGCACGGCGTCGATGGCGCCGATGCCGTAACGGGTGGCCAGCATGCGATCGAACGCGGTGGGCGATCCGCCGCGCTGGATGTGTCCGAGAACGACAGCCCGCGCTTCAAAGCCGGTGCGCTTCTCCAGCTCCTGCGCGAGGATGGTGCCGATGCCGCCCAGGCGAACGTGTCCGAACTCGTCCTTCTTTCCCTTTTCGGCAACGATCTGCTCGTCGATGCCTGCGGCCAGGCGGGCTCCTTCTGCGACGACAACCACACTGAAGTAGCGTCCGCGAGCGTGGCGCTGGGCAATGGTCTCGGCAACCTCGTTGAGATCGAATGGGCGCTCGGGAATGAGAATCACATCGGCGCCGCCTGCGATTCCGCTGTAGATAGCGATCCAGCCGGAGTCGCGTCCCATCACTTCGACGACGATTACGCGGTTGTGCGCCTCGGCGGTGGTGTGCACGCGGTCGATGGCTTCGGTAGAGATGTTCACGGCGGTGTCGAATCCGAAGCAGAAGTCGGTGCCGCTGAGGTCGTTGTCGATCGTCTTGGGAACACCGACGACTTTGAATCCCATCTCCTGAAGCTTGTACGTGACCGATTGCGTGTCGTCTCCGCCGAGTGCGATCAGCGCCTCAATGTTATGGCGCTTTAGCGTCTCGAGGCAGCGCTGCATGCCCCCGTCTTTCTTTGCCGGATTGGTGCGCGACGTGCGCAGGATGGTTCCACCGCGCGGCAGAATGCCGGCGATGCTGTCGAGCGTGAGCTTGACGGTTTGATCGTCCATCACGCCGCGCCAGCCTTCGAGGAAACCGATGAATTCGTCGTTATGATGAAAGATGCCCTTGCGAACAACCGCGCGAATGACTGCGTTTAGACCGGGGCAATCGCCCCCTCCAGTGAGGATGCCAATTCTCATTTAATTCTCCGCAAGCAGTCCAGCATGTGGACCCTGATGATAGGTGGCAGACTTAATTATTTAATCAGATGACTGCGAGAATTTGATTTTTGTCACGATCGGGATTGCATCTTCCATAAAACGACAAGTCACGGCATCGCGGATCATTTCTTTGAGTTCGTCAATGGAATCGGCTTGGGTAAAGATTGGATGTCCAAGCGCTTGGGCTTCGTAACCGCCCTGTGGCGACTCCTGTGCGCAGAAGATTATTTCGTTTTGCATCATTTGAAATGCTCGAAGAAACATTATAGCTAGCGCCGAAGGCGCGTCTTCGCGCTGGACGGCAGCTCTATCTCAACTCCTCAGTTACCGCTTCTCGGCGGTGAAGGTGGATGGTTTGCGCGTCGGCTGCGGAAGCGTGTAGATCACTTCTCCTGGACGGGCATACCGAAGCTGCTCGCGCGCCTCTTTTTCGATGGTACGGGGATCGTTCTTCAGAGCATCGACGTGGTTCGTGAGCTGTTCGTTTTCCTGCTTCAGTTCCTGGATCTCTTTATTCAGGGCTCGATGTTCTTCGCGCTTGTGGGCATAGACCATGGTCCCATTCGCGCCGAAAACGACGTGATAGGCCACCCAGATGGCGATGAGGCATAAGACAAGCGTCGCGCCTTTGCGGCGACCCTGATAGAGCTTTGCGGCGAGTGCTTCAACGAGGGCTTGAACTTTTTTCATTCTCTATTGCAGAACCCACTGCTTGGCCGCTTCGCTCAGCTTGGCGGAATCGCCTTCCGATCGTGCTTCGGTATAAACGCGCACCACGGGCTCGGTGCCTGACATGCGGTACGCCACCCACGATCCATCTTCCAGCACTAATTTCAGTCCGTCAGTGCGGACGACCTTCGCGACTTTACGTCCTGAAAAATCTGTAGGATCCGTGGTCACCTTTCTAGTGAACTTCTCTTTCACTTCAGGCGTCAAGCGGAAGTTCTCGCGCACGGGATAGAAGGAACCAACTTTGCCAAATAGCTCGCCTAACAGTTCTTGCAAAGTCTTCTTTCGCGTTGCCACCATTTCGCAGCAGAGCAGGCCGGCGATGATGCCATCTTTCTCCGGCACGTGACCGCGAATGGTTAATCCGGCGCTCTCTTCGCCCCCGATGGTGATTTTGTCCTGCTTGATGAGCTCGCCGATGTACTTGAATCCCACCGGAGTCTCATGCAGCTCGAGCTTATTCTTCTCGGCGATGGCGTTCAGCATGTTCGTGGTTGCTACAGACTTTCCGACGCCGGTCCTCCATCCCCGCGTTTCGAGCAGGTAGTTGAAGAGAAGAGCAATCACGTAGTTTGGTTGGATGAAGGTACCATTTCGATCAACAATACCGAAGCGGTCGGCATCGCCGTCGGTGCAGATGCCAATGGCGGCCCCGGTCTCTTTCATCTTTGCGCGACATTCGTCGAGCAGCTTGCCTTCAGGCTCGGGTGCGTGGCCCCCGAAGAGAACGTCGCGATAATCGTGAACGGTTGCGACCGAGACACCGTTCTCGCGCAGCAGCACGTCAGAGTATCCGCGAGCCGCTCCCCAGAACGGATCGAAGACAACTTTGATTCCGGACTTCTTGATTGCTCCCAGGTCCACCAGCTCGGCGAGACGTTTGAGATACGGTGGACGCACATCGACTTCTTCCATCGAAACGTTCTTGCCCGAGTCCCCTGTCGCAGAGAGATTCACGGCGGCGATCTCCTGCTCGATCGCCTTGGTTACTTCCGGTAATGCAGGTGCGCCGTCCGGCGTGGAGAACTTGATGCCGTTGTACTCCGGGGGATTGTGCGATGCGGTGAAGTTGATGCTGCCATCAGTCTTGCGCGTGACGATACCGTAGGCGATCGCTGGAGTGGGCGCGGCTTCAGGAATCACGAGTGGTTTCACGCCGTGATGGCCGAGGATGCCTGCAGCTTCCGCTACGAAGGTCTCGCCCATGAATCGAGGATCGCGCCCAACCAGCAACTTCGGATTATTCGGATTACGCGAAGCCACATAGCGCCCGATCCCTGTCACCGCGCGCCGCACATTCTCCATCGTGAACTCGTCCGCAACGATCGCCCGCCATCCTGAGGTGCCGAACTTAATCTGCGTTGCCATGGGACCTCCTCGTCCAACGAAGAACAAAACCAAAACACCACACGGATTTCACGGATGAAACGGATTACACGGATTGTTGGCAACGGATTGAAAAAGCAATGCCGTCAGTTACGCCGAGAATCACTCGATGTGGGTCTATCCGTGAAATCCGTGCGATGCGTGTCGTGTTTACTCTTGCGCTTCCAGCTGAAAGCTACGATTGTAAAAGAATGTCTGACGAGAAGCTGGTGATCAGCACTGCAGGCTCAAAAGACGAAGCCTCACGAATCGCGATCGCACTGGTGGAAGCCCGGTTGGCAGCGTGTGTGAACATCATCGGCCCCATTGATTCGGTGTATCGCTGGCAAGGCAAGGTCGAGAGTGCTGAGGAATTTCTGCTCCTGATAAAGACCGTGGCATCACGGGCCCCTGCAGTGACAGCGCGCATCCGCGAGTTGCACTCTTACGATTTGCCAGAGGCGATCGAGGTGAGCATCGAGGGCGGCAGCGCGGATTATCTGAGGTGGATCGCCGATTCCGTGCGATAGGAGATCAACTTTCGTAACGAAGCTGACTTCCTCTTCCCGCGCAGCATGGTAGAGACGCAGCATGCTGCGTCTCTACGAGAAGGCATGTGGAGGCATAAATGCTTCCGCTATCCCGCTGCTCGTTTCTTTTGCTCGGAGGTTTCGGTGTCGTGATGATAGTGCCATCCTGGTAGCTGGTCGCTGCCGGTGATGAGACGTGCGCCCGACTGCCAGCTTAGATACTGCCAGCCCCAGTTCAGCAACACAGAAAAGCGGTTGCGATAACCGATTAAGTAAATAAGGTGGATGAACAGCCATGCCGCCCAGGCAATCACGCCGGAGAGATGAATCTTCCCGATTTGGGCAATGCCTTTTGTACGGCCAATGGTGGCCATGCTGCCCTTATCCCAATAGCTGAATGGCCGGCTTGGCTTGTTCTGCACGCGGCGGCGGATCTCTTTCGCGACATACTGCCCCATCTGGATGGCGACTGGAGCTACTCCGGGAACCGGCGCGCCATTCTGCTCGAAGTGCGCCACGTCGCCGATGGCAAAGATCTCGGGATGTCCTTCGATATTCAATCGGTCATTGACGACGACGCGACCACTGCGATCGATTTTCCCGCCCACTGCCTCGCCTAAGGACGAAGCGCGCACCCCTGCCGCCCAGAGCGTGACAACCGACTCGAGCTTCTCATCGCCAACCCAGACGACTCCGGGTTCAATGTTCGTCACCATCGTGTTGGTTCGGACCTCTACGCCCAACTGCTCGAGCTGTCTCTGCGCACTGGCGGAGAGATCTTCGGTGTATGTTGGCAGGACGCGCGGTCCGCCTTCCAGCAGGATGATTCGCGCTCGCCGCGGATCAATAGCAGTAAAGTCCTGGGTAAGGACGTGGCGTGAAATTTCAGCAATGGCGCCTGCCAATTCAACTCCCGTAGGCCCAGCCCCAACGATCACGAAATTCAGCGGACAATGCTGCCGGTCGAGCAGCGTTTCGCGCTCCGCGAGTTCGAACGCCAGCAATACCCGGCGGCGGATCTCAGTTGCATCTTCCAGCGTCTTCAAGCCCGGAGCGAGCTGCGCCCAGTCGTCTCGCCCGAAGTAGGAATGGGTAGCTCCGGCGGCAATCACGAGGTAGTCATAGGGAACCTCGTCGCCCTCCTCGAGGCGAACGCGCCGGCGCTCGAGGTCGAAGCCGACTACATTGCCGATCAGCACCTCCACATTCTTCTTGCTTCGCATCACGCTGCGGATCGGCGCTGCGATGTCTGCGGGCGACAGCGCAGCCAGAGCCACCTGGTACAGCAGAGGCTGGAAGGTGTGGTGATTCTTGCGGTCAAGAATCGTAACGTTGACATCCGCTTTGGCGAGTCCCAGCGCGGCTTGGAGCCCGCCGAATCCGCCGCCGACAACCACAACTCGTGGACGATTGTGCTGGCTGTTGTCTGTCATAACGCCTATTAGATGTTCCAACTCGCCGGACGTGACCGAAAGTAACTACTAAGTAGCGAGCCTCATTGTGTATGCAATAGGAGCATGCTACCTTTCGCCTCAAGCCCACAACTGCGAAAACTCCGCAGTACCGCCCGAGACGCCGCCGGCGAGAGACACAGCGTTTCCCGAAGGCAAGGATAGACGATGAACATCGATGATCTGCTCCGTATAGCGATGGATCGCAAAGCCTCCGACTTGCATCTAAAAGTTGGAAACTTCCCGCACATTCGTGTCGACGGCGAACTGGTCGCGCTCTCCGATCAGCCACGCATCTCCGCTGAAGACATGCTGAACATGGCCTTCAGCATGATGTCGAACCGGCAAAAGCAGAAATTCAAGGAAACCGCCGAACTCGATATGGCCTATGGCGTCGCGGGTCTGGGACGCTTCCGTGTGAACGTCTTCCAGCAGCGCGGCAACGTCGGACTCGTATTGCGCGTGATTCCCACCAAGATCCGCGTGCTCGACGAGCTGTATCTGCCGAAGATCGTCGAAAAAATTTGCGACGAGGCTCGCGGGCTTGTGCTGGTTACGGGAGTAACCGGTTCCGGTAAGTCGACCACGCTGGCGGCAATGATCGATCGCGTGAACTCGCAGCGGCCCGAGCACATCATCACCATCGAAGACCCTATCGAATTCCTGCATCGCGATAAACGCGGATTTGTGAATCAGCGCGAAGTGGAAGTTGATACGCCGTCCTTTGCCTCGGCGCTCCGCGCCAGTTTGCGTCAGGACCCTGACGTAATCCTGGTCGGCGAAATGCGCGACTTGGAAACCATCTCGACCGCTCTTCACGCGGCTGAAACCGGCCACATGGTGTTTTCGACCTTGCACACATTAGATGCGGTCGAAACTATCAACCGTATCATCTCTGTTTTCCCGCCGCCGGAACAGAAACAAGTGCGAATGCAGCTTGCCGCGACCGTCAAGGCAGTCATTAGCCAGCGCCTTGTGCGCAAAGCCGACGGAAATGGCCGCGTTCCCGCAGTCGAAGTGCTCCTGTCCACTGCATTCATCCGCGAGTGCATCACGATTCCGGAGAAGACGCGCATGATCCGCGAAGCTCTAGCAGCTGGTACGTCACAGTACGGCATGCAGACCTTCGACCAGTCGCTTTACGATCTGTATCAGCAGGGACTCGTGACCTATGAAGTCGCTCTTGAAAACGCCACGAACCCCGACGACTTCAAACTGAAGGTGCAGGGAATCGGTTCAACTGCCGACGCTGCACGCGAGCAGATGGAAGCGGCGGGATTCGGACGGTAACGGCGTTCCGCAGCGTCTGACTGAACTCGCCTACCTTTAATCCTCTACCCACCACGGAGGACGCCTATCCCACGGCATCCGCCGTTTGAAGTCAGCTCCCTCCGGCAGCTCCTTCTCCGTTGTGAACACCTCGTGGTACGGCAACCTTCTCCTGGTGAATCCGTGAGCGAGATATTCGGCTGGAGCTTCTCTCTTGCACACCGGACACTTCCGCCTGGCCTTCGGCCTGTGCTTCTTCGGCAAGGCCAAACGAACGCTCCGGCAATTCGGACACTTGATCTCGACGTACACTACCTCGCTGACTCGCCGCGTGCGCCTCGATCGCGCACGCAGCGGAGCCGTCTCCTCCAGCGAACTAAGCTTGTGCTCGCCGTAGAAACAAAACGTCTCCTCAGCGCACGAGGAGCACATCGGCCCGCAGTACTCGCAAAGAACCTGCGCCGTCGCGCCGCAAGCAACCGCGTTTTCGCCCCCCGGATCGTAGCCGGCCGAGCGCGCCACCTCGCAGCGAGGTACCTGCAGAAGAACTTGTGGCACAACCGCCCCCGGCTGCGTCGGTGTCTGCTCTTGGCTACGTGGTTCCGGCCGCCGTCTCACCCCAACAGCCGCAACATCGGCGTCTGCCGGGGACTCCGCTCGACCGGTAGTCTGGGTGGGTAGCGCGGAAGTCGAAGCAGACATCGGGGCTTCTAATTCCGACGAATCCTTCGCGAGAGAACTAGCCGTCGAGACTTGATCCGGCCTCGACTCCGGACTGTCAGCGCACGCCAAACCCGCGTCATTGCTGGCGATTTCTGCTTGTGAAGTTGAGTTGTCGTTGCGAACGACGGAATTCTGTACGTCGCTCTTCGGTGGAAAATTCTGCAGCTTGTGTTGCATAGTCGGCACTCCGCAATGGGTTGTGCCAACTACCTGAATGGTGGCGGCGGCTGGACTCGAACCAGCGACCTACGGATTATGAGACCGTCGCTCTAACCACCTGAGCTACACCGCCACATGACAAATGACCTGGGATTTCGGTCGGGAAGGAGCCTGAAGAGGTGGCTTCAGGACCGCAGCCGGGCTGATCGGCCGCTGCTTTGATTCTAATTTTTCGTGGAATAAAGCGTCAAACGGGGGAGCTTCTAAGCTACTAAGCTTCTTGGCTGCTGAGCAAAGGCAAAAGCATTTAACACGGAGGACACGGAGGGCACAGAGGTAAAACCTAAAAGCCAGAGCACGGATTGTATGGATTAGAAGGATTAGACGGATCGGACGGATGAGGAGGAATCTTGTGACTTCACGATTTAGCGGTTTGTGATTTCGCGATTTACCGGTTTGTAATTTCGTGATTTTTGGCGGTTTGTGATTTCGTGATTGAAAATCACCCAATTACCGGTTCCGAAATCACTCCATTTAGTTGTATCCGTCGGATCCCCTCGATCCTTGTTCTGGCTTTTAGGTTTTACCTCTGTGCCCTCCGTGTCCTCCGTGTTAAATGCTTTTGCCTTTGCTCAGCAGCTGAGAAGCTTAGTAGCTTAGAAGCTGCTCATGCGCACTGTCGCCATCATCCCCGCCCGCCTTGCCTCCACTCGTTTGCCGCGAAAAGTTTTGCGCGAGATTGCCGGACGTCCGATGCTGGCCCATGTCGTTGACGCCGCGCGACGCTGCCCGCAACTTTCCGATGTGATCGTTGCTACTGACTCCGACGAGGTGCTGGCCTTGTGCAAACAGAACGGCTGGCGCGCTGAGATGACTTCTTCCACGCATCGCAGTGGCACGGATCGCGTGTGGGAAGTGGCGCAGCGAATTCCCGCCGACGTTTACGTCAACGTGCAAGGTGATGAGCCGCTGGCGCGGCCCGAACACATCTCCGCGCTCCTGGCGCCCATGCACGACGCGCGCGTGATGGTCTCAACCGTGAAGACTCCATGCAGCGCTTCCGACGTAAACAATCCCAATGCAGTGAAGGTCGTAACCGATCTCGGCGGACGCGCGCTCTATTTCACTCGCGCCACCGTTCCTTTCGACCGCGACAACGCAGGCGCCGTGAAGCGATTCAAGCATCTTGGCTTCTACGGGTATCGCCGCGAGGCGCTGGAGAAATTCTGCGCTTGGCCCGAATCGGAACTCGAGCGGGCTGAACGGCTGGAACAGTTACGCTTCCTCGACCACGGCATCGAGATCCACATCGCCGAGAGTCCTTATGACACCGTGGGAGTCGATACCGAGGAAGATCTCAAGCGCGTTGAACAAATCCTCCGGAATAGCCCGCACGATATAGCCGGCACGAGAGTCCTTTAACCACAGAGGACACAGAGTTCACAGAGGAAACACTTTTTCTGATTTCCTCTGTGCTCTCTGTGTCCTCTGTGGTGAGCCTGATTCCTAATCCCGAGTCGCATGAACCTCGAGATATTCGGCTCTGATCCTCGTTGTACTGTCCGTGGCCTGATTGTATTCATTCCACAGCTTCTCCAGATCAGAGGCCAGAGCCGCCTGGCCGTTCTCGTCGAGCTTCGAAAAGGCGACCTGCGTTGGTCCAAAATACTTGCGGAACAGCGCCAGTACTTCAGCGGGAGGAAACGGATAGTCGAAATCGCAGGTGCGGCGCGTGCAGTCAATCTGTTTGGCGCCGCCGCCAAGGCGCTGGCGCACTACCTCTTCGTCTCCCCACAACGCAGGCAGCGGAATGTCTGCAGGCGGCGGGACGTGTCTTCCGCTGGTGCGGAACATCTTGCCGACGAAGCCCAGGGGAGTCCAGTTGGCCATCGCGATCATCCCGCCGGACTTGGTAACGCGCAGCAACTCTCGCGCAACCAGCTCGGGACGCGGCGCGAACATGGCGCCGAAAGTTGAGATCACTACGTCGAACGTCGAATCGGGAAACTCCAGTTGCTCGGCGTCGCCTTCGCGGACCTCGGCCTTGAGTCCTTCCTTCGCGGCACGCGCGCGTGCCTGCTCCACGAGGTTTGTGGCGATATCGACGCCTGTGACTTCAGCTCCGGCCCGCGCCGCGGGAATCAGCGTGTTGCCGGTGCCACACGCTACGTCCAGGACGCGCGTGCCTGGCCGCAATTTCAGCCGCGAGACAAACGCGTCCATCTCCTTCTCGGCATAGCGCGCGATCACGCCAAAGTCGCCCGCCATCCAGGTGTCGCGCATGCGCGTCTTCAGCGCGGGAATATCAATGGGAGCAGATTGCATAGTTTCTCCTGTGCAGACATTGGAAATCGTGAGTTAAGCAAACGTCAATGGCTTCCGGTAGAGACACAGCATGCTGCAGGCCTGTCCAAATTAATTCCTGAAAAGAGAGCGTCATCCGAGAGCAGTGCCGCGCCTTTTGCGGCACTGCTCTGGGACGGCAAAACTAATTTGGACGAGCCTGCGGCCTGCATGCGTCTCTACCACTGGCGGTGACAGCCGGCCTCGCAAGATGTAACTACGCGAGCGCTCCAGTGAATACGTGATCGCAGCCAGGGTTAGCGCCGCCACTCCAATGATTACCAGGCGGGCGCGCACGTTGTTCTCTGACGGCGCGAAGCGCGCAATCAGCGCTCCGCAGAACATCCCGGCCAGGAGACCTCCGAGATGGCAGAAATTGTCGGTCGAGCCCGCGCCCATGCCGATGATGATGTTAAAACCCACAAAGAAAATCAGGCTGCGGAGTTGGGCCTGAATTACGGCTTTCGGCAGCGTGAATTCGCCAAGATAGAAGCTGCCGATCAGAGCTCCGGCGAGTCCGAAGATTGCGCCCGAAGCTCCCACACTCAGCCGCCCCGGATGCAGTCCTGTGCTGGCGAGTCCTCCAGCGACTGCGCTGACGAAGTAGATTGCGCCAAAAGTAAATGTCCCATATAGGGATTCGCAAAGAGCGCCAATATCCCACAGGCACCACATGTTGAACGCGATGTGAAGGAGGCTTCCGTGGAGAAAAGCATAGGTAATCAGCCTCCACCATTCACCATTGAAAGTCAGCGGTCCGAAGTTGGCGCCGGAACCAACCAGCTGCTGCGGAGACGGATCGGAGAACAATCCGCCGCCAACCAATCCCATGACGATATAAACAGCGATGTTGATTCCAACCAGCGCACGGCTGAGGCTCACGGAGCTTACGCCACTGCGCTGCCATGGACGAGTAATCACAGGCTGCGGCGCGTCCTCAGGCAGTTCGCCGCGCTGAGCCGCCTCGTGCTGCACACACCAGGTGCACAGTCTCTTCCCAAAAGAGAACCCAGAGAGCTTGCGACCACAGCTGGAACAATGAGCCACTATCTAAAGGTGTATCACAAGAAGCGGCGGTCGGCACTCCGCGGTCGGCCAGCCGCCAGGACGAGGCCAATGAACCAGCGATCCTGCGCGAAGCTCCTTTTCGTGGCTAAAGGCAAAGGCTTTGAACACGGAGGTCACGGAGGATTCGGAGGGAAGAACCAAAAGCTCACACTGCGGATTGGATGGATGATTGTCTAGTGAATCATCCGTTCCGTGTGATTGCGCGATCGGCGAAGTCGACTCAGTCGCAAAACATGACGCTTCCATTCATCCTGTCATCGCGTTCAATGAATCCATGCTCCAGCCTTTGACATTTTCCTCCCCTTCCTCCGTGGCCTCCGTGTTCAAAAGCTTTTTGCTTTAACCCACGCAAACTCAGAATCCACGCAATCGTCCCGGCATCGGCCAGTTCACTCCGCCTCATCCCGAAATAAAAAATTTAGCTAAAAATCCCGATAGCGAACATCTCTTGCTGCGTGGCCTACTGGCCTCACCGGAAATTCCGGATGTGCCCGAAATGGGACGGGCAGAAAGTGGGGATACTATGGAGCGTTTCTCGAGATCGATATTTGTCGCGCTGTTGCTGGGGACCTCGTT